>NZ_JBEVLL010000250.1:0-26154 GCF_040509215.1 Devosia sp.
TCATCCCGGTGCTCTATTTTGGCATCGGGGCCTTTGCGCCTGACTCCGTTGCCTATCTGCTGCCCGCGATCATGCTGGCCTTCGGCATCGGCTTTTTCGAGTTTTACCTCGAGACCTTCCGGGCCCGGCAGGAGACGCAGCCCTATATGTGGGCGACGATCATGCGTGCCGGCGCTGCCTTGGGTCTATCGCTGGTTTTGGTCATGGTCCTGAACCTGGGCGGCATGGGGCTGCTGACCAGCATTGCGCTTTCCTACTTTGTCACCGCCTTGTTCTATTCAACCCTCGTCTGGCGCGGACCACGAAACCCGTTCGACCGGGCAACGCTTCGGGCCATGCTGGCCTTTGGTCTGCCGATGACGCTGTCGGGCACGGTCTTTGTGCTGCAGACCATGCTCGACCGGCTCGTAGTGGCCAGCATGATGGGAGAACATGCAGCCGGCATCTATGGCGCCTCGGCCGATCTCGTGCGCCAGATCATCCTCTTTCCCGGCGTTGCCATTGGCACGGCCGTCGCGCCGATCGCCATCCGGTTGATGGCGCGGCAAGACAAAGGCGCCGTGGACCGCCATATGGTCGACAGCACCGAATTGCTGCTGGCGGTATTGGCCCCGGCCATTGCGGGGCTCGCCATCATCGCGCCAAAGCTTGCTGCCCTCGTGCTTGGCGAGGAGTTTCGCGTCGAGGCAACCTATCTTGTGCCGATCATTGCGGCTGCCTGGCTTTTCCGCTCCATCTCCTACCAATTGCTGCATGTCAGCTTTCAGATCCAGAAAAAGCCGGGACTGATGCTCGCGCAGGGCATTGCCATCTGCGCCATCAACGCGGTCGGGCTTTTTGTCCTCGTGCCGCGCTTCGGGCTTTTGGGAGCCGCATGGTCGATGGTGATCTCGGAAGGAGTGGGCGTTGTCATCGGCTATGCGCTAAGCCGCCTCGCCTATCCCCTGCCCCTTGATACCGCCTCCTTCGTCAAGGTCGGTGCCGCGATCCTTGGCATGGCGGTTCCCACCTACCTGATAGACCGCGCACTGCCGGGTATGGGAGCGCTGGAGATCGCGCTTCCCGTGCTCGTTGGCGTTCTCACCTATGGGCTATGCGCCTATGCGCTCAACATTGTCGGCATCCGCGGTCGTCTCAAGACGCTGCGGACGGGTTCGGCTGAACTGCCGGCCGGTCGCTAAAAATTTACGGATCCGACAAAGGATCCCTAAACCCTGATCCAAGTTATGACCGCCCGATCGACTGTTCTGACGCAGCTAAACCCCGCTCATTAGTCCAAATTAACAAGTTGAGCCGCTAGTTTACGCCAGTGCGGGCGGCGGCTTTCGCGACGAGCAAAAGCCACGCCCAAAATACAAGGCCCAGGATGGGCAGTTGGTCAGGCGTGAACTTCACATCTGGCTGGGCAGGCGTAATCGGCTCGGTATCGCTGCATGCAGCGGAAGAGCGCTTTGCGCCGGTCCATCGGGACAGGGTGCGATATGAACGTGCGGGTACAGAACAGTACGGATCTGCCTTTGGCAGTCGATCTCGACGGCACGTTGATTGCTGCCGATCTGCTGTGGGAAGGCATTTTCCAGCTCCTCAAGCGAAACCCGCTGTTTCTGTTCATGCTGCCGGTCTGGCTCATGGAGGGCAAGGCGCGCCTCAAGGCCGAGATTGCCAGCCGTATCGATTTTGACGCCTCAATCCTGCCCTACCGGCAGGAGTTCCTCGATTATCTCAATGCCGAAAAAGCCAGCGGCCGCGAGATCGTGCTGGTAACGGCGGCCGCCGAACCCTTCGCGCGCGCCGTTGCCGCCCATCTCGGCGTCTTCAGCGCCTTTCATTCCTCGACCGGGGACATCAACCTTGCAGCGCATCGCAAGGCGGCGCTGCTGGTCGAGCGCTACGGCAAGGGCGGTTTCGACTATGCCGGCAATGACCGCGCCGATATCCCGGTTTTCGAGGCAGCCCGCGCTGCCATCGTCGTTGCGCCCGACCGCACGGCGCACCGCTATCAGCAGAACACCGGCGCCCGCCGCTTCGAAGCCAGCAAGCCGGGCTGGAAAACCTATGTGAAAATGCTGCGGGTGCATCAGTGGCTCAAGAACCTGCTGGTCTTTGCCCCGGCTATTCTGGCGCACCAGATCAGCAACCCCGATGTTCTGCTGCCATCGCTGGGCGCCTTTGTCGCCTTTTGCGCGGCGGCCTCTGCCATCTATATCCTCAACGACATTCTCGACCTGCCGCTCGATCGTCAGCACGCGACCAAGCGCAACCGGCCTTTCGCCAACGGCACGCTGTCGATCCCGTTTGGGCTGAGCGTATCTGGTGGCCTGATGGCTGCGGCGATCGCGGTCTGCATTTTCCTGCCGCCCATCTTCGCTGCGGTGATCGGCCTATATATCGTTGCGACCACCGCGTATTCGCTGGCGGTCAAGCGCATGCTGCTGATCGACGTGCTTTGCCTTGCCGGCCTCTATACGCTGCGGATCATCGGCGGCAAGGCCGCGGCAGACCTGCCGCTCTCCTTCTGGCTCATCGCCTTTTCCATGTTCTTCTTCCTCTCCCTGGCGCTGGTGAAGCGCTATGTGGAGCTGCAGACCTCCAAGGTCAGCGAGCGCGACCGCATTGCCGGACGCGGCTATCGGCCCGAGGACATGGCAATCGTTGGCCAGGCCGGCATTTCTTCGGCCTTCACGGCGGCCCTGGTGCTATCGCTCTATATCCAGAGCCAGGAGATCATTGGCTACTATTCCTCGCCCTGGCTGATCTGGCCGCTGGTGCCCATCGTTCTCTACATCGTCATCCGCATCTGGATCTTGGCCTACCGGCGCGAGATGCATGACGATCCGGTTGTGTTCATTGCCACGGATTGGCGCAGCCAGATCTTCGTCGCCTTCGGCGCGCTGCTGATGATCGCCGGGAACTTCATCTGATGGCGGCAAACCTCGACAGTTTTGGCCGCATCGACCGCCGCCCGCGCCAGGCGCTGGCGCCTGATCTCGCCATTGCGAGCCTCGGCGCCGGTGGACCCAGCTTGCTCGCCTTCGGCAATGGAAAATCCTATGGCGATAGCTGCCATAACGATGCCGGTGCGCTGGTGCCGATGCGGTCGCGCCGCGCCATTCTGGCTTTCGATGCGGCAACGGGAATCCTCACGGCGGAGGCCGGGACCTCGCTCGAAGAAATCATCGCCCATGCGGCCCCGCATGGATATTTCCTGCCGGTGACCCCCGGCACGCGCTTCGTGACCCTCGGCGGCGCCATCGCCAATGACGTGCATGGCAAGAACCACCATGTTCGCGGCACCTTTGGCTGCCACGTCACCGGCTTTGAACTGCTGCGGTCGGACGGCGCCCGCTACGCCTGCTCGGCCACCCAGAACAGCGAGCTTTTTGCCGCCACCATCGGCGGCATGGGGCTGACCGGGATTATCCTCAGCGCCAGCATCAAGTTGATGCGCGTCGGTTCGCTCGATATCGAAGAAGAGATCACGCCTTTCTCCAATCTCGAAGGCTATTTCGATCTCGCCGAAGGCGCCGATGCTGCCAACGAATATGCCGTCGCCTGGGTCGACCAACTGGCCCGGTCCAACCGGGGTGTGCTGCTCACCGGCAATCACGCGGACAATGGCAATTTCCAAACCGCGCGTTCGGCGACGCGCCTCTCCGTGCCGTTCGAAATGCCGTTTTCCATGCTCAACGGTCTGAGCCTGACGGCATTCAATTTCGCCTACTTCCACGCCAAGGCGCGCAAGACGGGCAAGAGCCTCAGCCCCTATGGCAGCTTCTTCTATCCGCTCGATGCGGTGGGGAACTGGAACCGGCTCTATGGTCCAAAAGGGCTCTTTCAGCACCAGAGCGTCATTCCCTTCAAGGCGGCCCGCGCGATCATTCCGCAAATGCTCGAGGCCAGCCGCGAAGCCGGACAGGCTTCATTCCTGACCGTGCTCAAGCGCTTTGGCGCCGTGGCCTCACCCGGCATCCTCTCCTTCCCGCGGCCCGGCTACACGCTGACCATGGATTTTTCCAATCGCGGCGCTTCGACCCTAAACCTGCTCGAAAGGCTCGATGCCCTGACGACCGAGGCCGGCGGGCGGGTCAATCCCTACAAGGACCAGCGCATGAGCGCGGCAACCTTTGCATCAGGCTTTCCCGAATGGAGCCGGCTCGAACGCTATCGCGATCCGCGCTTCTCATCCGATTTCTGGCGGCGCACCGCGCTCAGCCTTTCCGCACACGCACCGGCCCTGGCGGCCGAGTAGAGGACATCATGACCTATCTGCCCTTTATCCTCTTCACCGTCTTCACCAATGCGGCCGCCCAGCTCATGCTCAAGGCCGGCATGATGAACCTTGGCTCGATCAGCTTCACGGCCGACACGGCGATCCTGCGCATCTTCCAGATCGTCTTCAATCCCTGGGTCTTTGCCGGGCTCGTGACCTTCGTCATCTCCATGGCCTCGCACCTCTATGTGCTCTCCAAGGTCGATATCTCCTTCGCCTATCCCTTCCTCAGCCTTGCCTATGTGGCGGTCGCGCTCTTTGCCTGGCTGGTTTTCAAGGAAGACCTCGGCGCCCTCAAGATCGCCGGCATTGCCCTGATTTGCGTTGGCACGGTGCTGATCGCGCAGGGCGGAACCAAGCATGTCGAAGCGACGGAAACCGTCGCCAGCCTCGATCAGGCCCGAACCTGATCCCCAGTTCATCCAGACAAACCAACAGTTTTCACAATTAGGGCGGTAGCAAACATGAGACACATTATCTTCGGCGGTGATGGCTTCGTTGGCCGGCATCTGGCCCCGCGTCTTCTCAACGCCGGCCACGAGGTGGTCGTGGCCGATATCGTCAAATCCGACCTGGCGCATTATCGCGATGTCCAGTTCATCAAGACCGATGTGACGAGCGACGTCTCGGTGGGCAGCCTCGGCATCAAGCCCGACGACATGGTCTATAACCTCTCGGCCAAGATGCTCTCGCCCATTCAGGTGCGGGCCAAGCGGCACGATTTCTTCTTCCCGGTGAACTATTACGGCACCGAGAACATCATCCGCGCCATGGACAAGGCCGGGGCCAACCGGCTCGTGCACTTCACGACCGATATGGTCTATGGCCACACCTTTACCTGGCCGCAGAAGGAGGACCATCCCTGCGCCCCGCTCGGGGAATATGGTCTTTCCAAATACAAGACCGAACTGCTCGCCGCCGAATGGCGCGAGAAGGGCATGAACATTTCCCTCTTCCGTCCGCGCCTCATCATCGGGCCGGGGCGCCTGGGGATTCTGGCAAAGCTCTTCAAGTTGATCGATCTCAACCTGCCGGTGCCGATGATCGGCTCGGGCAAAAACCCCTACCAGTTCATTTCGGTCTTTGACTGTGCCTCGGCCGCCCATGCCGCCTTTACCGCGGGCGTGCCCAACGAGGTCTATAACCTCGGCTCGCTCAATCCCCCGACGACGCGCGAACTTCTGACCAAGCTGATCAGGCATGCCGGCTCGAAGTCGCTGCTGGTGCCGACGCCGGGCTGGGCGGTGAAGCGCACGCTCGACCTGCTTGATCTCATGAACATGCCGATCATGGACCCCGAGCAATACCTGATCGCCGACGAGATGTGCATTCTCGACGTCTCCAAGGGCGAGCGGGAACTGGGTTGGGTGCCGCAGTATCGCGACGAGGACATGCTCGTCGCCGCCTATACCGAATACCACAAGAAGCTTGCCGGCGCCGAGCTGGCGTCCGCCACCCAGTCCAAAGCCGCCTGAGGAGAACGCCCATGAGCAGTGTGATGAAACTGTCCGACGCCCCAGCGCACCAGACCAAGACCGTGAAGCCCAATCTGCTGACCGTCGAAGACGCCAAGGCGCTCGACATCAAGAAGATGAACGAGCTTTTCACCGAGCACATGAACCCCGGCCAGCTCCATTTCATGAAGCTGCTGGGCTTTCACAAGATCAAGATCGAGCGTGCCGAGGGCATGTATTATTTCGACCAGAACGGCCGAAAGATCCTCGATTTCTTCGGCGGCTTCGGTTCGCTCGCCTTCGGCCACAACCACCCGCGCATTCTCGAAGCGCGCAAGAAGTTTGCCGAGGAAAAGCGCCAGGAAATTGCCATCGCTTTCCTCTCGCAATACGCGACGGCACTGGCAGCCAACCTTGCCGCCTGCTCGCCGGGCGACCTCGACATGGTGTTTCTGGGCTCGTCGGGCTCCGAAGCCATGGAAGCGGCCATCAAGGTTGCCGAACGCGCTGCCGGCCCGAACCGTCCCAAGATCGTCTACGCGGAAAACTCTTTCCACGGGAAGACCAAGGGCGTGCTCTCGATCACCGATGGCGCGCTTTATCGCGGCCAGTTCAAACTGACCGACAATACGGTGCGCGTGCCGTTTGGTGACATCGACGCCATTGAATTGGCCTTCAAGTCCGACCCGAGCATCGGCACCATCGTGCTCGAAACCGTGCAGGGCGGCGGCGGCATCATCGAGGCACCGGCCGAATTCTGGCCGAAACTGCGCGCGCTCTGCGACAAGTATGGTGTGCTCTGGGTGGCCGACGAAGTGCAGTGCGGCTTTGGCCGTACCGGCAAATTCTACGCTTTCGAGCATTATGGCGTCGTGCCCGACGTGACCGCGCTCGCCAAATCGCTCGGCGGCGGCAAGGCGGCCGTGGGCGCCATGATCGCCAGCCGCGACGTCTATATGAAGGCCTATGGTACCTCGAAGACCGCCATGATCCACGCCATGGCGACCTTCGGCGGGATCGGGGAAGCTTCCATCACCTCGATCGAAGCGCTCAACGTGCTTTATGACGAGGGCCTGATCGACAACTCGGCGGAAACCGGCGACTACCTGATCGAAAAGCTGCGCGAGCTGCAGGCCAAGTACCCGACCCTCCTCAAGGATGTGCGCGGTCGCGGCATGATGGTGGGTCTCGAATTCCACGATTTCTCCCAGACCCTGCCCATGGTGCTGCGTCCGGTCGTGGCGGCGCTCGACGACAAGCTCAAGGGCTCGCTGCCCGGCTTCATCGGCAGCCATCTGCTGCGCGACCACGGCGTGCTCGTCGCCTTCACCGAATATAACCGCAACGTCATCCGGCTCGAGCCGCCGCTGATCTGCACGCGCGACAATGTCGATGAATTCATCACCGCGCTCGACGAGGTCCTGTCGCGCGGCGTCGTCAAGATCGTGACCGATTTCGTCCGGGCCCAGGTGGGCTGAGAAACGAACCGACTAGAAGCAAAAGGCCGGGCAACAGCCCGGCCTTTTCGTTTGCTATGACGGCAGAATACCCGCGCGAAGCAACAGGTCCCAGCAGGGATTGAGGGCGACCACTGTCCGGCCGGTCAGCGCCTGCGCATAAGTGGCTTCGATATCCCGGCGCGCCCAGGTAACGGGGCAATTGGTGCGCAATACGCCGTCCGTCGCTTCGATTGCCGCCCTGATCTCGGGCGTCAGGCTGCCAATGGTCCGGGTTGGATCGGCGCCGATCTGCAGATGCGGCGTCGGCTGGCGATCGAGAATCCAAGGGAAGGGGTCGGTGAAGTCGAGCGTCATCAGGCCCGCGAGCCTGATATTGTTTTCGGCCTCAAAGGCGAGGAGGCCTTCGACCACGCCTTCGGCCGAGAGCACCCATTGCACCTGATTGTCGATGTCGGAGAAATACTGCCAGTTGGGCAGTTGCTCCTTGTCTGCCAGATCCTCGTAGGATGGGCGAAAATCGACATAGTGGGGCTCGATCAGCTCGGCGCGTTGGATCATGTCCCAGCGCGCCGAAACCTGGCCGATATTCTTCAGCAAGGGCGCTTCGAGCTGCGCATAGGTGACGCCTGCCGCAGCGGCGCGAACGCTCTTGGAGACGATCGTCGTCATCGTCGGCACGATGGCAAAGGCGCCCAGCACCAGAACCGCAGTCTTCCAGTGACCTTTGAGGTTTCTCATGCGCACGAGGATGAGCGCGAGGACCGGCCAGATGAAAATGAATTCCTGGCTGCCGGTATTCTGCGTCTCGAAAATGATGCCACCGACAACGGCGACGGAGAACCAGACGAAGCTGCTGTCAAACAGGCGGTGACGGCCATCGCGCCATTCGACGACGAGCAGCACGAGCGCCAGGAGCGCCGCTGGCAAAAGCACATCGAGCTTGTTGGTGACGACCGTGCGGAAGCGCGGCAAGAGCGTCGAAGAGTTATTCCCGGCAAGCTGGGAAATATCGTGCAGATAGGCCGAGACCATCCCGGTCAGCAATTCCAGCGCGAGGAGGGGCACAAGGAAAATGCCGGCGGCAAGAAGGACGGTCGTCCATTTGAGGCGCCCGGCGAGAACGGCGGTGACGCCGAAAAGACCCCCTACGAGGAAGCCGGTAATCTTGGTGAGAAACAGCGCCAGCATGGTGGCGGCGCAGAAAATGGCCAGCTTTCGCCCATCGCGCAGGAACAGAAGACCACTCACGAGCACATAGAGCAGTACGACCACGTGGCGATTGTAGATGCCGAAGCCATCAAGACCAGGCAGCGGATGATAGAATTGCGCATTGGATGGCGCGATGGCGAAGATGAGGAAGGAGACAAGCAGCAGCAGCGAAAGGGCGCGATCGCGGCTCGAAACCTCCCACAGCACCACGGCCATGAGCGGCGCGGCGACGGCAAGCAGCGCCCATTGAGCGAGGAGAAGAGGCTGGGCGGATGGAAAGAGCTCGAGGCCCCAGGCAAAGAGATAGTAGCCGAGCGGGCCGACCGGCATGGAAAAATCGACGCTCGGCAACTGTCCGCTGGCGATACGATGCGCGGCATCGAGATAGAGATAGGTATCCCAATACATCGGCCCGATCGGCACGACCACGGGCAGAGCCAATAGGCCCACCAGCGCAATCAAGGCCAGCGACAACCAGAACAGCGGCTGCGACGCAAATCGTGTCAGCTCAATCCGACGCGAAGTCCCAACAAGACCTGCAGATGCCATAGACTGCGCTCGCCCCCGCTTGCCGCAAACGGCGATTTTGAGCCGCTTTGTCGGCCAGAACACTAACGGTCCCAGCCTTATCAAAGCTTAATTCGCAAACAGAAGTTAACGGCTTCCATAACATTGTCCCTATTAACTCAAGTCCCAGCCCTTCCTGCATTTTTTTGGGATTGGTGATACAAGGAAGCAGAACATCAGTGCTTTGCGGCGGGTGGATTTGACATGAGTATCCTCCTCGAGGGACGAGAGGCGCGTCGGCGGCGACGCTTTCGCTTGCCCAGTCGGGGCATCATGGCTGCCGGCCTCGGCGCGTTCGAAGGCCTGATAGCGATTCTGCTCAGCCAATTGCTGATCCTGAGCTACGGAGTGCCGATCGCGCTTGCGATGGCCGCCGCGGCAGGGCTTGTCTATTGCCTCTTTGCGACGCGCGCCGGCCGCAAGTTTCTGGCCTATGCCGATCTACGTCAGCCCTTTGCTCTGCAATCGGTATTCAGTTGGTTTGGCGCCGCAGCCTTTGCGATCATCGTCGACTTTTCCCTGTCCGGCCGGACTCTGGCCCCGACGCCGATTTTCTGGACCTGGCTGTTTTTGACCCCGCTGCTGCTGCTGGCTTTGCGGGTCATGCTCTATCGCGGTCTCGCCCGCATGCTGTCGCGCGGCCAGTTGCAGGTCGAACGTTTCGGCATCGTCGGCGATGCCGCCTCGATCGAGCGCCTGCGCGCCGATCCGCGCATCTGGCAGCAAGGCGGTCAGGTCGTGACCAGCCTGACTTTGCCCAATGGCCTTGGCGGCGTGCTGCCGCCGGCCAGCGAGGTCGCCGACTTCGCCCGCGGCTGCGTCGAGAAGAATTGCCAGCACGTCTTGCTGGTGGGTGATCTCGAGGACATGGACGGGATCGACGCTTTGCTGGCGCCCTGCCGTCCCTTCGCGCTCAATATCCTGCTCTACCCGCGCGCCAGCTTTGAAGGCAGCAAGATCAACCTGGTCGACATCGTGCCGCTCGGCTCGGGCCGTTCGCTGCGGCTGTTGAGCGCGCCGATGAATGAGACCGGGCGCTTCTTCAAGCGCGCCTTCGACATTTTTGCCTCGGCGCTGGGACTGGTCGTGACCTCGCCAATCCTCCTGGCCGCGGCGCTCGCCGTGCGCATCACCAGCCCCGGTCCCGCCCTCTTCCGCCAGGAACGGCGCGGCTTTAACGGCCGCAATTTCTACATCCTGAAATTCCGCTCCATGCGGGTGATGGAAAATGGCAACGCCATGCGCCAGGCCCAGGTCAACGATCCGCGCATCACGCCCATCGGTCATTTCATCCGCCGCACCAGCATCGACGAACTGCCACAGCTCATCAATGTTCTGCGCGGCGAGATGAGCCTTGTCGGCCCACGGCCACACGCCATTTCCCATGACGACGAGCTGTCGGGAAAATTCGAGCTTTACGCCCAGCGTCAGCGTATCAAGCCCGGCATTACCGGTTGGGCCCAGGTCAACGGCCATCGCGGCGATACGTCCACCCAGGACAAGATCGAAGCCCGCACGCTGCACGATCTCTACTATGCCGAGAACTGGTCCGTGCTGCTCGATATCTGGATCGTGCTCCTGACCGTTTTCTCCCCGCGCACGCGGCAGAACGCCCACTGATCGAGGACACCCCACTTGCAATTTGCAGGTCGGTTTGGGGAATATTAACCACGTTGCGTCATCGTTCTGTCTGAACGGAAGCGACGATGATCAGCAAATTCATGCAGCAGGTTACTGCCCGCAATAGTGGGGCACAATTTCTTGTGGCCCTGGCGCCGCGCCTGCCGCGCATGGCCGCTGCGACGGCCGTGGTGATGTTCATCGCCTTCGCCGCCATCCAATTCAGCCCGCAGACCTTTGAGGCCAGCCTGGCGCTACGCGTGCCGACCGGCAGCGAAGCGGCCCGTGAAGCCGAAAGGCTGATCGACCAGCAGCATCTGGGCGACGCCGTTTCCCGGCTGACGCCCGATACGGTCGCCGAACTGCGCCGCGACGGTGGCGGGATACTCGACACGACAGCCTTGCTGGGCAAGCGCCTGACCCTGCAGCCGGCCGACAATGGCGCAAGTCTTGAACTCACGGCCACGGCCAGCACCCCGGCGCGGGCAAAGGCCATGGTGGCAGCCCTCGCTGAAAGCTACGTGACCTTGGCGGGATTGCCGCCCGCACTATCTCAATCCACGCCGGAACAGGGCGCGACGACGGCAGTAGCGGCCATTCCGGCCGGCGTGCCGGGCACCGACGAGGCAACCCAACTGCTTCAGAAAAAGCTCAGCCTCGCCTGGGAAGACCGGATCAGGCTCGAAAGCCGCGCGCGGCGCATCGAATCCCTCGTCGCCGATGGCAATTATGCCATGCTCGCGCTCGACGCCGAAAACCTGCCCAGCCTTGGTCGACAGATCGACGAACTCGCCATGCTCGAAGTCGAGCGCGAGAAACTGGCCGTCGATCTCTTGCCCAACCATCCGCGCATGCGCGTGCTGCTCGAAGAGATCGACCAGCTTTCCGCCAATCTCGATGAGGGGATGCAGCAGTTGGCGAGCCTCGTCGCGGCCGACCGCGATGCCGCAAAACGCTTCGAAGATGGGCTGCGCGACCAGTTGATCGCCGCAACGACGCCAACCGTAGCCGATAGCAGCGTCGTGACCGGCGCCATTGGCGACCGGCCGGAGCCCAAGGTCGTGGCGCTTTCCCGTCCGGTTAGAACTGACCTCGTTCTGGCTCTTTCCGGTGGCGCGGCCTTCTTTGGCCAGATCGGTCTATTTGCTTTCCTGCGCTCGCGCCGGCAGAGGCCGGCTGCCGAGCCGGAATACGACATGGAACCCGCGGACGAGCACGCTTACGCGCCGGTCGACGAAATGGAATTTGCCGAGGCAAGCGCACATAACTGGCTCGACACACCATCCCTGCCCGACGCGCCCGTCGAGGCGGCGTGGCTGCCCGAGCCAGCGGCCGTCAGTCCGGTTGTCGAAGAGAAAAAGAGCCCGGCCCCGCCACAGCCGACCGCCGGCGGATTGGACGATGCCCGCATCGTCGCAATTCGCTGCCAGGGCGACATGGGAGCGGCGGCGCGGCGGCTTCTCGGCCAATATGAACGCCAGGGTCGGCGCGTGGTTCTGGTCGACGCCGCCAGCCGCCACCGCGGCCGGGCGCTGGGGATCAGCGACCTCTCGCAGGGCCTCGCGTCCTTTGCCGATATCATTCACGGCAGCGGATCTCACGACGCCGCGCTCGTGCCCTGGGGACGGCAGGCGCAGTTCGATCCCGGCGCCAAATCCGTGCGCATCCTCATCCAGGCGCTCGCCGAGCTCTATGACGTCGTCATCCTCACGCTCGACAGCGACAATCTCGCCGCCTGCAAGCCGCTGGTCGTCCTCGCAGACGTTACCCTCGACGCCGCAGATGTTCCGGGCGCCGTGAGGACCGCCGCCTAGCCAAACATCAGGTGCCTGATCTGGGTGTAGTCGAGCAGCGACTGCATGGAGAGATCGGAGCCATAGCCGGAATTCTTCATGCCGCCATGCGGCATTTCCGTCGCCATGACGCCGTGAGTATTAATCCAGGTGACGCCATATTCGAGCGCGTCTGCCATGGCCAAGGCCTGCTCCGCATTGCGCGACCAGACCGACGAGCCAAGGCCATATTCGGAGGCATTAGCCCAGCCGATGGCGGTCTCGATCGTATCGAACGGCGTGATGCTGAGAACGGGGCCAAACACTTCCTTCTGGACGATCTCGGCATCGATCGGCGCGGCAACCAGCGTCGGGGCGAAGAAGAAGCCGTCCTTGTCGGCCGCGCGACCCTGCATGACGTCGGCGCCACTACTTTTCGCGCGATCGACAAACCCCGCCACCCGCTCGTGCTGCCGCGCGCTGATCACCGGGCCGAACTCGACATCATCGCGTTCCGGCTTTCCATAAACGAGCGAGCCGACCATGGTTTCGAGCCTGTCGGTCAGCGCCTGAGCGATGGTCTTGTCGGCAAAGATGCGGCAGGCGGCGGTGCAGTCCTGCCCGGCATTGTAAAAGCTCGCCTCGCGCAGCGTTTCGACCAGCTTGTCGAGATCGGCTTCGGCTGCAACGATAACAGGGGCCTTGCCGCCCAGTTCGAGATGAGTGCGCTTGATCATCGGCCCGGCCGCGGCCTGCAAGACGGCGCGTCCGGTGCGCACGTCGCCGGTCAGCGAAATCATCCGCACCAGATCGTGCGAAATGAGTCTTTGGCCCACATCCGGCCCATTGCCGCAGATGATGTTTACGGTGCCGGGTGGCAGCACCTCGGCGAAAATCTTGCCAAGGGCAAGAAGGCTCAGCGGGGTCAGTTCCGAGGGTTTTATAACGACGGTATTGCCCGCCGCGATAGCCGGCGCGATCTTCCACGCGGCCATGAGCAGCGGGTAGTTCCAGGGAGCGATCTGGGCGATCACCCCGATGGGGTCGCGGCGCACCAGGCTAAGGCGATTAGACGAGCGGTAATTGCCCGCCGCGGGAGCGGGCATATTGCGCACGGCAGTTGCAAAGAAACGGAAGACGTCGACGACATTGCCGATCTCCCCGCCCCGCGCATAGCGCAGCGGCTTGCCGGCATTGCGCGATTCAATCGTCCCGAGCGTCTCGGCCGCGGCCTCGATCTTGTCCGCAATGGCCAGCAGGGCCGCACTGCGTTCGCGCGGCGTGGTTTTTGACCAGACGGCAAAGGCTCTATGTGCCGCACGGACCGCGAGGTCGACTTGATCGGGACTGGCCGACGCAACCTGGGCAAGCGTGGTCCCAAGCGCGGGCTCAAAGACCGTTTCATTCGCTCCCTGGCCGGCAACGAAACCGCCATCAATAAAAAGATGCGTTTCGAAAGCGGTCATGCGTTTTTCTCCAATTGAGCGGCGGGTAGATAATCGGCGCGGGCCGCTTCGCCGAGATAATTCCAGAATGCCAGATCATGCGAGCGCCCCTCGGGGCGCCATTCGGGGTGCCACTGTACGGCAAAGACCGGGGCCGTCGTGCCGGTCGCCGAAATCGCCTCGATCACCCCTTCGGGTCCGATGGCGTTGACCGCCAGACCCTCGCCCAGGCGGTCGATGGCCTGATAGTGAACGCTGTTGACCGCAAGGCTGCCGCTGCCCGAGAAGCGCTGTAGCATGCTGCCGACCACGACCTCGACCTGGTGCCCATAGCCAAACGTGTCGCCGAGATCGGCCTCGGCCGGCGCATGGTGCTTTTGCGCAAGATCGGCCTCGCGCAGATCGCGAAGTGTGCCGCCGAGGGCAACATTGATTTCCTGCAGGCCACGGCAAATGCCGAAGACCGGTTTGCCCGCGTCGATGGCTGCGCGAATCAAAGCGTGACCGAAGAGATCACGCCCGCGATCGGTCGGCGCCTGGGCCGGCGCCCGTGACCCATAGCGGACAGGCTCGATATTGGAGCCGCTGCCGGTGAGCAGCACGGCAT
This sequence comes from Devosia sp., assembly GCF_040509215.1. Classification (GTDB taxonomy): domain Bacteria; phylum Pseudomonadota; class Alphaproteobacteria; order Rhizobiales; family Devosiaceae; genus Devosia. Next base: position 14,405 of record NZ_JBEVLL010000250.1, read on the forward strand.
CGAGCCGGGCGACGATCTCGGCCGCGTTCGCCTCCGGCTGATTGGTCGGAATGATGACCGGCACGGCATTGGCGTGGCGCTCGACGCCCTCGAGATAGCGGTGCTTGACCGCCTGGGCGGGCTCGCCCTCGACCTGACGCTCGCAGGCGATGACGCCGATAAGAGGCCGTTGCTGCATGATTTTCTTCTCGCTCCCGCGAAAATGCCTAGCTGCCTTCCCCTCAGGTGAAGGCTCCTGCTAGGGTAACGCCGTAACGCACCAAAAGTCGACGGACGAGGCATGAGCATCGAAGCGAGCGTGAATACCGACATCGTGAGTTGGCTCGAACAGAACCCGCAAATTGAAGTGCTGCACACGGCTGTCTGCGATCTCAACGGCATTATGCGCGGCAAGCGCATCCCCATCGACCAGGCCCGACGCATCGGGGAAAACGGCATCCGCATGCCGCTCTCGATCGTGGGCGTCGACGTGTGGGGCGAGGATATCGTGGGCAATCCCATGGTCTATTCAAGCGGCGACGTCGACGGCATCTGTAGCCCGACCGGCCGTGGCGCCCTGCCGATCAACTGGACGACGCGCCCCAGCGCCATGATTCCGCTCTGGCTGTTTCAGGATACGCGCACCCCGTTCCTCGGCGATCCGCGCCAGGCTCTTGCCCATGTGCTGCGTCGCTATTCCGAGATCGGCCTCAAGCCGGTTGTCGCCACCGAGCTCGAATTCTATCTCGTCGACCCGGAAGCCGATTCGGCGACGCCGCCGATTTCGCCCTATACGGGAAAACGCCTCGACTCCGACGCCATTCTCTCGCTCGACGAGCTGGAGGATTTTGGCGAGTTCTTCCGCGACGTTTACCTGCAGTGCGAGCAGCAGAACGTGCCGGCCGATACGGCCGTCGCTGAAAACGGCGTCGGGCAGTTCGAGATCAACCTGCTCCACACCGACGGGCTGAAGGCGGCCGATGACGCCGTGCTGTTCAAGCGCATCGTCAAGGGCGTGGCGCGCAAGCACAAGCTCGTCGCCACCTTCATGGCCAAGCCCTATGGCATGCGCTCGGGCAATGGCTTTCACGTGCATTTCAGCCTCAACGACGCGGCGGGCAACAATGTCTTCGACGACGGCACCGAGACGGGGTCGGACGTGATGCTGCATGCCGTCGGCGGCCTCTTGGCGGGCATGGCGGAATCAACGCTGCTCTTTGCGCCCCATTTCAACTCCTACCGCCGCCTGCGCCCCGATACCCATGCGCCGAGCGCCATTTCCTGGGGCTATGAAAACCGCACCACGGCCCTGCGCATTCCCGGCGGCAATCCCAAGGCGCGCCGCATCGAGCATCGCGTTTCCGGCGCCGATGCCAATCCCTATCTCGTCCTTGCCGGCATTCTGGGTGCCGCGCTCGTCGGCATCGAGGATGGTTTGAAACCGCCAAAACCCTTCAAGGGCCGCGCCTATTCCGAACGCCTGCCCAAGCTGCCGGCCGATTGGGCCTCGGCGGTCAACGCCTTCGAGGATGGCGAGATGATCCCGCGGATTTTCGATGCCACGCTGCAATCCATGCTGCTGGCCTGCAAGCGGCAGGAGATTGCCGGCTTTGCCTCGCAGGTGACCGATCTCGAATTCTCAGCCTATCTCGAGGTTGTGTGATGGCCGAAGTTCCAAACGCCAATTCGGCCTATCCGCCGAGCTACTATGCCGCCTCGCGAAACATCATCCGCGAGACCAAGAAACTCGAAGGCGAGGTGACGGCCGATATCGTCGTCGTCGGCGCCGGCTATTCGGGCATGTCGACCGCCATTCATCTGGCCGAGAGCGGGTTGAAGGTCGTCGTGGTTGAGGCCGCCGAAGTCGGCTGGGGCGCGTCGGGGCGCAATGGCGGGCAGGTGGTCAACGGGCTCAATGCCAGCCTTGCCACCATCGGCAAGCGCTATGGCGAAAAGACCGCCAACTTTGTCGGCGGCCTCGTGCAGGAAGGTGCCGGCATCATCTATGACTGGGTCGAACGCTACGGCATCGACTGCGACCTCAAGCGCGGCAATATCTATGCCGCCTATACCGAACAGCACATGCGCGATCTCGAGGCCAAGAAGGCCCTCTGGCAGAGCCATGGCATGAACGACCACGAGCTGCTCGACCGCGAGGCGATCCGCAAGCATATCGGCTCGGACGTCTATGCCGGCGGCATGATCGACCATTCGGGCGCGCATATGCACCCGCTCAACCTCGTCCTCGGCGAAGCCAATGCATTTGAGGGACTGGGCGGGGTGATTTACGAGCATTCCCCGGTGACCAAGGTCAGCCAGAGTGCCGATAGCGCCGTGGTCGAGACTGCCAATGGTCGGGTGACGGCCAAGACCGCCGTCGTCTGCGGCAATGCGTATCTGGGCAATGTGGTGCCCCAGCTCACCTCCCGCATCATGCCGGTTTCGACCCAGATGATGGCGACGGCGCCGCTCGGCAAGGAGCGCGCCGAGGCCCTGCTTCCCACCGGCATGTGCGTCGAGGACGTGCGCTACATTCTCGATTATTTCCGCATCAGCGCCGACTATCGCCTGATCTTTGGCGGCGGCGTCGTCTATGGCGGTACCGACCCGGCTGACGTGGTGGCAAAGCTGCGGCCGAACATGGACAAGGTGTTTCCCCAGCTCAAGGGCGAGCGCGTCGACTTCGCCTGGAGCGGGAATTTCGCGCTCTCGTTCTCGCGCGTGCCGCAGATGGGGCGCCTGGGCAATCGTATCTACTTCGCCCATGGCTATTCCGGCCACGGCGTCACCGGATCGCACCTTTTTGGGCGCATTCTCTCCGAAGCCATCAGGGGCGATTTCACCCGCTTCGCCGTCTTTGCCGACCTGCCCTGGATCCCCTTCCCGGGCGGACGCATGTTCCGGGCGCAATATTCGACCCTCGGCTCATGGTGGTATGAGCTCAAGGACCGGCTGGGTCTTTAGGGGGAGGCCGGAGTCTCGGTCTTTTCCGGGCGCTTCGGCACGCCTTCATTACCCTCGACACGGTCGCGGAACAGGGTGGCGCGGGCGAGCAGCATCAGCGTCACCGGGGTCGTCAGGGTGACGAAGAGGAAGATGACCAGTTCGTGCACCACCAGACGCTCGCGCGTCACGGTGAAATAGATCGCCGAGGCGAGAAGGATCAGCCCGCCGCCCATGCTGGTGCCCATGGTCGGGCCATGGATGCGCAGGTAAAAGCTCTTGAGGCGAACGAGGCCGAAGCAGCCGGCCATCGTCAGCAGGGCGCCGAGCACCACGAAGGCCGAGACGAGGATCGAGAGCCAGAGCGGCAGGTCTGAGATCATTCGATCACCTCGCCGCGCATGAGGAATTTTGCCAGTGCCACCGTACCGACAAAGCCCAAAAGGCCCATGAGCATGGCCAGCTCGAAATAGACCTGCGAATTGGTGCGGATGCCGAGGGTGATGAGCAGCAGCAGGGCGACGACGTAGAGCGCGTCGAGCGCCAGGATACGATCCTGCGCGCGTGGGCCGACGACCATGCGATAGAGCGTTGCCAGCATGCCGAGGCCGAGCATGATCTGCGCGGCGAACAGGCTCCATTCGAGAATGGCGACGCTCATGGGAAAATCTCCAGCAACAGGGCCTCATAGCGCTTCTTGACCGTTGCGACCCATTCTTTCTCGTCGACGAGATCGAAGACGTGAATGAGAACGGTGCTGCGCGCACGATCATATTCGAGCCAGGCGCTACCCGGGGTCGCCGTGAGAATGACGGCGAGGATGGCCAGGGCGAAGGGGTTCTTGAGGGTCAGGTCCATCTCGATGAACCCGGCCGTCGGGTTGGGGCGCGGATGGAACAGCACCGACATGACCGCCAGGTTCGAGCGGATGATGTCGAGCCCGGCGACGAAGATGAGCTGGATGAATTTGAGCGGCCGCCGGATGGTGATGCGTTCCGGAATGATGGCGCTCGCGGCCATGGACACGGCAATGGCGATCACCCCGCCGAAGAGGATGTGACCGAGCCCGGCCGATTGCTGCAGGACCAACCAGAGAACGAGCAGGAAACCGGCAAGGATCGGATGCGGCAGGAGACGTCTCATGAGGCGTCTCCTTTCGGCAGGACCAGATCGATGTAGTTTTGCGGCGCGTGGATGAACGCGGCCGTATCGGCAAAATAGCTCAGGGCCGGCCCGGCAAAGACGGCCATGAGGACGCAGAGCGCCAGCAGCACCATGATCGGACCGATTTCGAGCGGGCGCAGACTCAATCCGCCATCATCGGGCAGCGAGGTCCAGAAGATATTGATGCCGTTGCGCACCATGGCGATGAGCACGAAGAGACCAGAAACGATGAGAGCCCCAGTGAGCCACCAGGTCGCCGCCGTCGGCGCGTTCGCCGCGCCAAAGGCGGCGGAGAGCATGGCGAATTTCGAGAGAAAGCCCGAAAGCGGGGGCAAGCCGGCCATGACGATGGCCGCGATGGCAAAGCACCAACCCAGAAGCGTCGCGGCGGCAGGAAAACTGCGGCTGACCTCCTGGTCTTCATCGATCACGTCTTCTTCGTCGCCATAGAATTCGAGCGACACGGCAAGGATCTGCGCTTCGGCAGGAAGCACCTGGTCTATGACGTCCTTGAGGAGGAAGAGCGCTCCTGCCGCAAGGGTTGCCACGACGACATAGTAGAGCGCGCCGGTGGTGACGCCGGGCACGTTATAGGCCACTGCGAGGAGCAGCGTGCCGGCCGAAACGAGGATCAGATAGCTCGCCAGCCGGTCAAGGGCCTTGCTAGAGAGGGCACCGACGCTGCCATAGGCGACCGTCGCAATGCCGAGGACGAACAGCACGTTCTGTCCGAAGACCAGTTCCGGTCCGGTCTGGTTGGCAAAGACCAGGGTCCAGAGGCGCAGGATGGCGTAAAAGCCGACCTTGGTCATGATGGCAAAAAGCGCAGCCACCGGCGGAGCGGCCGACGAATAGGTATTGGGCAGCCAGAAGTGCAGCGGCCAGGAGCCGGCCTTGATGAGGAAGGCGATGCCGAGGACGGCAACGCCGGCTTCGAAAAGGCCGAGATCGTCGGCTGCGATATTGGGCACCGCCCGGGCAATATCGGCCATGTTGAGCGTGCCGGTCGTGCCATAGATCAGCGCCACGCCGATCAGGAACAGGAAGGACGCGACGAGGTTGATGACGATGTAGTGCATCGCCGCGCGCACGCGATTGCGCCCGCCGCCATGCAGCGCCAGGCCATAGGACGCGGCCAGAAGAAGCTCGAAGAAGACGAACAGATTGAAAAGGTCGCCGGTGAGAAAGGCGCCGTTGAGCCCCATGACCAGCGCGTGGAAGAGGGGAAAGAAATTGGTGCCGCGGCTATGCCAGCGGGCCGAGGCGAAGATGAGCGCGGCCAGCGACAGGATGGAGGTTGTCAGAACCATCACCGCCGCCAATCGGTCGGCGACCAGCACAATACCGAAAGGCACTGGCCAATTGCCGAGCGGATAGACCGCAGCGGCGGCTGTGCTCGATTGAGCGAGGACCGTCAGCAACAGGATCGAGACCAGCAGCAACAGCACGCTGAACCCGATATTGATGCCGATGATGCGGCGATTGCTGCGTCCATCGCCCACGAGCAGGTTGAAAACCATCGCCGCCATGGGAATGAGGATCGGCAGGATGGCGATGTGGTTCATGCCAGTCATCTCAATCCCCCTTTCCGTCAACATGGTCGGAGCCGCTGAGGCCGCGGGCGGCGAGCAGCACGACGAGGAACAGGGCCGTCATGGCAAAGCCGATGACGATGGCGGTGAGAACCAGCGCCTGCGGCACCGGATCGGCATAATCGGCAATATTGGCATCGGCTCCTGAGAGGATCGGCGCCGCATCCATGCGCAACCGACCCATCGAGAGGATGAAGAGATTGACGGCATAAGAGACCAGCGACAGGCCGATGATCACCTGGAACGTACGCGGACGCAGCAGCAGGTAGACGCCGGAAGCGGAGAGAATGCCGATCGCGATGGCAAGGGTCAGTTCCATTTGTCGAGCCCCGCGCGCTGCTTGGGCTTGTTGGAGCCCGCGACCTTCGGCCGTCGAATGGATTGGTGCGCCAGGGCAATCAGCATCAGCACGGTCGCGCCGACGACGAGGGCGAAGACGCCGAGATCAAAGATCAGCGCCGTGGCCATCGGCACCTTGCCGATGAGAGGAATGTCGGCATAGGCGAAGGCCGAGGTAAGGAAGGGCGCGCCGAGCACCATGGCCCCAAGCCCGGTGAGGAGGGCGAGGAGCAGACCCCAGCCAATCCAGAGCAGTGGCAGGATACGCAGGCGTTCTTCCACCCACCGGGTGCCGCCGGCGAGATATTGCAGGATAAAGGCCAGCGACATGATGATGCCGGCAATGAAGCCGCCGCCCGGCAGATCGTGGCCGCGCATCAGCATATAGATGGCGACGACGACGACGACCGGGAACATCCAGTTCATGATCAGGGCCGGAATGCGCAGGAAGTCGTCGGCGACACTGTCGCCGGAACCGGGCGCATAATCGTCGAGCACGCGCTGTTGCTCGGGCCTCTCAACGCTGTCGGAAGCCGGACGGAAGCGGCGCAGCAGGCCGAAGACGGTCAGCGCGACGACGCCGAGCACCGTGATTTCACCCATGGTGTCAAAGCCGCGGAAATCGACCAGCATGACATTGACGACATTGGTACCGCCGCCTTCCTTGTAGGCATTGGCAAGGAAGAAGTCGGAAATACCCTCGGGCGCCGAGCGCGTCATGACGGCGTAACTCGCAAGCGCCGTGGCGAGCCCGACGAGACCCGCAAGACTAACGTCGCGATAGCGCCGCAACCGCGCGGCCCATGGCGTACCTTCCGGCACGGGGCTGCGCTTGGGCAGCCAGCGCAGGCCAAGAAGAATAAGAACGGTGGTGGCGATTTCGGCGAGCAACTGGGTCAGCGCCAGGTCGGGGGCCGAGAACCAGGCAAAGGTGAGACAAGTCGCAAGACCCGCGCCGCCCATGAGGATCATGGAGGCAAGGCGATGGAACTTTGCCTGCTGCGCCGCAGCGATGGCGCTGATGCCGCCAAGGAGCCAGACGAGGCCCAGCACCGGATCAAAACTGTCGGGCAGCGGCAGATTGCCCATGCGCGTCCAGCCAGCAGCAATGCCGGCGGCAAGAGCAAGGAAAATGACGACGAAAATCTGCGGCTGCAGGCGCTGCGTGCCGAAGGCGCCAACCAAATGGCGGGCCCAGCGATTGGTGGCGGTGACGAGGATACGTTCGAATACACGCTGGCCGACAAGGCCGCGGGTCAGCGGCACGCCGTCGATGTCCCTGAGCTTGCGGTAGTAGGGCACATAGATGACCGCCCCGCCCACCATGGCGATGATGCTCATGATCAGGGGCAGATTGAAGCCGTGCCAGACCGAGAGGCTGTAATAGGGCGTTTCGGCGCCCAGAACCGAATGCACGGCCGCGGCGAGATAGGGCGCGATGGTGATGCCGGGAATGATGCCGACGGCGAGGCAGATCAGCACCAGGATTTCGATCGGGCGGCGCATCAGCGCCGGGGGCTCGTGCGGCACCTTTTCAAGCTGAGTCGGAGGCGGCCCGAAGAACACTCCGTGCACGAACTTTATCGAATAGGCGACGCTGAGCATGCCCGCGAGCGTGGCGCCGATCGGCAGGGAGAGATTGACGAAGACGTTGGGATCGAACTCGGCCGTCTCGGTGAAGAACATTTCCTTGGAGAGGAAACCGTTGAGCAGCGGCACACCGGCCATGGCGGCGCTGGCGATGATGGCGAGGGTCGCCGTGAACGGCATGTATTTCCGAAGACCGCTCAGCTTGCGCACGTCGCGCGTGCCGGTCTCGTGGTCGATGATGCCCACCGCCATGAAGAGCGAGGCCTTGAAGGTGGCGTGGTTGGCGATGTGGAAGATGGCGGCAACTGCCGCAAGGGGGGTGCCCATCCCTAAAAGCGTGGTGATGAGGCCGAGATGGGAAATGGTCGAATAGGCGAGCAGACCCTTGAGATCGCGCTGGAACAGCGCGGTATAGGCCCCGAAGATGAGCGTTGCGAGCCCCGTATAGGTGACGATCCAGAACCAGAGCTGGTGGTCATGCATGACCGGCCAGAAGCGGGTGAGGATGAAGACGCCCGCCTTCACCATGGTTGCGGAATGGAGATACGCCGAAACCGGGGTCGGCGCGGTCATGGCATTGGGCAGCCAGAACTGGAACGGGAACTGCGCCGACTTGGTGAAAGCGCCGAGGAGGAACAGGATCAGCGCCACCGGATAAAGCGGGCTTTCAACGATCAGCGAGCCCGAGGCCAGGACATCGTCAAGCTCGTAGCTGCCCACGATGCGGCCGATGATGAGCATGGAGACGAAAAGTGCGAGGCCACCCGTGCCGGTGATGATGAGCGCCATGCGCGCGCCATCGCGGGCATCGCCACGGTGATACCAGTAGCCGATGAGGAGGAACGAGACGAGGCTCGTCAGCTCCCAGAAAATGGCGAGCTGGATGATGTTGCCCGACATGACGAGGCCGAGCATGGCGCCCATGAAGGCCAGCAGCAGCGCATGGAAGCGCGCGATCGGGTCCTTGGGCGACATGTAGTAGCGCGCATAGAGCACCACCAGAAAGCCAATGCAGGTGATGAGCACGGCAAAGAGCCAGGCGAGGCCATCGAGGCGCAGGGTGAGGTTGAGCCCGAGCTGGGGCACCCATTCGATGCGGCTGATCAGCACTTCGCCATTGGCGATGCTGGGAAAGAGCGCAAGGGACAACAGACTGAGAATGGCCGCAACGACCGCCGTTACCCAGGCCGCGCCCCGGTATTTTTCACCGGGAGCAGCCAATACAAACACGCTTGCCAGAAATGGCAGAATGCAGAGAAGGGGAAGGGCGAAGTCGGTTGGTATTGAAGGCAGGGGGCCAGTCCTCAGGCTCGAATCTATTGCCAAGGTATAGGGATGCTCACGCCTCCTGAGAAGACCACTTTGGGCTTAACTTGCATGCTGATGTCGTCACATGAAATTCATGGTCCTCCAAGGGGCAGAAATTCTGCCCTCTTCAGGTCAATTTGGCGCGGATGCGACGCGATATCGCATCGATGATCGAAACGGTGACGAGGATCATCAGGATGATGAAGGCGGCTTCCTGCCAATTGTTGATGCGCATGCGATCGGAAAGCTGCAGGCCAATGCCCCCTGCCCCGACAATGCCGAGGATGGTGGCCGAACGGACATTGGATTCGAAGAAATAGAGCACGTGGCTCATCATCACCGGAAAGACCTGCGGGAAGACGCCGAGCCGCATGACATGAAGGTCACTTCCGCCCGAGGCGCGGACGCCATCGACGGGCTTCTTGTCGACATTCTCGATCGCCTCGGCAAAGAGTTTTCCGAGGACCATCACGTCGCCCACCGCAATGGCGAGGACGCCGGCAAAGGGACCAAGACCCACGGCGGAGACGAAGATCAGCGCCCAGACCAAGCCATCGATGCCGCGGAACGCATCGAAGAAGCGGCGGAGACTGAAGTGGAACAACCAGTTCGGCACGATATTCTTGGCGCCGAGGAACCCGAGCGGCACGGCCAGCACGGCGGCAATGACGGTGCCAAGGAAAGCCATGGCGAGGGTTTCAAGCATGGCGCGCGAATAGTCCCAGAGCCCGTCGCCGGGCCAGGGCGGGATCATCAGGACGACCAGCATGCCGAGCTTGTTGAGCCCGTTGATGATGCGCATGGGCGAGGCGTCGATCCACCACAGACCAAAGGCAAAGACGGCGAAAAACGCGGCCCACAGGCCCCACTCGCGGACGCGCTCGACGAGCGGGCGGCTGAAGATTTCGGGATTGCTGCGGCGGAGACGGGAAATGTCGGCGTGCTGAGCGGTGTTCATGGCTTAGGCACTCGCTGCAAGATCGTGGCCGATAAGGCGATGGCGGATGGTTTCGCAAATGATGTCGATGACCGAGGTGGTCAGGATCAAAAGCAGCATGATGGCGGAGATGTCGGTATATTCGAACTGGCGGATGGCGACGTAGAGGTCCTGGCCGATGCCACCGGCGCCGACGAGACCAAGCGCCGAGGCGCCACGCACATTGATTTCGAGGCGCAGCAGCAGGTAGCTCGCATAATTGGGCAGGGCCTGCGGCACGACGCCGAGACGCATGATCATCGGCCAATTGCCGCCTGAGGCACGGACGCCCTCGATGGGACGCGGATCGACGTTTTCATTGACCTCGGCAAAGAGTTTTCCAAGCGACCCGGCCGTGTGAACGGCAATGGCGAGCACGCCGGCGAATGGCCCCAGACCAAACGCAAAGACGAAGATCAGCGCAAAAACCAGCTCGGGCACGGTGCGGCAGAATTCGAGCGCGCGGCGCGCGGCAAAATAGATGCCGGTATTCTCGACGAGATTTCGCGACGCCGGAAAGCAGAGGGCCAGCGCCAGGACGCCGCCAAGGACCGTGCCGACGAAACCCATGAGGATGGTTTCAACGAGAAGGCGCAACCAGAAGCGCAAGCCCCAATACCAATTGGCCAGATCGCCCCAGAAATTCTCGATGGTCAGTTTCGGCAGCGTGCCGGCGATGTAGTTCCAGGCCATGGGCAGGCCCTTTACGAGGCCCGGAATGCTGAAATCGCTGACGGCAACGGAGCCGATGAGCGCGGCGAGGAACAGCGCGCCATAAACAAGCGTCCAGTTGCGGCGGGTGAACTGCTGCTGGCGATAGCGCCCTTCGAACGAGAGGAGGCGCTCCTCCCGTGTCGTCGATGACAGCCGGCCATTGGTGGGGGTCAAACTGGACACGGGGCCCTCGCAAATGAAAAGACCGGCGCATGGGACACGCGCCGGTCAGTTGGAAAGGGATCAGTTGCCGTTCTTGCGGCGCTCTTCGGCGTTGAACTCGGTGATGGCGATCACGTCGAGATAGTCTTCGTGCTTGGCTTCGACGTAGCCGCTCGAGGTGCCGTTGCTGTAGGTGGCAAAGCCTTCGGGGTCTTTTTCCGGGAACGCCATCAGCGCGGTCTTGAACGCATCCTGCAAGTCCTGCGGCAGGGTGGTCAGCATCATTACCGGGGTGTTCGGGATCACCGGGGACTTCCAGATGATGCGGGTCGAACCGGCCGGGATCAGGCCCTTCTTTTCCATGGTCTGGATATTGCCGGCGGTTTCATTGCGCCAGTGGGTGGCAACGGCTTCGAACGTGCCGTTGACGAGCGCCATGACGCTCTGCTCGTGGCCGCCGGAGAACGCGACTTCGCTGAAATATTCGTTGGCCGAGGTATTGAGTTCGGTCGCGAGATAATAAGAGGGGACGGCATAGCCCGAGGTCGAGTTCGGATCGGCAAAGGCGAAGGACTTGCCCTTGATGTCTTCGAGCGACTGGTACTCGCTGTCGGCGCGCACGGCGATGACGGAGAAGTAGCCGAGATTGCCATCCTGATCGAGCGTGACGGCGACCGGAGCGATATCCTCGCCCATGACCTTGCGGGCCAGCGCATAGGCGGCAGGGCCAACCGAAGCGAACTGCACGTGGCCGGCACGCATGGCTTCGATGACGGCGGCATAGTCGGTGCCGCGGACGATCTTCACCGGCACGCCCAGCTCACGGCTGAGATAATCGGCATAGGGCTGAGTGCGGGCGATGGCGTCGGTTTCGTTTTCGCCCGAGGAAATGCCGATGGTCAGCTCGGGGTATTCCGTCTTCCATTCCTGAGCGAGGACGGGAGAGACAAGCGCGAGCGAAACCAGCGCAGCCGCAAGGCCGC
>NZ_JBEVLL010000251.1:0-13491 GCF_040509215.1 Devosia sp.
TATGTCGCCTCTGGCGCCGCGCCCGACATCATGATGGGCCGCAACGACTTCGCTTCGGCCTATGCCGCCGGCGAACTCACCCTGCCGCTGCAGCAGTTCCTCTCCCCCGAATTCATCGACGACGTCTACGCCCCGCTGCGCGAGTCCGCGACCATCGACGGCAACTTGGTTTGTCTGCCTTGGGAAACCAACCCGGTCTACATGGCCTTCAATCGCGATATCTTCGACAAGATCGGCGTCACCCCGCCGCCGGAAGTCGCCGAATACGATGGCGGCTGGACTGTGGAAGAATATCTCCAGTGCTTCGATGACGTGACCACCGCCCTTCGCTCCTCGGGCGACGAACAGACCTTCGCTCTTGCGGCCTCTGGCTATGGCAATGGCGGGCCGGGCTCCAACTACACCCAGCTCGAAAGCATCTGGGTGCGCATGATGGGCGACCCGAACGCCGAAAAGGGTTCTTCGCTCAACAATACCTTCCTCGGCGTGTCCGAAGATGGCTTCACCGCCACCGGCTACGTCAACACCGCCGAAGCGGCAGCGGGCCTGGCCAATTACAAGACCGTCTTCACCAATGGCTATACGCCCACCGGAGTCGTACCCGACCAGTTCCGCGGCGGCGCTGCCGCCATCACCTTCAGCGGCACCGGCACGGTGAAGCGCTTCCTGAAAACCGGCCAGCCGTTCAACTTCGGCATGTCGCCGGCCCCCAAGGGCACCATCGCCTACACCACCACCGTCGCCGACTCCCCGATCATCTTCTCGGGCACGCCGTATCCGGCCGAAACCGCCGCGCTTCTCGCCTTCATCTGCAATGACGAAAACCGCTTCGCTTTCCACGACGCCTGGGGCTCGATGCCGGTGCGCAAGACCTTGGTCGATGCGTTGCCCGAATATGCTTCTGATCAGCGCCTGCTGCTCGGCGCCAATGTCGCCGACCACGCCTTCGGCCCGCCGAAGTCTGTCGGTTGGTTCGATTACTTCAGCGCCATCAATCCGGCAGTGAAGGACATTGCCCTCGGCGCCGATCCGCAGGCGCGCCTCGATCAGGTCGCCACCCAGATCGATGGTCTCCTCGCCAAGTACAAGTAAGCCCGAAAGCCGCCCCGCTTCGGCGGGGCGGTCCTGCTCCACGAGGATTTTGCGACGATGAAATTCCCCGGCTTTTCCGTAAATCCGACCCGACGAGGCGAACTCGCCATCGGCCCGCTCATGGTGATCCCGGCGGCGGCCGGCCTTGGCATCTTCTGGATCTGGCCGCTGATCGTCGCCATCATGAACAGCTTTCGCTCGTTCAATCCCTTCACCCATCGCGCCACCGGCTGGGCGGGCTTCGAAAACTATCAGCAGATCTTTGCCGACCCCGCCTTCCAGTCCGCCTTCTGGGTCTCGCTCGTCTACATGGTGCTGATGATCGTGGTCATCATCCCCATGGCGCTGGGTCTGGCCCTGCTGCTCGACAAGCGCATGCCGGGAACCGCCTTCGCCCGCGGCGCCATCCTCGCCGCACTCGCATCATCAGAAGCGGTGGCGGCCCTGATGTGGAACCAGCTTTACCAACCTTCCAGTGGACTCTTCGACGCCATCTTCCGCGCCATGGGAATGCCGACCCAACCCTTCCTCACCGATGGCAACCTCGCCATCGTCTCCATCGTCATCATGATCGCCTGGAAGGACGTCGGCCTGCCCATGCTGATTTTCCTCGGTGGCCTCCAAGCCATCCCGCCGCACCTCTTCGAGGCGGCTTCCATGGATGGGGCCAATGCGTGGCGCAAATTCTGGCGCATAACCCTGCCATTGCTGCGCCCCAGTCTGATCCTCGCGCTGTTCATGACCACGATTGCCGCCGCGCGTCTCTTCACCCCCATCCAGATCCTGACTTCGGGCGGCCCCAACGGCCAGACGTCCAATCTCGCCTATTTCTCCTACGCTCAGGCCTTCCTCTTCAATTCGCCGGGCCAGGCGGCCGCCAGCGTGGTGGTGATGCTGCTCATGCTCGTCGTCATCACCATCATCCAGGGTGTCACCCTGCGCAGCAAAGCCGGAGCCTCGTGATGTCCGACCAGACCCTTCCCGCCACCAACATCGCCACCATCGTCGAGAAACGCGCCTCGCTCTGGACCACCCGCCGGGTCATCGGCGCCATCAGCCTCCTGCTCATCGCTGCCGTCTTTGCTTTCCCCATCGTCTGGTCGGCGCTCTCCTCGCTCAAGACCACCGACGACGTCGTCAAATTCCGCTATCCCCTGACGGTCTGGACCTTCCTGCCGCCCTTTCCCACGCTGGACAATTACGCGGCCCTGTTCTTCCAGCTCAACTTCGGCCGCACGCTGCTCAACACCATCATCGCCAGCAGCGGCCAGGTGCTCATCGCCGTCATCACCTCGACGCTGGCCGGTTACGCCTTCGCCCGCCTGCGCTTTCCTCTGCGCGACACAATCTTCATCATCCTGCTGCTCACCTCCTTCGTGCCGCTCGAAGTGATCCTCGTCCCCCTCTATGAAGTGGTCCGCGGCATGGGGCTGGTCTCGACCTATCCAGCGCTCTTCCTGCCTTTCGCCTGCAGCCCCTTCGGCATCTTCCTGATGCGCCAGGCTTTCCAGTCCATCCCGGTCGAACTCGACGATGCTGCCCGCGTCGATGGCGCCTCGACGCTCAAAATTTTCTGGCGCATTGCCTTGCCAAACGTGAAGCCGGCCCTCGCCACCCTCGTCCTCATCCAGTTCATCTGGTCGTGGAACGCCTATCTCTGGCCGCTGGTCATCATCCAGGACCCCAACATGCAGATCGCCCAGGTCGCCATTTCCGGCTTCAAGAGCGTTCCCAATTTCCCTCTCGATGGTCCGCTCTTTGCCGGCGTCACCGTCGTCACCATCCCGCTGGTCGCAATCGCGATCATTCTCCAGCGCTACTATGTGCGCGGCCTCATGAGCTCAGGAATTCGCTGATGACCCTTCTTTCTACGATCGACCGCATCTCCGACGCACGCCTCCTCGAGCGCATCGCCGCGGCCCGCAGCATCATGAGCGACGCCGGTGTCGACGTGCTGATGATCTTCTCCCACCCGCGCGCATTGGGCGGTGGCGGCCCCTTCCACTATCTCGCCGGTTGGAGCGTCAAGGGAGCCGGCACGATCATGCTGCTACCGCGTGAGGGCAGGGCGATCATCCTCTCGGCCGGTCCCAACAACACCCGCGTCTTCAATCAGCGCTGCAGCTTCTTCGCCGATGCCCGCGCCTATGGCCCTATCGCGCCCTTCGCAAAACTGCTCGAAACCGGCCTCGGCGAACTTGGCGCTCTTGGCGGCAAGATCGGCGTCTCAGGCACGCCCTACATGCCCGCGCCGCTCAAGCTGGCTCTCGATGGCATGGTCAGCGAACAGGTCTTCCTCGGCGACGCCCTCGATGCCCTCCGCCTCGTGCGCCACGCCGACGAAGTCGCCATGCACCAGAAGGCGGCCGACATCTCCGTCGCCATGATCGAACGAGTGATGGACCTCGCTCGCCTGCAGGCAACAACACCCTCCGATCTGATGACCGAAGCCGAACTGGCCGGCCGCAAGCTCGGTGCCGACTCTTCCAGCATCTGGCTCGCCACGGGCGAAGCTCCGCCCACCACCTATTTCGAGCTCTTTGAACTCAACGAAGCGCTCGGTCCCAAAGACCGCGTCCAGCTTGGCGCCACCGTCACCTATGAAGGCCATTTCGGCCAATGCCTGCGCACCGGCGTCCGCGGCCCGATCTCCCCGGAAATGCAGGATGCCTGGAACCGCATGGTCGAGATGCAGGACCGCGCTCTTGCGACCCTCATTCCCGGCGCCCCGATGCAGAACCTCGTCGATACGCTCGAAGCCGATATCGACGCCTTCTGCCCCTACACCCGCGCCAACGACCCCTTCCGGTTCCAGTCCTGCCACGCCCTTGGCGTCAACTATTCCGACCCAAGCTACGTGCAGGCCGTCAACCCCGAGCGCGATCGCAGTGAAGATGGCAAACTGCCCCTCATCGCCGAAAACATGATCTTCGAAATCCATCCCAATTTCACTTTGCCCGGCCTCGGCCATGTCTGTATCGGCGACATGGCGCTCGTCACCGCCACCGGGGCAAAGTGGATCACCGACTTTCCGCGCGAACTCGTCCGTCTCGACTGATAAATCCAGGGAACAAGCATATGTCCGACCTGCTCCTCGTCCACGGCACCGTCGTGACCATGGACCCCGCCCGCGCCATCATCGAGGATGGCGCGGTGGCCATCAGCGGCGACCGCATTGTCGCCGTCGGCACGACCCAGGAACTCCTCCCGCTCTACCCGCAACATCGTCTGATCGATTGCGCGGGCAGGGCGGTCATTCCCGGCCTTGTCGATGCACACGGCCATGCCGGCCACTCGCTCATCAAGACCCTCGGCGCCGATACGCCGTCGCTCTGGATGCGCGTCGTCACGCCGATGTACTTTCACTACACGACACCAGAGTTCTGGCTGGCCGACGGCTATATCTCCGCGGTCGATCGCCTGCGCATGGGCGTCACCACCTCGGTCAGCGTCGTCGGTTCGGCGCCACGTAGCGACGACCCGACCTTCGCCATCAACCAGACCAAGGGCTATGCCGAAGTCGGCCTGCGCGACATCGTCTGCACCGGCCCAGCCGGCATGCCGTGGCCACACCCGACAACGCGCTGGGTCGATGGCAAGCCAGTGCGCCGCTCGGTCAGCTTCGACGCGCTGATGGCTGGCGCCGAGGCTGTCATCCAGACGGTCAACGGCACCGCCGATGGCCGCATCAAGGCTTTCGTCACGCCATTCACCATCATGCCCTCGATCGACCCCTCCAACCCGACGACGCCCGATCGGGCGACGCGCTCCACGCTGGACGACCGGATGCAGGGACTAAGGGTAAAGGCCCTCGCCGCCAAATACGGCACCCGCATCCATTCCGACGCCTTCGCCGGCCACGTCCGCATGGCCTGGCAAGACCCCGAAAGCGCCATTCTCGGCCCAAACGTGCACCTTCAACACTGCATCGGCCTCAGCCTCGAAGAGGTGGACATCCTCGCCGAGACCGGTACCAGCATGACCCATTCGCCCGGCGGCCGAGCCCCTGTGATCGAAATGATGCAGCGCGGCGTCAACGTCGCCATCACCACCGACGGCGCTGCCCCCTGGGCCACCTTCGACCTGTTGCACGCCGCCAAGCTGGCCCAGCTTGCCCATCGCTGGCGCAATCAGGATGCCTACCTCCTGCCACCCGGCAAACTCTTCGAAATGATCACCATCGATGCCGCCAAGGCGCTCGGCATGGAGGACGAAGTCGGCTCCCTCGAAGTCGGCAAGAAGGCCGACGTCACCATCGTCAACCTGCGCAAGCCCCACCTCGTGCCCAACTGGATGGTCATCCATCGCCTTGTGCTCCAGGCCGTCGGCCAGGACGTCGAAACCGTCATCGTCGATGGCAAGGTGCTGATGGAAGACAAGCGCGTCCTCACCGTCGACGTCGATGCCGTACTCGCCGAAGCCGAGGCGCAGTCTTGGGCCGTCGTGAAGCGCGGTGGCCTTGAAAATCACCTCACCGATCCCGGCTGGGGCATGGTGCATCGCACCTTTGACGCGCCCATCGACCTGCCTCTGCCGCCGGAGCCAGCGGCATGATCGGTCAGGTCCTTCTGCCCATTTTGGACACCCGCGACTGATGTGTGCGAGCCATGCCTGAAATGAATCCAATCTTGCGTTGCGATTGCGGACAACATAAGTAGCAACAAGAGGATTCAGGCATGCTGAAAGCAAACGACGACCGCGCAACTGGCAACGTAACAAGCGCTCGCTGGACGCAAATCTATGACGATCTGAAAGCCGCGATCCTCGCGCACGCCATTGCGCCCGGCACCAAGCTGCCTGAAGACGAGCTTGGCGATGTCTATTCAGTCAGCCGCACTCTTGTCCGCGCCGCCCTTCAGGCTCTGGCGCACGACAGGCTCGTGCAGCTCGAACCCAATCGTGGTGCCTTCGTTGCCAAGCCGACCAAGCGCGAAGCGCGCGAGGTTTTCGAGGCGCGCGCCATCATCGAGCCCAAGGTGGCCGCCATGGCCGCCGCTGTCGCCAAACCGGCCGACATAAAGCTGCTGCGCAAGCATCTCGACGAAGAGCACAAGGCCATTCATGACGGTCGCCAGGGCGACGCCATCATGCTCTCCGCTCGCTTCCACGAAGGCATTGCCGAGATCGCCGGCCAGTCCATCCTGACCGAAATCATCCAGTCGCTATGCTCCCGCTCGGCGCTGATTATTTCTCTCTATTCGCGCCGCAGCGACACGTTCTGCGAGAGCCATGCCCATCACGCGCTGGTCGATGCGATTGCCAAAAACAGCGAAAAGGATGCCTCGGAACTGATGACCAGCCATCTGGTCGATCTGCTGTCCGGCATCGACGTTTCGGAAAACCTGGCGCCGCCGCGTAAGCTCTCCGAAATCCTGCGCGGGCAATAGCCTCCCGCCGCGAAGCGCTGATCCCTTACTGAGCCTGCCTTTTCTTGGCGCGCAGCAGCAGGGGAGAGCGATAGAGCTGGTGCAACACCAGCGCCGCAGCGCCGCGCGACCAGAACACGTCGTCCCGATCGTTGACCACGAACTCCAGCCGCCCCTGCATCGGTGCTCGCACATTGGCAAAGAGCGCTGCCTTGGCCGGTTCGAGCCAATAGTGCGACGAGCGCATGTTGAGCCCGGAAAAGATGATGCGGGCGGGGTCGATAACACCACACAGATTGGCGAGCGAGCGCCCGAGATAGGTGCCGACCTGCGCAAAAACGGCGCGCAGGTGCTCGTTGCCGGCATCCGCAAGCTCGATCAGTTCCAGCACCTTCCGCTCGCGCGAACGCGGATCATCCGAGACAGGACCTGCCAATTCCTCTCCCGCCGCCTGCAAAATGGCGCGGAAACCGATATGGGCTTCGAGGCACCCATGCTGCCCGCATTCGCAGAGCGGCCCGCCTTCTTCGATCTTGGTGTGGCTGAACTCCGAGGCAAAGCCATGGGCGCCGCGATAGACCTCGCCATTGATGAGAATCCCCATGCCCACGCCATGGCCCAGCGTGATGACGACGCAAGTATCGCGATCCTGCGCGCTGCCGAAATTACGCTCGGCGGTGGCAAGGGGCACGGTATGGGTTTCGATGACGACGGGAATATTGAGCCGCTGTGAGAGCAGGTCCGCGAACGGCACAGGAATGCGCGAAAAGGCCGGGCTCCAGTGGCAGATGCCGAGCTTGCTGTCGACCATGCCGGGCACACCGACGCAGACCGCATTGATATCCGAGAGACCGAGGTTGCAATCGGCAACCGTGCGCAGGATGGCGTCCTCGACGACATCGGCAACCACTTCCGGCGCCTGACGCGAGGAACGGAAGGGCAGGGTGCTCGAATGCAGCACGTCGCAGACGAAATCGGTGACCGATACGGTGATCTGGCTGAGCCCGAGGCGCACGCCAACGGCATAGGCTGCGCGCGGATTAAGCGACAGGCGCACCCGGGGGCGGCCGCGCACAGTGGCTGCGTCAGCCGCCTCCTCGTCCTCATGCACCTGAATCAGGCCATCCTGGAGCAGTTCGGCGGTGATTTCGGTGACGGTGGAGCGCGATAGTTCGAGCGCGGTTGAAATCTCGATGCGGGAGATCGGCCCCTCCTGGCGCAGGATATCGAGCACAAAGCCAATATTGTCGCTGCGGACGGAATCCGGCTCGCGCGTCTGGTCGGCCAATTCGCCGACAAGTTGCGGGCCTTTTGGTGGCCGGATCCGCATGCGCTCCTCCCTCGCGGCGGTGTGTTTCCGCCGTGCTGCATTGTCCAAGGTCATACCGCGCTTCCAGGGTGAACTGGGAGACCGGCTTTCGCTGCAAGCACAAGCATGCTGTCGGCCCGTTTGTCGAGCATATGCATGCGGCACCGCGCTGATTGTCGTTCGGGCATGGCCTCTCCCCCCAGCTTTGCCAGCGCATCTGGGTGCGCTTGACGCGGCAACAGTAGCGCCCAAGTTCCAGCGCTTCCATAATTAATTTTGAAACCAATCAAAATTCATGCGATGCGACCAGTTTCTTCAAAAATGTTTTGAGACATAACAAAAGTCCATAAGCGCATGAATTACAGCTAGATAGGCGGATTTTGTGGGCCCATTGGAGCTGCGGTTCCATAAAAACACCAACGAGAGTCGCTTGACATTGTTTGCTCGCGGTCGTTCTTTAATTCGGCAAACGTCAAAAATAAGCCAATGGCGCTGACGTTGCAGGGATCAGGATGGCGCCGCTGCAAGCTGCGCCTGGGAGGACGATAATGAGGACTGTTTATCTGGCCGGAATTTCCGCGCTGGCGCTGGGTCTTGCTGCCAACCCGGCGACTGCCGACGATTTTGAGGTCATTCACCACTATACGTCGCAGACCGAGGCCGAAGCGCTCAAGGTCATCGCCGACAAGTTCACCGAGGCCGGTGGCACCTGGGTCGACAACGCCGTCGCCGGTCCGCCGAACACGCGCCGCGTCTATACGACCCAGATGCAGGCCGGCCAGCCCTCGCAGGCCTATTCGACGGTCACCAATCGCGACCATCTCGATTTCATCGATCAGGGCATGCTGACCGATATCGACGCCGCCGCAACCGCGGGCAACTGGCGCGAAAACATGCCCCAGCCGCTGGTCGACGCAATCTCGGGCCCCGATGGCAAGATCTACATCGCGCCCATGGCCCTCTATACGCCCAATTTCGTCTTCTACAACAAGGGCGTGTTCGATCGGCTGGGCATCGCCGAGCCAGTCGGCTTTGGTGACGATTTCTTCGCCGCGCTCGATGCGGTCAAGGCCGATGGTCTCATTCCGCTAGCCTTCAGCGGCGACGCCTTCAACATCCGCTTCCCCTTCGAAGCGATCCTCCTCGAAAAGGGCGGCCCCGACGTCTGGGACCAGGTCTGGAACCAGCGGAGCGACGAAGCCATTCGCGGCGATGTCGTCCGCAGTGCCTTCGAAACGCTGGGCCGCCTTCGCGACTATACCGACGAAGGCAATATCGGCCGCGCCTGGAACCTCTCGGCCAATCTCGTCAGCTCCGGCGAAGCAGCCGTGCAGATCATGGGCTCATGGGCCGATGGCGAATATCGCGCTGCCGGCCTTGTCGCCGGCACCGATTTCGGCTGCTTCATTCCCGGCGAGCGCGATTACGTACAGCTCCACAGCGACGTCATGGTCTTCCCCAAGCAACCCGGTAGCGAAGGCCCGACCGAAGACCAGCTCAAGCTCGCTTCGATCATCGGCGATCCGGCGGTCGAAACGCTCTACGTCGCCCCGCGTGGCGCCTTGCCGGTGCGCCGCGATGCGGCCCTGCCGGACAATGCCGATGCCTGCCTCACGATCGGCTACGATGCCTTCAATGCCGACGGCAATCTCGTCCCCAATCCGCGCTCGCTGATCACCCAGCAGCAGGATGGCGAATATCGCGACATCGTCAACGAGTTCTGGGCCAATCCCGACATGAGCGTCGATGAAGTCATCGACGGTTTTGCCTACGCGCTCGAAGCTTCCTGAATACTGCCCGCCGGGCCCTGGTCCGGCGCCTCCCAAGGGGCGCGGTTGTGCGCCGCGCCCCGCTTGCCATGGCCTCAGGGATATCAATGAAAAATCTGTCCGCCAAGATCGCGCTGGCGCCGACGGCTCTTGTAGCCCTCGTCGTCTTTGTCGGTTGCATCGCCTGGACCGTGGGCCTGTCGTTCACCGGCTCCAGGTCCATTCCCGAATTCAGCTTTGTCGGCTTCGAGCAATATGTGGCCCTCTTCGGCTCGCCGCGCTGGCTCGTCTCGCTGCGCAACATGGCCATCTTTGGCATCGGCTTCGTCGGCGGGTGCCTCGTTCTCGGCTACCTGCTGGCGATCTTCATCGACCAGAAAGTGCGCGCTGAATCAGCGCTCCGCACCATCTTTTTGTATCCCTACGCGCTCTCCTACATCGTCACCGGCTTTGCCTGGCAGTGGTTCCTCAATCCCCAGCTCGGCCTTCAAAAATTCATGCAGGACCTTGGCTGGACCGACTTCACCTTCCGCCTGCTGATCGACCGCAACCTCGCCATCTACACCATCGTCGCCGCCGCCATCTGGCACGGTGCCGGCCTTGTCATGGCGCTGGTTCTCGCCGGTCTTCGCGGCATCGATGAGGACATCTGGAAAGCCATCAATATCGAGGGCATCCCCAAATGGCGGGCCTATCTCTCGATCATCCTGCCGATGCTGGGGCCGTCCTTTGCCACCTGCATTCTGCTGCTCGCTTTCGGTGTCATCCGCAATTACGACCTCGTGGTTGCCATGACTGGCGGCGGGCCGGGCAGCGCCACCGAAGTGCCGGCCAAGTTCGTCATGGACTACCTCTTCGAACGCCAGAATGTCGGGCTCGCCAGCGCCGGCGCCACCATTCTCATTCTCACTGTCGTCGCCGTAGCCGCGCCCATCTGGTACGCGCGCCATTGGCAGACCCGTCGCGCCGCCAGCGCGTCGAAAGGGTGAAACCCATGTCCGAGCAAGTTCTCCCCCTCGCTGCATCCACTGCCCATCACGATGGGCCGCGCCCCGCCACCTTTAGCTGGGAGCGCGCCGGTATCTACGCCTTCCTGCTGGTAGCCGCGCTGTTCTTCCTACTACCGATCTACACCATGGTGTCTACTTCCCTCAAAACCATGGCCGAGGTCCGCGCCACCAATGTGCTGATGCCGCCCCTCGCGCCAACAATCGAAGCCTGGGGCGCTGCCTGGAGCCAGGCCTGCACCGGCCTTGATTGCGGCGGCGTGCAGGTCGGCTTCCTCAACTCCCTCAAGATTGTCGTGCCCGTCGTCGTGCTTTCGATCCTTGTCGGCGCCCTTAACGGCTACGTCCTGTCCTTCTGGCGCTTCCGCGGCGCCAATCTGGTCTTCACCGTCCTCATGTTCGGCGCCTTCATCCCGCTCCAGATGGTGCTCTACCCATTGGTTCGCCTCTGGTCCTCGCTCGGCCTCTATGGCTCGCTACCGGGCCTGATCGCGGTTCATGTCATCTTCGGCCTGCCGGTCGTGACCCTGATGTACCGCAATTTCTACGCCGGCCTACCGATCGAGATATTTAAGGCCGCGCGCGTCGATGGGGCCGGGTTCTGGCGCATTTTCTGGTCGATCTTCGTGCCCATGTCGGCCCCGATCACCATCGTCGTCGTCATCTGGCAAACCACCGGCGCCTGGAACGACTACATCCTCGGTCTGACCTTTGGCGGCCGGGAAAATGCGCCGATGACGGTGCAGCTTAATAACATCATCGCCTCGCAGACCGGCGAGCGGCAGTTCAACGTGGAAATGGCGGCAACCATGCTCACCGCCATGGTGCCGCTGCTCGTCTACATGGTTTCAGGTCGCTGGTTCGTGCGCGGCATCACCGCCGGCGCCGTCAAGGGATAGCAAAATGGCAGAAGTCGAAGCACGCAATCTTTCCATCCGCTATGGCGAATTCACCGCCCTCGAAAAGCTCGACTTGACGGTGCCACACGGCCAGTTCCTCGTGCTGCTGGGCCCCTCGGGCTGCGGAAAATCCACGCTCCTCAATTCCATCGCCGGTCTGCAGCCCATCACCAGCGGCCAGATATGGATTGGGGGCAAAAACGTCACCTGGGCCGAGCCCAAGGACCGCGGCATCGCCATGGTCTTCCAGAGCTATGCGCTCTACCCCAAGATGACCGTGCGTCAGAACCTCTCCTTCGGCCTCAAGGTCGCAGGAGTGAAAGCCGCCGAAATCGCCCAGCGCGTGCAGCGTGCCGCCGAGACGCTGCAACTCCACACCATGCTCGATCGCCGCCCCGCCGAGCTCTCCGGCGGCCAGCGCCAACGCGTCGCCATCGGCCGCGTGCTGGTGCGCGAGGCCGAGGTCTATCTCTACGACGAGCCGCTCTCCAATCTCGATGCGCAATTGCGCGTCGAGCTGCGCCGCGAAATCAAGCGGCTGCATCGCCACCTCGGCAGTACCTCCATCTATGTCACGCATGACCAGGTCGAGGCGCTGACCCTGGCCGACATGATCGCGGTGATGAACAAGGGCCGCATCGAACAACTCGGCAGCCCCGAGGAAATCTACGAGCGCCCGGCAACCCGCTACGTCGCAGCCTTTATCGGCTCGCCAGCCATGAATTTCATCGACGGAGATATCGCCATCGAGGCCGGCAAACCGGTGTTCAAATGGGGCCAAGCCAGCATTCCGCTCGACCGCTACAGTTTCGCCGCTGAAGCCAGACCCGGCAAGGCAACGCTGGGCGTTCGGCCCGAGCATATCGCCCATGGTGAGCATGCCGGCGGGCAGGATTTTCTCGTCGAGACCACAATCGATCTGCTCGAACCCATGGGCTCGGACACGCTGGTCTGGTGCCGTACCAAGGAAGGCCAGCAGATCGGCCTCCGCGTGCCAACCGACCTGCGCCCGCGCGAGGGCGACGCCATGCCGCTCGGCATTTCCGTGTCTTCGGCATCGCTGTTCGATACGGCGAGCGGACTTCGACTTTAAGGGAGGAAAGAATGGCTAAAGCCAATATTGAACGCGGTCGCTGGCCGGGTCGCAAGGACCTGCAGCCGGGCCAGATCACGCGCATATCCGTCGTGAACAAGGACACGGGCGCCACGCGCACCGTCATCGATCTGCCGACGCTCTATGAAGCGCCCAATTGGACCTCGGACGGCAAGTGGTTGATCATCAATGGCGGCGGAAAACTCTACCGGCTGGCCGCCGATGGCTCGACCGGCCTGATCGATATCCCGACCGGCGATATCGCTGGCATCAACAACGACCACATCCTTTCGCCCGACAATTCCGAAATCTATTTCAGCGCCCTTGGAAAGCTCTACCGCATCCCCTTCGAGGGCGGCGTACCTCGCCAGATCTCCAACGACTATCCCGAAGAGCGCGGCTACAGCTATTGGCTCCACGGCGTCTCGCCCGATAACCAGACGCTGGTCTACACCGCCGTCGAACGCGTCGGCGAAGTGGTCCGCGGCAAGCTCTCCATCGCCACCATCCCCCTCGCGGGCGGGCCGGACACCTACCTCGTCCATCGCCCCGAAAAGTCGGACGGCCCGGAATATTCGCGCGACGGCCAGTGGGTCTATTTCAATTCCGAACTCGCCGCCAAGCGCCCGGGCCATGCCAATATCTTCCGCATGCGCACCGATGGCAGCGGCATCGAGCAGGTAACCTTCGACGATCGCGTCAACTGGTTCCCCCACTTCTCGCCCGACGGCAAATGGATGGCCTATATCAGCTACGAGACCGGCACGATCACTCACCCCGCCGACCTCGATGTGCAGCTCCGCGTGATGCCCACCGAAGGCGGCGAATCCCGCGTCGCGGTGGAATTGTTCGGCGGGCAGGGGACGTTCAACGTCAATTCCTGGGCCCCCGACAACGTGCACTTCGCCTATGCGGAATACCCGTTTCCGGACTGATCCCAACCGATCCCACCAAAG
>NZ_JBEVLL010000252.1:0-34918 GCF_040509215.1 Devosia sp.
GGTTTTTTGTGTTCTAGAGTTCCATCCACGCGCCATTGGCCGCAGCCGAAGCCACAATCGCATCGAGCGTGCGTGCATTGCCCAGCGCATTGGCGAGCGTCACGCGCGGCTGTTCGCCCGCGCGAATGCGGCGCGACACATCATCCATCTGCAATCCATATTGTTCGACGCTGGGAAAGACCTGCTCCACCGGATCGGCATTGCCATCGCCGGCAAGCGCCGCAAGCACCTTCGCGCCAGTCGGCGGCGCGTGGATGGGCGTCATGATCTCAAGACTTCCCGCACTGCCCAGCACATGAATACGCCGACCGCGTCGCAGCACATTGGAGACGGTGACATCCGCATATCGCCCACCGAAATCGAGACTGGCCTTGATGAAGCTTTCCAGCCCGGTCACCGAATCGCGCTCGATAACAGCGGAAACGCGCAGCGGATCGGCGTTGAAGATCATTCGCACCAGATGGACGGAATAGCAGCCGATATCGAGCAGCAGACTCCGGTCCCCGGCCAGCGTCCCACGCGCCGGATCGACCGCCGGCGGCGGCAATTGCAGTGCCGTGAACGCCGTCACCTGCTTGACCGTGCCGAGCGCTCCGTCGGCAATCTGCGCCTCGATCCACTCCCATTGCGGCTGGTAGCGCACCATGAAACCTTCGGTGACCATCAGGCTCTTGGCCCGCGGATGGGCGGCAATCTCGGCCACTTCCCCGGCATTGAGCGCCATCGGCTTTTCGCACAACACATGCTTCCCGGCATCGAGCGCTGCGAGAATTGCTGATTTATGCAGCGCATGGGGCAGGGCGATATAGATCGCCTCAATGTCGGGATCGGCCAACATGCCATCGAGTGAATCATGCGCCTTGCCGATGCCGTGCGTAGCGGCAAATGCCTTGGCCGATTCCAGCGAACGCGAGGAAACCGCTGCCGCTTTTGCGATAGCGGATTTCGCGATCTGCGATGCCATGCTGCCCGAAATGCTGCCCGTGCCGGCAAAGCCCCATTGAACGGGACGAATAGTACTCACGCGATATCTCCTCCGAGAAATTTTGTTCGGAATGCGTTCGATATCCGGTCGAGTGATTTGCGGAAAACCGGCGCATGCTCAGCATTTGGCGCTGACTGTGACCAGTTTGGAAAAGCCTGCACCAAACGGCAAGTTGTATTTAATCCGGAAAGCGAAAAAATGTTTGCCAAGCCACTGGGTGCTGCCTATGGTCGGCTACAGAACCGCCGCAGAGCGGCCAAGAGGATGAAATGCTTGAATATCTGCATACGATGATCAAGGTCGATGACCTCGATCAGTCGCTCGATTTTTACTGCAATGCGCTGGGCATGATTGAAGTGAAACGCCTCGAAGACGAGGAGGAGCGCTGCACAGTGGTCTTTGTCGCGGCCCCGGGAGATATGGCCAGCGCGCCCTTCGACGCCCGCTTCGCCCCCACCATCGAACTCTACAAATATTGGGACGAAGCCGAGCGCGACGCACACCGCAGCTCCGCCTATGGCCACCTGAGTTTTCGCGTGGACGATATCTACGCCGCCTGCGCAGCTCTGCGCGATGCCGGTCACACCATAAACCGACCGCCCCGCGACGGCTTCAAAGCCTATGTCGAAACGGTCGACGGGCTGACCGTGGAACTCATCCAGCGCCGCCCGGCCAAGACGCCGGCCGAGCCTTGGCTCTCGCTCCCCGATACGGGCCACTGGAACGGTTGAGGCGCAACATGCACTATCTCCACACCACCATCTTCACCGCCGATCTCGACAAGACCCGCGCCTTCTGGGACGTGCTCGACATGCGGACCGTGCGCGAACTCGTCGTGCCCAAGATCAATGCCCGCGCGGCATTCCTCTCCGGGTCGCATGACGAAGAAAGCGGTCGCTCCGAGCGCTTTGCGCCCACCATCGCGCTTGTCGAGCGTTCTGCCGAAGCCGGGCCGGTCGGCCTCAGCCATATCTGCTTCCGCGTCGATGATATCTACGCCACTTGCCAGGGTCTGCTCGACAAGGGCTATACCCTGAAAATGCCGCCGCGCGAGGGTTTTCGCGCCATGGTGCGGGGTCCAGAAGGTGCGGTGGTCGAATTCCACCAGGCCGGCGAACGCAAGGTGCCACAGGAGCCGTGGCTATCAATGGCCGACGGCGTGTAAGGCGTCGGGAGGCGCGATCAGCGCCTCCACCCCGCTCAGCGATTGAAATTGGGCGGGCGCTTTTCGAGGAAAGCGCGCAGGCCCTCCTCAGCATCGGCGCCTGTCTGGCTGAGCGCTGCCGCAAGGCTTTCCGTATAGAGCCCATCCTCGGATGACATATTGGCGATGCGGGCAATGGATTGCACGATGAGGTAATTCACCGTCGGCGAATTGCTGGCGATCTGCTGTGCTAGTTGCCGCGCCAGCGCCAGAGCGCCATCGGCCTCCGCGAGATAGTGCGAAATGCCTAGCCGTTCGCCATCCTCGGCCGAATAGGTCCGGCCAGTCAGCATCATTTCAGTCATCTTGTCCGCGCCGATGATACCAGCGAGATGCACGGTGCCGCCGCCCCCGACGAAAATGCCGCGCTGACCCTCTGGCATCCGGTACATCACCCCCGGCTGCGAAACACGCACATGGCAGGCCGAGGCCAGCTCAAGCCCGCCCCCCATCACGGCGCCACTAAGCGCTGCGACCACCGGAATGCCGCTATGGCGCAGCAGGTTCACGATGGAGTGCCAATTGCGAGAATGGCGCATCACCGCATGCGGTTCGCGCGCCACCTGTTCGCTGAGATCGAGCCCCGATGAAAAGTGCCCGCCGTTGCCCGAGAGGACAATGACACGCACATCCTCTGGAATATCGCCGAAGAAACTGCGCAGCGCCGCAAGTGTCTTGTCATTGACGGCATTGCGCTTTTGCGGACGATTGAAAGCCAGCAGTGCGACCGGCCCATCCCGCTCAATTACCAGTTCCTGCTCGTCCACGCGTCATCTCCGCCATCAATGTGCTGCTGGATTGTTCAGTAGCATAACAATAATTTTGGCTAAAGTCGCACTCTCGCCATTCCGCTGAAGTTTCGGTGTTGAAGCGGATTTCGATATTTGTTATGCAATATAACAAATAGGGAGGAGCACATGTCAGTGCAGCACCGTAAAGTGCGCATGGGCGATTTGCGTGCGAGCATGACGGAGGCCGCTGGCGGCGTTCGTTATATAAGCTGCGATCAGCCGCTCGGCGATTATCCACGCGCCATGACCGATCGACTGCAGCATTGGGCCGAGACGACGCCGGAGCAGGTGTTTCTGGCCGAGCGCCAGGGCGACGGCTGGCGTACCGTCACTTATGCCCAAGCCTGGCAGACGGTACAGTCCCTGGCGCAGATGCTGCTCGGCCACAATCTCTCCGAGAGCCGGCCGCTCCTGATCCTGTCGGGCAATGATATCGAACACGCCTTGCTCGGCTACGCCGCCATGCTGATCGGCGTGCCCTATGCCCCGATCTCCCCGGCCTACAGCCTCATCTCCAAGGACTTTGCCAAGGTTCGGCATATCGACGACCTGCTCGATCCCGGCCTCGTCTACGCTAGCGACGGCGCTGCCTATGCGCCCGCCATCCTCGCAGCCATTTCTGCCGATGTGCCGGTTCTCGTGCAGAGCGGCGATATTCCAGGTCGCCGCATCGTCTCGATGGCCGACGCGTTGGCCACCGAGCCCACCGAACAAGTCGAACGGGCGAGGGCGCACACTACCCCCGACACGATCGCCAAATTCCTCTTCACCTCCGGCTCGACCGGCATGCCCAAGGCCGTCACCACCACAAACCGGATGCTCTGCGCCAATCAGGAAATGATCCGCTCGGCGTTGGCCTTTCTCGGCGACGAACCGCCCGTGCTCATCGATTGGATGCCCTGGAACCACACCGCCGGCGGCAACCACAATCTGGGCATCGCACTCTATAACGGCGGCTTATTCTACATAGACGACGGCAAGCCGACGCCCGACGGCGTTGCGGCCACGGTGCGCAATCTGAAAACGGTGTCGCCCACCGTCTATTTCAGCGTGCCAAAAGGCTATGAAATGCTGCACCAGCATCTGGTGCAGGATGAAGAACTGCGCGACGCCTTCTTCCGCCGGCTCAAGCTGATGCAATATGCCGGGGCAGGGTTGGCTCA
This sequence comes from Devosia sp., assembly GCF_040509215.1. Taxonomy (GTDB): domain Bacteria; phylum Pseudomonadota; class Alphaproteobacteria; order Rhizobiales; family Devosiaceae; genus Devosia. The sequence goes on from NZ_JBEVLL010000252.1 coordinate 4,144, forward strand.
GCATGTCTGGGACGGGCTCGACGCCACAGCTATCTCTGCGACCGGCGAGCGGATCATGATCATCAGCGGCTACGGCTCCACCGAAACCGCGCCCTTTGCCCTCACCACCACCTGGCCAGTAGAACGGGCCGGCGAAATCGGCCTCCCTGCACCAGGACTCGAACTGAAACTCGTGCCCAACGGCCAAAAGCTCGAAGTCCGGCTGCGCGGCCCCAACGTCACCCCCGGCTATTGGCGACAGCCCGACAAGACCGGCGAAGCCTTCGACGAAGAGGGTTTCTATTGCATCGGCGACGCGCTGAAATTCGTCGATCCCGATGACATCTCGCGCGGCCTCGCCTTCGATGGCCGCGTCACCGAGGATTTCAAGCTCTCGACCGGCACCTGGGTCAATATGGCAGCGGTCCGGACTGGTCTCGTCGCCGCCTGCGCACCTCTGGTGCGCGACGTCGTGCTGACCGGGCTCGATCGCAATCATATCGGGGCGATGATTTTCCTCGATATGGGCGGATGCGCCGAAGTGGTCGGCCAAAAGCTGCCACCCGACGTTCTGGTCGATCATCCCTCGATACGCCGGCATCTATCTCAGGCGCTCGACGCGCTCGCCGCCAAAGCCACCGGCAGTTCCAACCACGTGGCCCGTACGGTGCTATTGGCCGAACCGCCAAGCATCGACGGAAGCGAAATCACCGACAAGGGCTCGATCAACCAGCGCGCCGTCATGGCGCGTCGGGCAGCTCTCGTCGAAGAGCTTTACGCCGAACCCGTCCCCGACCATGTTTTTGTCTCTTCGAGAAAGGCCAAGTCATGAGCCGTTCGCCGGGCCTGCGGGCCACCTACGCCGACGCCTATCTCATCGACGGCGTGCGTACCCCCTTCGTCGACTATCGAGGCGCCCTCTCGGCCATCTCGCCAATTGATCTCGGCATCAAGGCCGCGCGGGCGGTGATTGCGCGAACGGGCGTCGATGTCGACGATATCGGCACCACTATTGCCGGCTCCATGGCGCAGGCCTCGTTCGACGCCTTCGTTACCCCCCGCCATATCGGGCTTTACGCCGGCGTCCCCATCGACCGTCCCGCACACCTGGTGCAGCGCATCTGCGGCACCGGGCTCGAAGTGCTGGCGCAATCGGCCGACGCCGTATCCCTCGGCCGCGTCGATCTGGCGTTGGCCGTCGGCACGGAATCGATGAGCCGCAACCCCATCGCCGCCTATACCCATCGCAATGGTTTTGGGATGGGGCAGGTCGAGTTCAAGGATTTCCTCTGGGAAGCAACGCTCGATCCCGCCGCCGAAGTCCGCATGGGCGACACGGCCGAAAATCTCGCGCGCGACCACGGCATTTCCCGCCAGGAAGTCGACGAATTCGCTGCCCTCAGTTTCGAGCGTGCCGTAGCTGCGCGCGATAGCGGCTTCCTTGCCGGCGAGATCGAGCCAGTGATTGCCGAAAAGTTCGAGATCGACGGCCTGCGCCCCCGCGGCATCGTCCTGCCGCGTGGCGTCGAAAAGGTCGAGGCCGATAGCCACATCCGCGTGTCGCCCTACGAGGTTCTTGCCAAGTTGCGCCCCGCCTTTGGCGGCGTGCAGACCGGCGGCAATTCCTCGGCCATCGTCGACGGCGCCGCGGCCGGTCTCGTCGGTTCGGCCGATTATGTGCGCAACAAAGGGCTCCGGCCACTGGCCCGCATCGTCGCCAGCGCCTCGGTCGGCGTGCCACCTCACATCATGGGCATCGGACCGGTGCCAGCCATTCGCGCCGTGCTCGATCTCACCGGGCTCACGCTCAACCAGATCGACCGCGTCGAGATCAACGAGGCCTTTGGCGCGCAACTCATCGCCTGTCAGCGCGAGCTGGGCCTCGATATGGCCAAGCTCAACGTCAATGGCGGGGCCATTGCCATCGGCCACCCGCTGGGCGCGACCGGCATGCGGCTCGCGACGACCGTTGCGCGCGAACTGCGCCGTGCGGGCCTCCGCTATGGCATTGCCTCCGCCTGTATCGGCGGCGGGCAGGGCATCGCCGTCCTGCTCGAAAATCCGGAGGCCTGACAATGGACATCAAAGGCAAAAGCGCCGTTGTCACCGGCGGTGGTTCGGGACTCGGCGCGGAAACGGGACGTGCCCTCGCGGCGCATGGCGCCCTGGTGACGGTGCTCGATCGCAATATCGAAGCGGGCACCGCCGTCGCTACCGAGATCGGCGGCCTGTTCGCGCCCTGCGACATCGCCGATGAGGAAAGTGCCAAGGCCGCGTTGGCCCTCAGCGCCGAGCGCCATGGCGCTCCCGCGGTCCTCGTCAATTGTGCCGGAATCGGCGGCGCCTCGCGCATCGTTGGACGCGACGGCCCGATGGCGCTGAGCGATTTCGAGCGCATCATTCGCGTCAATCTCGTCGGCACCTTCAATATGCTGCGCCTCGCGGCCGCCAGCATGTCGGTCACGACACCCGATCAAAATGGCAATCGCGGCGTCATCATTTCGACCGCCTCGGTCGCCGCCTTCGATGGCCAGATCGGCCAGGCTGCCTATTCGGCATCAAAGGGCGGCATCACCGCCATGACCCTGCCGGCCGCGCGCGAGCTGTCGCGGTTCGGCATTCGGGTCGTCACGCTTGCCCCCGGTCTCTTCGCGACGCCACTCTTGCTTGAACTCCCCGAAGACGTGCAGGCCGGCCTCGCCGCCTCCATTCCCTATCCGCCGCGTCTTGGCGCCCCCGCCGATTTTGCCAAGCTCGTGCTCAGCGTCATCGACAACGACTATCTAAATGGCGAGGTCATCCGCATCGACGGCGCCCTTCGCCTGCCTCCTAAGTAAAGGCAAAACCATGCTGTTTTCGCGCGACCTCGAAATCGCCTTTGGCGACTGCGACCCTGCCGGGATCGTCTTCTATCCCAACTATTTCCGCTTCTTCGATACGTCCACGGCCATGCTTTTTGCTCAGGCGTTGGGGATGAAGCAGGCGGAATGGGCCGCGCGCTACGAGGTGCTGGGTATCCCCATGGTCGATACCGGATCGAGCTTCAAGCGGCCGAGCCGCTTTGGCGATGTGGTCACGATCAAGACCGAAGTCACCGCCTGTCGCCGCTCCAGCTTTGATGTACGCCACCAGCTCTTCAATGTGGGGCAACTGGCGGTCGAAGGTCGCGAAACACGGGTCTGGGTCGGGCGGGATCCGGAAAACCCCAGCGGCATTCGCGCCAAGGCGCTACCGGCGGAAGTGGTTCACGCCCTGGGGCATGAGCCGGTCGGCGATTAGTCAGCCGTCGGCGCCAGTCGGTCGAGCAGCGTAAGCAGATGGTCGCGCTCCGCCTCGCCACCCAATAGCTCCACGCAGTGGCGTTCGAACTCGGCCTGAATTTCCCGGGCCTCCACGATCATCGCCTGGCCGGCAGGGGTCAGGTATAGCGCGTTTGCGCGCTTGTCGCCGGGCTGTTGGTCCCGCGCGGTGAGACCGCGGGCGTCGAGGCCCTGGATGAGGCCGACGAAGTTGGCGCGCTTGATGCCCAGCGCCTTGGCCATGGTGCCCTGCTGGCAGCCGGGATTGTCCGCAATCAGTTCAAGCACGGAATATTCGGCCGGCCGTAGTTTCAGCCGCGCAAAGCGTTCGTCGAACTGCTGGAAAATGTAGGACTGGGCGCGGCGAAGGCGGTAGCCGATCACCTTGTTCATGGCCGAGGCATCAAAGCGGGCTGCCATGTTTCACTCCATTCCACTCAGTCTCAACCGTGCTTATCAGCAACGGCTGGCCGAACCGCAAGCCCCTAGGATACGACGAAGATGCCAATGTGCACCGCGCTCGCCTTGCGCACGCCGCTGCCCACGCAAATGGTGTGGTTCAGCCAGGCATAGCGCGGGTCGCCGGTCTCGAAGCGGCAATGGGTCCGCATATAATAAAGGCTCGGGTCGACCTCCTCTCCCCGCGCCAATGCTGCGATGACGTCTTCGGGCCCATGGCGAAAGCCGTAATTGCGAATGTCGACCGAAGCGCCATCGTGGGTTTGCAGGCAATAGCGCGTGTCGAGTTCGGACATCGAGCCGGGCAGCACCGTGTGCCAGTCGGCTCCCACATTGGCGACTGTGCCGCTAAACCGCTCGCCCGAAAAACTGCCGCCAATAATGGGAATGATGCGGCGCTTGCCGCGCGGGCTGTCGCCGATTTCCACGACCGGACCGAGCAACACTTCGATTTCGCAGAGCAGCGACAGCTCGGGCTTGATCATGCTTGTGGCCTTTTGGCGAAGTGAGACGCCAGCAGGATGGCGGCAGTCGAAAACAGCATGAGGCCCAAGGCATATGGGCCGGCGCCCAGCGCAACGACGATCCAGGAAAGAACCACGCCACCACCAAGCTGCACGAGACCAAGGAGGGCCGATGCCTTTCCGGCAATGGCAGGGTGATCGCGCATGGCAATGTTGATGGAAGGCGGCTGAACGATGCCCCAGCTACAATAGAACAGCATGATGGGCAGGCAGAACCAGGGCTGGTCGGGTAGGGCGAGTGCGAGTACGAGCGCAAGCAGTCCGCCCGTCGCGCCGATAGCAGCGCCAATGCGAATAGTCTGCTCGGGAGCGCCCCGCAGCCGCATGGCGACAAGGCCACCAAGCATGAAGCACAGCGAACCGGCGGCAAAGATCAGTGAAGCCACCAGCGGATCGAGGCCAGTTCTGGTGGTGAGATAATAGCTGCCCGTCGATATCCACGAAAAGAGCCCGCCATAGCCCATGGCCATGGCAAAGCTGCCGAAGACAAAGCCGCGCTCGGTGAAAAGGCGCCGAACGATGTCGGGGGTAATGTAGCTGACCGCGGTAGAACGGGCTGCGAGGGTTTCCGGCATCAGCCAGAGGATCAGCACGAAGGTCGCGGCGCCATAGAGGGCGAGCACCGCGAAGGAAGACTGCCAGCCAAAGGCCTGGGCCACGAGGATGCCGACTGTGGGGGCGAGTAGCGGCGCGATACCCGAGATTGTGCCGGTGAGCGCGAGTCGGCGGGAAGCGGCGGCGGGTGCTACCGTGTCGCGCACCAGTGCCCGCATGAGAATAGGACCACAGGCGCCGGAGAGACCTTGTACGAAGCGGGCGGCAAGCAACGCTTCAAAGCTGGGCGCGACCATGGCCGCAAGCGAGGCGAGCGTATAGAGGCCGAATCCGACAAGCGCCACCGGCCGCCGGCCAAACCGATCCGCCAGGGCGCCGACGAAGAGATGGGCGACGGCAAGCCCGATCACAAAGACCGACATGATCTGGTGCCCACCGGCCAGCGCGGTACCAAAGCTACCGGCAATCACCGGCAGGGCCACCAGCACGATGTCGGTCGAGAGCGGCAGCACGGCAAGGAACACCGCACCAATACCGACAATGCGATCGGGCCGGGAGGATAAGGCTTGAGCCGGCGCGGTCATGGCAAAGTCCGGTTGGGGATTGGGAATAGAATTAGGTATGTAGTATAACAAATCAAACGATGATTTGGGTGCTAGCTCCGGTCGCCACAACTCCTTCGTCTCCCTCCCCCCTTGTGGGGAGGGATTAAGGGTGGGGGTGATACATCCGCAGAACCGGGCAGCCAGAATGGATTGCTATCAAATCCCGGCCTTGGACAGTGTCATCCGGGCGCTGATTTCCTCTGCCCCAGATACGACCAGGTCATGCAATTCCTGCCGCTGCTGCGGATTGACCCGGAAAAGCGGCGCGGCCACCCCGAGTGATCCGACAATGTCGCCATTCTCGCGGATAGCCGCCGACACGCTCCAAATGCCTTCGCCGGCTTCTTCAAAGCTTTCGGTGACGCCGTGGCGTGCCAGCTCATCGAGTGTCGGATCGCTCAGAAGTCCCCGTCCGACCTTCACCCGGTCGATGCCGAACTGATCGAAATAGGCCTGCCGCTCGCTCACCGTCATGGCAGCAAGCAAGATGCGCGAGCTTGACCCCTGATGCAGCGCAATGGCCTGGCCACGTTCAAAAATCAGGCGAATGGGATGGGGCGTCTGTTCGCGCTCGAGCACATAGGTGAACCAGCCACTGCGCCGCGTGACGAAGGCGGTTTCGCGCCCGACATCGCGGATATGGCCAAGCACGGGCAGGGCGATATCGCCCAGTGGAATGCGCGCCGCGCCGGCTGCAACAGCAAGGCTGCGCGCCAGATCCGTAACCCGATAACTTTTCCCGCCCGCCGCATCGAGCAGGCCCACTTCGCGCAAAAGCGCGACATAGCGATAGGCCATGGACTGGGTCAGCCCCAGCTCGTCAGCCAGTTCGCCCACGGCCCAGATGGGGCGGGACGGCGTGAACATCAGCAGCAATTGCAGCAACTTGCGGCTGCTCTCTGCCCCAACGACGCGCCCTTTTTTATCTGCGCTGGTCATGGTTCCCCCCATATCTCTTGGCCTCTTTATGACAACCTCAGTCGATTTTCACAATGAGGAATTTTGAATTCACGCTGCGAGAATGGTGGTCAAAAATCCCTACCAAATGCGCTTCAATTCCAAAATGTGAAAACAGATGTTTGACAATGTGAAATTGTAGGCATACGACTCCAATCATGCTCAGGGAGGGCAAGAGGGTCGAAAGCAACGGCAAAAGCCGGCTCGGCGATCCCCGAAAAAACGCTGCTCCCTTACTGTTTGGAGACGGCATGACACTTTCGACCGAAGCCCCCAGCACCTATGCACTCAACCATGTGGCCATCATGGTGCCGGACATGGATCCGGGCGTTGCCTGGTATCAGGACAAGTTCGCCGCCACCGTCATCGACCGTTGGGCCGATGCGACGAGCGGCATGGAATGGGCCCATCTCTCGATCGGCGATTTCGTGCTCGAACTGGTGAAGATGCCCAATTTCAACACCTCGCCCGGCCGCATCTATGGTCTGCACCACATCGGCATCACCGTCGCCGATTGCGACGAGACCGTTGGCAAGCTCAAGGCCGCCGGCGCCGAAGTCTTCCGCGAGCCATCCGATTTCGAACGCCACGCGATCCGCTGGTCCTTCGTTCGCGACTATCTCGGCAATACGCTCGAGATCATCTCGCCGCTGAAGACTGCAAAGGCCTGATCCGTGACCAGAAAAGCACTCGTCATTGGTGGCACGGGGCAGGTGGGTCGCGCTGCGGCGCAACGCCTCCTCGCCGATGGGTGGACCGTTACGGTCGCCCACCGCCAGCCCGGCACGACCACAAACGGCGCCCAGTCCGTGCAGGTCGACCGCCAGGACGATGCGGCGATGGATCAATTGCTGGGGCAGGGGTTTGACGTCGTCGTCGATCTCCTTGCCTTCCGCCCCGTGCATTCGGCGCAGTTGCTGCGCAATGCCGGCTCCATCGGCTCGGTGATCATGATGTCCTCGGCGGCCGTCTATCAGGACGCCGAAGGCCGGACGCTGCAGGGCGTATCCAGTGTGGAGTCAGCGCCAGTATTTCTGGAGCCGCTATCCGAAGAGGCCTCGACCGTCGCGCCGGACACCACGACCTACGCCGGCAACAAGCGTGGCGTTGAGATCGCGCTGCTGGACTCCGGCATCAAGACAACGATCCTGCGTCCCGCCGGCATTCACGGCCCATATTCGCCACAGCCGCGCGAATGGTTCTACGTCCGCCGCATTCTCGATGGTCGCCGGGCATTCGTGCTCGGCTATGGCGGGCGTTCCAGCATGCATCCGGTCTCGGCCGACAACCTCGCCGAAATGATCGCGCAGGCCGCCGAACAACCCGGCCACGGTATTTTCAATGCCGGCGATCCCGGCTTCCCCGATGAGCGCGCCATGGCATCTGCCATTGCCGGGGCCATGGGCGCCGAGATTTCGCAGGTGCTGCTGCCGGGCATGGCCCCGATCGCCAGCCCCTGGTCACTGCCCGCCCCGTTCTTTCTATCGACCTCGCGCGCCGAAAAACTGCTCGGCTACCGCCCGGTCGCGACCTACCGGCAGTCTGTCGTCGCCAACGTCGAAAGCATCGTCGCCGAACACCAGGCGGGCACGCTGCTCGGCCGCCTGAGCGACCGCTTTGGCCCGCCGGGCCTTGGCTGCCAGGTGTTCGTCGGAGGCGGCGCCGGACCATTCGATTACGCAGCAGAGGATAAGGCGATCGCCGACCTGCTGAACTGAGGAATTCGGCTACACTTGGGACGGAGACCCGGTGGCCGCAATGAGGAGGATTTTTATGAACACGACCAAGAGACTGATGCTCGGCATTGCCGCATCGGCGCTGCTCGCCACCGGTTTTGTCAGTGCCAGCCAGGCCGCCGAAGCGGTCGAACAGGCCACGGTGTCGCTGCCGGCTCCGGCCCAGAGCTTTGACCCGACAAAGACCGTCACAGCAACCGACCGCGCCGCCTTCAGCCTGATGAACGGCACGCTGCTCGCCCAGCAGATCGACGGCACCATCGTCCCAGGCCTTGCCGAGGGCATCGAATATAGCCCCGATTTCACCGAAGCGACCGTCACACTCAAGCCGGGCCTCAAATTCTCGGATGGCTCGCCGCTGACCGCCGCCGACGTTGCCGCCACCTTCACGCGCCACATGGCCGTCGAAGGCAGCGTGCTCGGCGCCATGATGGGCCGCATTGCCGGCGTCGAAGCAACCGACGACCTCACCGCGAAATTCACCTTCAAGGGTCCGTTCCCGTCCTTTGGCGATTTCGCCTCGGCTGGCTCCTATGGCATCTATCCCGCTGCAGGGCTCGAAAAGGGCGAGGAATTCTTCCTCAATCCCGTGACCTCCGGCCCCTACAAGATCGCCTCCACCTGGGCCTCCAACAAGCTCGAACTCGTTGCCAACGAGAACTACGGCGGCGGCGCCCAGCCGGCGATTGCCAATCTGACCCTCACGGTTATCGAAGACGCCAACAGCGCCGTCGGCCAACTCCAGAGTGGCCAGGTGGACTATGCCGGCGATCTTCCCCCAAGCTTCATGCTCCAGCTCCAGGGCGCGCCGGGCCTGACCATCAGCTCCGTGCCGGTTTATGGTTTTTATGACCTTCGCATGTGGAACCAGAGCGGCGTCTTCGCTGATCCCAATATGCGCAACGCGGTTTCGGCAGCGCTCGATCGCGAAGTCATCGTCCGATCGATCTGGGGCGATACCAATCAGCCGCTCGCCGGCTTCTGGCCCCCGAGCATGGCCTATTACGACGCGAGCCAGTCGACCTCCCGCGATCTCGATGCCGCCAAGGCTTACCTTGCTGAAACCGAATGCGCTTCGGGTTGCCAGGTCCGCCTGATGTATTCGGATCAGGAATTCGCCTTCTCGAGCCAGTTGGCCCTGATCGTGCAGAACCAGCTCAAGGATATCGGCATCGACGTCCAGCTCGAGCGTCTCGACGCATCGACCCTGATCCAGCGTCTCCGCGCCGGCGACTACGACATGGTGCCCGGCGCCATGGCCTCCGCCGCCAACATCCCCGACCACCTGCTTGGCAATGCGCTTCTCGGCACCGGTTCGCTCAAGGCCGAATTCACCGGCTACAATTCCGAAGCCATGGATGCGCTGATCGCCAAGGTCAACCAGTCGAGCGGCGAAGACCGCGCTGCTGCGGCGGCCCAAATCGGCACTCTCTTTGCCGAAGATCGTCCCTATACCATCCTTGCCCCTTGGGTGCGTGGCGCTGCCACCAGCCTTCCCGAAGGCACCGTGTCCCTCGTGGGCACCGGCATCGTGGTGGGAGGCCTCGACCAGTGACATTACGAGCAGGATGGGGACAGGCAGCCGGCAAGGCGGGACAATCGCTGCTTACGCTAGCCAGCGTGATTGTCCTCGTTTTCCTGCTCGTCCGTCTCATTCCCGGGGATCCGTTTACCACCATCCTCGGGAGCGAACCCAGCGCAGCGGCGGAAGCCGCCCTGCGCACGGCGCTGCACCTGGACGTACCTCCCGTCCAGCAGTTCTTTGACTATGTCGCCGGGCTCCTCCAGGGCGATTTAGGACAGTCGGCGGTGCAGCGGGGTGACAGCGTCTCCGGCATCATTGCCGGAGCGCTGCCCACCACTCTTTCCATCGTCGCGGTGGGCATGCTGCTTTCGACCCTGGTCGGCATCAGCCTCGGTCTCGCCGCGGCGTTGAGCCCCTACAAGGGTGTCGACCTGACCGTCCGCACCATTGTCATGCTGCTCTATGCGACCCCCACCTTCCTCATCGGCTTGTTGCTGACCCTGGTCTTTTCGATCCAGCTCGGCTGGTTGCCGGCCGGCGGTTGGGCCGGGTCTTATCCGGAGAATTTCCCCTTCCTCGTCCTGCCCGGCATTGCGCTCTCGGGGCACCTCGGCCCAATCATTGCCCGTACGGTGCGTCAGGCCGCGATTGAATCGAGCCAGCAGCTCTATATGGAAGCGGCACTGTCGCGCGGCCTCTCGAAGTCGGCGCTCAACTTCCGCCATATCCTTCCCAATTCGGTCCTGCCGGTGATCACCCTTCTCGGCATCAGCTTTGGCTCGCTGCTCACCGGCGCCATCATCGTGGAAGCCGTGTTCGGCCTCCCCGGCATCGGCTCGGAAATGACCAAGGCCGTCGCCCGGCGCGATTATCCGGTCATCCAGGGCATCGCCCTGATGTCAGCCTGCGCCGTCATCGTCGGCAACCTCCTTGCCGAACTCATCTATCCGCTGGTCGACCCGCGCGCCCGGAGTGCATCATGACCACTGCTACGCTTCCCCGGCCGTTCCTGGCCCAGGGCTGGCTCCGTGCCCTTGTCGGCACCCATGTCAGCCGCCTCGTCGGCATCGTCATGTTCGGCACCATCGTCGCCATGTGCATTTTCGTCCCGATCCTCTCGCCCTATTCGCCCAACGACTTCGTCAACATGCCCTTCATGGCGCCGAGCTGGGCCCACCCCTTCGGCACTGACTCGGTTGGTCGCGACATTTTCGTGCGCACCTTTGCCGGTGGCAGCGTCGATCTCATCGCTGCGGCCTTCACCACTGGTTTCGCCGTCATCGTCGGCACGACGCTCGGCACCCTGGCCGGCGCCACGAAGCACCGTTGGGCCGACACGATCCTCATGCGCATTGTCGATGCCGTCATCGCCTTTCCGCTGATCATTCTACTCCTGGCCCTCGTTGTGGCCGTGGGGTCGGATAAGCCATGGGGTTTCGCACCGGCTGGCCTTCCTGCGGCGCTAATCGCCCTGATGTGCGTGCAGTGGGCCGTCTATGCCCGTCTCGCCCGCGGTCAGGCTCTCGCCCTGCGCAACGCCGATTTCGTCGTCGCTTCGCGCGTCGCCGGTCTTAATCCGTTCAGCATCGTCATGCGCCACATCACGCCCGGCGTCAGCCGCATCACGCTCGCCTATGCCATCGGCGACGTCGTGCTCGTCGTAGTGATCCTCGCCTCGCTGCCGTTCCTCGGGGCAGGGGTGCAGCCCCCGGCGCCCGAATGGGGCTCGATCATGTATGAGGGCCGCGGGTTCCTGCGAAATGCGTGGTGGATCACGGTCATGCCCGGCGCCGTTCTGGCGCTCACCGGCCTCTCCCTCAGCTTCATCGCTGACTCCCTCCTCGATAACAGGCGGTGATCATGAGCACGTCCGATAATCTCGTCGAAGTCCGCAATCTCGGTGTGCTGCTCGCCGGCCGCCAGGTCATCCGCGACGTCAGCTTCGATATCCCCCGCGGCGGCGCGCTGGCTCTCGTCGGCGAGTCCGGCTCGGGCAAGACCGTCACCGCCCGCGTGCTGACGGGCCTCCTGTCGCGCATCGGGGGCAAGGTCAATTCCGGCACCGCAACCTTTGATGGCCAGGATCTGGTCAATGCCAATGGCAAGGAGTGGCGCAAGTTGCGCGGCCGCATGGTGGCGCTGGTGCCGCAGGCCTCCCTCTCAAGCCTTGATCCCGTCATGCGCATCGGCGGCCAATTGGCTGAAACCATCGCCGAACTCGACCCCGGCGCCGACATTCGCCTGCGTTCGCTCGAATTGCTCGATCAGGTCCGCCTGCCGCGCCCAGCGGCTCTGTTGGAAAACTACCCGCATGAGCTTTCGGGCGGCATGCGCCAGCGCCTGATGATCGCTCTCGCCCTTGCCGGCCGCCCCGAACTGATCGTGGCCGACGAACCGACCACTGCCCTCGATGTCACCGTGCAGAAAGACGTGCTGAAACTCCTTGGCGATTTGCGCAAGGAAACCGGCATGAGCCTTCTCATGATCGCCCACGATCTTGCGGTCGTCGGCATGGTCTCGGAAAGCGTCGCCGTCATGCGCGGCGGCGAGCTGGTCGAAAAAGGCGCCACCACCAAGGTGCTGGGCGACCCTGCTCACAGCTACACCAAGGCACTCCTCGCAGCCCGTCCCGAACTGGCCCCGGTCGGTACACCGCTGGCCGTCCTCGACCGCGAAACCGGCGAACTGCACCGTCCCGAACTGCCGGTGCTGCTGCGTCCCCGTCAGCCCGAGCCGATCATCCGTGCGGAAGCCATCGGCATGACCTACCACAATGCCAAGGCGCCGGCCGTCCATCCGCTCGACATCGACATTGCTGCCGGTGCCGCCATCGGCATCGTCGGCGAGAGCGGTAGCGGCAAGTCGACGCTCGGTCGCATCCTCGTCGGCGCGCAGTTGCCAACCGAAGGCACCGTTCTCGTCAAAGGCAAAAGCTGGCAAGACATCAGGGCCAATGATCCCCTGCGCGGCGCCGTGCAGATGATCTTTCAGGACCCGTACGGGGCTCTCACGCCCTGGCGCACGCCGCGCCAGATCGTGGCCGAAGTCATCGCGCGCTGGCAGGGCCTGCATGGCCGTGCCGCGCTTGAGGCTGCTGGCGATCTCCTAGACGATGTCGGTCTTCCCTTGCAGGCCATGGACCGGCGCCCCGGCGGCCTCAGCGGTGGCCAGTGCCAGCGCGTCGGCATTGCCCGCGCGCTCGCCTGCCAGCCGCAGGTGCTGGTGGCCGATGAGCCGACCTCGTCACTGGACATTTCTGCCCAGGCGCAAATCCTCAACCTGCTGATGCGCCTTCGCGCCGAGCGCAATCTGGCGCTGGTCATTGTTTCGCACGATTTGGCCGTCATCCGTCACATGACCGACGAGGCATTGGTGATGCAGCACGGACGCGTGGTGGAGCGCGGTCCATCGAGCCGCATCTTCTCCGCCCCGGACAACGACTATACGCGCCAGCTCGTCTCCTCGACGCCAACGCTTCGGCGCTCCGCTTGAGGTGACGAAAATGACGATCAAGCTTGCCCTCCTCGGCACATGGCACGTCCACGCCATCCACCACCTGCAGGATAGCCGCGCCAATCCGCAGGCCGAAATTGTGGTCGTCTGGGACAGCAATACCGACCGCGGCAAAACCTTCGCCGCCGAGCATGACCTTCCCTTCGAGCCGGACCTTGCGAATGTCCTCGCGCGGGACGACATTTCTGCCGTCGTCGTCGATACCGCCACGGTCGAGCACCCGGCCGTCATCGGCGCCGCGCTCGATGCGGGCAAACACGTCTTCACCGAAAAAGTGTTGGCGCTCGAAACCGCCGACGCGGAACACCTCGTCGAAAAGGCCCGTGCGAACGGCCTCGTCCTCCGAGTGTCGCTCCAGCGTCTCCGCGAAGCCCCGATCCAGACCATAAAAGTCCTGCTCGACGCCGGCGCCATCGGCACGGTCACCAGCAGCCGCATCCGCTACGCTCACCACGGCGCCGTCGGCACGCCCTGGATTCCAGCGCACTTCTTCAACGCCGCCGAAGCCGGCGGTGGCGCCATCATCGATCTCGGCGCCCACGGCTTCTACCTCGGCATGTACCTCCACGGCACCCGCCCGCTCAGCATCCAGACCCTGTTGACAGAGGTTTCCAATGTAGGTGTCGAAGACAACACGGTCAGCATCCTCGCTTATCCCGATGGCGTGCTTGCTGTTGCCGAAACCAGTTTCGTCGCCGGCTTCTTCGGCTATGCCATCGAAATCGCCGGAACAGACGGCTCAATCGTCGTCGGGCCGGCCGACCATCGCGTCCTGCTCCGAAAAGCCGGCACGGATAGCTGGCTTGAGCAGGAGCAAGCCGCAGCACTGCCCGCCACCCTCGATCAGTTCATCGAAATTATTGCCGGCGCCCCCGAAGATCCCGAGCATCTCGAAACCTCGATCTGGCTGACCAGAATTGCCGAATCCGCATACCGTTCAGCGCGCACCGGCGAGCGCGTTGCCTTCTAAACGCAAACGCCACCCGACCCTCTCGATGCTAACAGTCTGCTAACGTCAAGGAACCGCAAATCCAGCCAGTGTTATCAGCCAAAATCACGCCGAGAGGCGGATATTGCCGTTCAAGAAATATCGATCAAACAGCGGACTCGCTGCGGCGCCCAGGGCCCTGGCGTTAAATCCGACAGTAGCGACTTCCACCCGCGGCGCGATGAGGCCGCGCATATCCTGGTTGATCAGATACCGCCGCGTGCGCTCAACCAATTCGAGTTTGACCTGATCGGGGAACGCTCCGTCTATGAGGATAGCCTCGAAATCTATGACGGCACAGACAGATAGACTTGCACGCGCCAACTCCTGCGCAGTCCTACCAATCCAGGGCTCAACAAAGCGCGCGAAGCGGCTCCAGTCTTGCGGCAGCGTCCATAGCTCAGCCGCGTCATGGCCATTTTCGATCAACCTCGTTTCCAGCAAATGGATTGAGGCAACGTCGATCAATTGCTGACTTTCGCCCTGCGGACCAAAGCTGCGCAACGAGCCGAGGGCGCCGGCATTGCCGCGATGACCCTGATAAACTGTGTTGTTGAGCACGATGCCGCCGCCGATAAAAGCACCGACGAAAAAGTAGGCGTAGTCGCGAAATTCCTTGCCGCGGCCATAGACGTGTTCGGCTTGGCAGCCGGCCGTCGCGTCGTTGACCAAGCTAACCGGCAGGTCGGTAAAATCGGCCAGTTCAGTGACGAAATCGACGTCCTTCCAGAGGGAAAACTCCTCTGCCGGCGCGCCGACCAGCTCGTTCCATTTCCACAGTTCGAACGGCACGCCGATGCCGATGCCGCAGATGCGCCGTCGCTCGTCGGGCGAGCAGGATGCCAGAATTTGCGAAAGGCCCTCTCGCACAAAGGAAAAAATGCGCTCGGGGAGGGGGTAGGCATAGGTGATCTGCAATTGCTGGCGCACCGTGCCGCAGAAGTCGGCCAGCAGCAGCACCGCGCTGCGTCGTCCGATCTTGCAGCCAATGGAAAGCACACCGCCTTCGGCCAGGCTCATCGGCACAGACGGTTTGCCGACCTTGCCTTTCACCGGAGCACCCCGGGCAAGCAGGCCCTCGGCCTCCATCTCGCGAAGAATGATCGAAACCGTCTGCGGCGAAAGGTTGGCGAGGCGTGCCAGATCGCTGCCGGCAAGCGCGCCATGACGCTGCAAAAGGGTCAGCAGCAGCCGTTCGTTATGGTCCCGAACACCGCTTTGATTGACCCCGCTGCTAACGCTTCTGATATTTGCCGTAGTCATGGCGGGCACCATAGTGGGACGTATCCTCAAGCGGAAGATAGCGCGGATCGAATAAATAAATAAATGAGATTTATATATTGACGGCCGATGCGCGGCGCGCAACGATGGAAGGGTGAAAACACATGCAACTGGCCTCCAGCCTGTGGAGGAGCCGCTTTGGCAGGGGCCGGTTCAAGGGAGAGAAATCCGTGAAGAAGCTGCTTATTGGCACGGCACTGAGCCTTGCCGTCATGTCGTCTGCTGCCTTTGCGCAGGATGCCGTCAGCGCCTGCCTCATCACCAAGACCGACACCAATCCCTTCTTCGTCAAGATGAAGGAAGGCGCCGAAGCCAAGGCGCAGGAACTGGGAGTGACGCTCAAGGCCTTCGCCGGCAAGATCGACGGCGATCATGAAACCCAGGTTGCCGCCATCGAAACCTGCATCGCCGATGGAGCCAAGGGCATTCTCATCGCTGCCTCCGACACTTCGGCCATCGTGCAGTCGGTTCAGAAGGCACGCGATGCCGGTCTCCTCGTGATCGCGCTCGATACGCCGCTCAACCCGGTCGACTCGGCCGATGCGACCTTTGCGACCGACAATTTCCTCGCCGGTGAACTGATCGGCAAATGGGCAGCCGGCAAGCTCGGCGCGGAAGCTGCCAATGCCAAGATCGCCATGCTTGACCTCGCCGTTAGCCAGCCCAGCGTCGACGTGTTGCGCGACCAGGGTTTCCTCTCGGGCTTCGGCATCGAGTTGGGAGATCCCAACAAGTGGGGCGACGAAAGCGATCCGCGCATCGTCGGTCATGACGTGACTGCGGGCAACGAGGAAGGCGGCCGCAAGGCCATGGAAAACCTTCTCGCCAAGGACCCCATGATCAATGTCGTTTACACCATCAACGAACCCTCGGCCGCCGGCGCCTATGAAGCGCTGAAATCCATCGGCCGTGAAAAAGATGTCACCATCGTCTCCGTCGACGGCGGCTGCCCCGGCGTTGCCAATGTGAAGGACGGCGTGATCGGCGCCACCTCGCAGCAATATCCGCTGCAGATGGCGGCGCTTGGCGTCGAGGCGATCAAGGCCTGGGCAGATAGCGGCACCAAACCGACCCCGACCGAAGGCAAGGACTTCTTCGATACCGGCGTGAAGCTCGTGACCGACCAGCCCGTCGATGGCGTCGACTCCGTCGATACGGCTGAGGGCGCCAACCTCTGCTGGGGCTGATAGTATCGCAGATATAGTTGGTGCGGGGCGGTGGAGGCCGCCCTGCACCAAAAGGGAATTCGGGCGAGGAGAGACCCAATGACCAATCCAACCGAGGCCGAAACGGGCCTCGCGCGTCGCGGCGAGTCGATTGCGAGTTTCGAACAGCAGATAACGCTGCTCTCGCGCTTGCAACACGCCCTTCACAGCAATCCCGCGCTCGTGCCCCTCATCGTGCTGGTGCTCTCGATCGTGGTCTTTGGTGCCCTTCTGGGCGGCAAGTTCTTCTCATCCTTTGCGTTGACGCTGATCCTGCAACAGGTTGCTATTGTCGGCATCGTTGGAGCTGCGCAGTCATTGGTCATCCTGACGGCGGGCATCGATCTTTCGGTCGGCGCCATCATGGTGCTGAGTTCGGTGGTGATGGGCCAGTTCACCTTCCGCCTCGGCATGCCGCCGGCTGTCGCTATCGCCTGTGGCCTTGTGCTCGGTACCTTCGTCGGCTTCGTCAATGGCTGGCTGATCGCGCGGGTAAAACTGCCCCCCTTCATCGTGACGCTGGGCGTCTGGCAGATCGCACTCGCCTCCAATTTCCTCTATTCCGGCAACGAAACCATCCGCGCCCAGGAGATCGAAACTCAGGCGCCGCTGCTGCAATTTTTTGGGCAGTCGTTTTCGGTGGCGGGGGCGGTGTTCACCTATGGCGTCATTGCCTTCATCGCCATCGTTCTGGTGCTGGCCTATGTGCTCAGGCACACAGCGTGGGGCCGACACGTCTATGCGGTCGGTGATGATGCTGAAGCGGCCAAGCTCGCGGGCGTCAACACGCGGGCCGTGCTGATCTCTGTCTATATGTTGTCGGGCCTCATCTGCGCCTTTGCCGGCTGGGTTCTCATCGGCCGTATTGGCTCAGTGTCGCCGACATCTGGCCAGACGGCCAATATCGAGAGCATCACGGCCGTGGTTATCGGTGGCATCTCGCTCTTTGGCGGTCGCGGCTCAATCATGGGCATGCTGTTCGGCGCGCTCATCGTTGGCGTCTTCTCGCTCGGGCTTCGCCTTCTCGGGGCCGACGCGCAGTGGACCTACCTCCTCATCGGCGTTCTCATCATCGCCGCCGTGGCAGTCGACCAGTGGATCAGAAAGGTGTCTGCGTGATGCAACCGGTTCTTTATGCCCGTGGCCTCAACAAACGCTATGGCAAGGTCACTGCCCTCGACAATTGCGACTTCGATCTCATGCCCGGCGAAATCCTGGCGGTGATCGGCGACAACGGCGCGGGAAAGACCTCGCTCATCAAGGTGCTGTCCGGCGCCATCCAGCCCGATAGCGGCGAGATGTTCCTGGAGGATCGCCAGGTCAGCTTCTCGTCCCCCATCGCGGCCCGCCAAGCCGGTGTCGAGACGGTCTACCAGACGCTCGCCATGTCGCCGGCCCTCTCGATAGCCGACAACCTGTTCATGGGGCGCGAACTCAGGAAGCCCGGCTTCATGGGCAAGGTGATGCGCCAGCTTGATCGCCCGGCCATGGAGCGGATCGCGCGAGAAAAGCTTTCCGACCTTGGCTTGATGACGATCCAGAATATCAATCAGGCGGTTGAAACGCTGTCCGGTGGGCAGCGGCAAGGCGTTGCCGTGGCGCGAGCCGCGGCATTCGGATCAAAGGTCATCATCCTCGACGAACCGACCGCAGCCCTGGGCGTCAAGGAATCCCGAAGGGTGCTGGAACTGATCCAGGATGTTCGCGCGCGCGGCATCCCGATCATCCTCATCAGCCACAATATGCCGCACGTCTTCGAAGTGGCCGACCGCATCCACGTGCATCGTCTCGGCCGCCGGCTCTGCGTCATCGATCCCAAGGACTATACGATGTCGGACGCGGTGGCCTTCATGACCGGCGCGAAGGCCGCACCGACGGCGAAGGTCGAGGCGTAGTCTCTCAAGCATACCCAGTTGAGACAGTTCCGGGGCGAGGGCGCCTTCCTCGCACCGGAACTGTGGCCGACCTGTGACGTTGCCCTTCGATAACCAAGCGGAGGGTCGCATGAACGGGCGTGGTGTTGTCGTAGGAAGGGGCCGGGGACCTGGGTTCTGGTGGACCATGTTCGTCGGCGTTGTGCTGCTGGTTTTCGGCCTGCCGATTGCCGCAGGCGGCATCTGGCTCATCACCCTCGGCGGCTCCTGGTACTACCTGCCGGCCGGCATCGGTCTTCTCCTCACAGCCTGGTTTCTCCTGCAGCGGAGCATGACCGCGGTCTGGATCTATGCGCTGACCTACGCGGCTACCGTGATTTGGGCATTCTGGGAGGCCGGGCTCGACGGCTGGGCGCAGGTGCCGCGCCTGATCGCGCCAACTGTCATGCTGATCCTGGTGCTGAGCACCATACCGATGCTCGGGGGCTCGGTCAGGCGGTTCGGTCAGGCAATGGCCGCAGGGCTGGTTGTGGCGGGCGGCCTCGGCATTGTTGGCATTGCCAATCGGGGTGTCGAAACGTCCTACGCCCAAGAAGCGGAAGAGCCCGCTGAAGCGGCGCCATCGCCTGCACTCGCAAACGAAGCACCGCAGCCAGGGCCGGCAGAGGCACTGCAACCGAACTACGTGGCGCTTGAAACCGGCGCCGACTGGCCTGCCTATGGCGGCACGCATCGAGCCTTGCGCTATTCCCCACTGGACCAGATCACCAAGGAAAACGTGGCTGGTCTTGAGAAAATCTGGGAATTCCGCACCGGCGATCTTCCCCAGAATGACGAGCCCTTCGGTAATCAGAACACGCCGGTCAAGGTCGGGGATCGCCTCTACCTCTGCTCGGCGATGAACAAGATTTTTGCTCTAGACGCGGCCACCGGAAGCCAGTTCTGGACCTTCGATCCCGAAGTTTCCACCGACGCGCTGGGCTACAATGCCTCCTGCCGCGGCCTCGTCTATTTCGAGGATCCAACGGCGGAGCAAGGTGAACTCTGCGCGACCCGCGTCGTGAACCTGACCCATGACGCCCGCATGATTGCGCTTGATACCGAGACCGGCCAGCTCTGCCCGGACTTCGGCAATGCCGGCATGGTCAATCTCATGGCAGGCATTGGCGATGTTGCTCCGGGCTTTTACGCACCGACCTCGCCACCGACGCTCGTGCGCGACGTGCTGGTGGTGGGCAGCCAGGTTAGCGACAATCAGGAGCGCAGCGCGCCTTCAGGCGTGATCCGCGGGTTCAACGCGGTAACAGGCGAATTGGAATGGGCCTGGGACATGGGACGGCCAGGTGAAACCGGCCTGCCGCCCGAAGGCGAGATCTATACCGAAGGCACGCCGAATAGCTGGACCATCGCCTCCGGGGACGATGAGCTTGGCCTCGTCTACATCCCCATGGGCAATTCGGCTGTCGATTATTGGGGCGGCGACCGGTCGGAGGCTGAAAACACTTACTCGACTGCCGTGGTGGCGCTTGATGTCGAAACGGGCGCGGTGGCCTGGGACTACCAGACGGTGCACTACGATGTCTGGGACTACGACCTTGGCGGGCAGGGGACCCTTGTTGATTTTCCGACGCCAGAAGGGCCAGTCCCCGCGATCATCATGCCGTCGAAGCAAGCGCAATTCTACATTCTCAACCGCGCCACGGGTGAACCGCTGGTCAATATCGAGGAACGTCCGGCTCCGGGCGGCGGTGTCGAGCCGGAACGCCTGTCGCCGACCCAGCCCTATGTGACCGACTTCCCCAATCTCCTGAAACCCGAACTCACGGAAACGCAGATGTGGGGCGCGACGCCCCTCGACCAACTCTGGTGCCGCATCCAGTTCCGTCAGGCGGTTTATGATGGCGTCTACACGCCGCCGACGGTTGACCGGCCCTGGATTCAGTTTCCTGGCTACAATGGCGGTACGGACTGGGGCGGCATCGCGGTGGACCCGGTGAATGGCGTTCTGATCGCTAACTACAACAACATGCCGAACTACAATCAGCTGGTGGAGCGCGAAGAGGTCGATGCCATGGGCGTTGTCTCGATCAACGACCCCAGTTACGACCCGGCCGCCGGTTCGGGTTCGCACGGCTCGATCAGCCCGCAGGCGGAATCGCCCTATGGCATTCGCGTTAATGCAGGCTGGCGCGTGCCCTTCACCGGTCTGCTCTGCAAGCAGCCGCCCTATGGTGGCATTGCCGCCATCGATCTCAACACGCGCGAATTCCTGTGGGATCGGCCCTTCGGCTCTGCCCGTAAGAATGGTCCCTTCGGCATTCCCTCGATGCTGCCCGTCGATATCGGTACGCCCAACAATGGTGGGGGTGTCGTGACCGCATCGGGCCTGTTCTTCATCGGCGCCGCGACGGACGATCTCTTCCGGGCGGTCGATACGGCAACCGGCGAAGAGCTTTGGCAGGTCGAGCTGCCCGCCGGGGGACAGGCAACCCCAATGACCTATGAGGCAGGGGGCAAGCAGATCGTCGTCATCAATGCCGGTGGCCATGACTTCATGGAGACACCGATCGGCGATTATTTCATCGCCTATGCCTTGCCTGACTGACGACGCTCAGGGCGATTTCGCCCTGACCATGCGTTTGATGACGCGGTTTCCCAGCACCAGCTCCTCCACGACGGCCCCGCCGATGTGGAGGAGTATGGCGGGGATGAGAATGAAACGCCCAAGCTCGTGCAAGACGCCGGCCGTCTCGAAGCCGCCGAACCAGGCGATGGCGCCGCTGATCGGCATAAAGAAAAGGAAACCGTAGAGCAGCAGATGCGTGGCATGGCCGAGAAGGTTCAGCAGCGGGTGATTGCCTTTGGGCGGCAGCGGCACGCCGTGAAAATGTCGGATGCCTAGGCGCAGGATGGCAAGCGCCAGCACCGAAATGCCGACAACCGCATGAAACGTTGCACCGGCATTTTCCGGCATCGTGGTGCTGCCAAGGCGTTGCGCAAAGGCCTGCTGCATGTCGGAGTTTACGGTCAATTGCATCAGGATCAGCGCTGCTATGGTCCAGTGCAAAATGATCTGCACGCGGGAGTATCCGCTCGGTGACGACATGCTTTTCTCCCTTGGTACCATTTCCATGGAACTCGCCTAAGGCATTGGCGTTCCACCCTGAGTTGATTTGCGGGGGTGCATGCAACAGGGGCAGCGTCGTTTCTCTTTCGTCTATCGTTTTGCGCTGCTCGTCTGCGCGCCTTTTCTCGCCGGCTGTGTTTCAGAACAGAGCATGCTCCATCCCGCTGGCGAGGATGCCGCGGCAATAGCCAATCTATTCTGGGTCATGGCCGCCGGAACGGTGGTCATCTGGCTCATTGTCATGGGCATCACCGTCTATGCGGTCCTGGGCAAGAAACGCCCCAAAACCGAGCGCTTTGCCGACCGCTTCATTCTCGTTGGCGGCGTTGCCTTTCCCACCGTCACTTTGGCCGCGCTGCTGATCTTTGGCTTGGCGCTACTGCCCGATTGGGTGCGTTCGGAAAGCCCTGATCTGCGCGTCCATGTCACCGCCGAACAATATTGGTGGCGCGTGGCCTATGAACTGCCAGACGGTTCGCTGGTGAACACTGCGAACGAGCTGCACCTGCCCGCCGGGCAGACCGCCGAATTCGTGCTCACCTCCACCGATGTCATTCACTCGTTCTGGATTCCCAATCTAGGCGGCAAGATGGACGTCATTCCCGGCCGCACCAATCTCTGGCGCCTGAAGCCCACGGAGACGGGTGTTTATCGGGGCGTCTGCGCCGAGTTCTGTGGGCCCTCCCACGCCCTGATGGCCTTTCCGGTCGTGGTGCACGAGCCGGCCGAATTCGATACCTGGCTGGCCGGCGAAGCCGCAAGCGTCGAGGAGCGCGAAGGGCACGCCCTTTTCGTTTCGGCAGGCTGCGGCGCCTGCCATGCCGTGCGCGGCACCAGCGCCGGCGGGGCCGTCGGGCCAGACCTGACCCATTTCGCCAGCCGCCGGACCATGGCAGCGGGCACTCTCCCCATCGACGAAGCGAGCCTCCAAAGCTGGCTGATAGACCCCAACCACCACAAGCCCGACGTGCGCATGCCCGGTTATGCGAGCCTTGAAGCGACCGAGCGCGACGCCCTTGTCACCTACCTTCTGGACCTCAAATGACCGACAAGCGCGCTGAAACCGCACAACTGGCAAAAGTCTGGGACAATCCCAGGGGGTGGCGCGCGCTGTCCGACGTCAACAATTCCATCGTCGGCCTTTGGTACTTTGCCGCGGCCTTCGCCTTCATGCTCTTTGGCGGCGCACTGGCACTGATCATCCGCATGCAGCTTTTCGTGCCCGACAGCACGCTGGTCACCTCCGAATTCTACAGCCAGGCCTTTACCCTCCATGGCACGGTGATGATGTTCCTCTTCGCCGTTCCGATCTTCGAGGCGGTGGCGATCCTGATCCTGCCGGGCATGTTGGGCGCACGAGACCTGCCATTTCCGCGGCTCTCAGCCTTCGGCTTCTGGTGCTACCTCATCGGCGGCGTCTTCGTTTGCGGCTCCATCTTCTTCAATGCCGCGCCCGATGCAGGCTGGTTTATGTATCCCCCGCTCTCGACCGAGCAGAGCGGCATAGGCGCCGATATCTGGCTGCTGGGTCTTTCCTTCATCGAAGTGGCCTCCATAGCGGCGGCGGTGGAGCTGATCGTGGGTGTCCTGAAATGCCGGGCGCCCGGCATGCACATCAACCTCACCCCGCTCTATGGCTGGTATGTGCTGGTGGTGGGCGGCATGATCCTGTTCGCCTTTCCGCCTCTCATTGCCGGCGACATTCTGTTCGAACTTGAGCGTCTGCTCGACTGGCCCTTTTTCGACGTGACCCGCGGCGGCGACCCGATCCTCTGGCAGCACCTGTTCTGGATTTTCGGGCACCCTGAGGTTTACATCATCTTCCTACCCGCGATTGCGCTGCTCGCCATGATCGTGCCTACCTTCGCGCAGCGGGAAATCACCGGCTATTCTTGGATCGTGCTCTCGGCGCTGGGAACGGGGTTCCTGAGCTTCGGGCTCTGGGTGCACCACATGTTCACCACCGGCCTGCCATCGGTGTCGCTGGGGTTCTTCTCTGCCGCCTCGGAAGCCGTAGCCATCCCCACCGGCATCCAGATCTTCGCCTTCATCGCCACGGTCATGCTGGGCTCGGTCGTGCGCAGCGTGCCCATGCTCTTCTGCCTTGGCGCGCTGGCTGTGTTCATCATAGGCGGTCTAACCGGCGTTATGGTCGCCGTGGCGCCGTTCGATTTTCAGGTCCACGACACCTATTTCATCGTCGCGCACCTACACTACACCCTGATCGGCGGCATGCTTTTCCCGGTCATGGCCGGCATCTGCTACTATTACCCGCTGATCATGGGCAAGAACCTGTCCCGAGCCTATGGCATCTGGTCGTTCTGGCTGATGCTGGTCGGGTTCAACATGGCCTTCCTGCCGATGCACCTGACCGGCATGCTTGGCATGCCCCGGCGTGTCTTCACATATGGTGCCGACCGCGGCTGGACCGAGCTCAACATGATCTCGACCGTTGGCGCCTTCATCTTCGCGGCCGGCTTTTTGCTTCTCGTTTGGGATTGTGTTCGCCCCAAGGGCCACCAACCACAGGTGCCGCGCAATATGTGGAATGCCGGTACGCTCGAATGGGCCGCAAGCTTCGGCAATACCTGGGGCATGCGCTCCATCCCCGAGGTCAATAGCCGCTACCCGCTCTGGGACGACAAGGATTTCCTGCGCAAGATCGACGAGGGTGAAGGCCTGCTGGCCGACGCCAAGGAAGGGCGGCGCGAAACCCTGGTCACCAGCGTTCTCGACGCCCAGCCGATCCAGGTTCTGCGCGTTGGCACACCGAGCTGGCTGCCGATGATCGCCGCGGCCGGCCTTGGCGGCGTCTTCATCTTCATGACCTTCAAGTGGTGGCTGCTTATGGGGCTGGGGGCCGTCGTCTTCCTCGGCGCGGTGCTCCGCTGGCTCTGGACCGGCACTGCCGAAATCCCCGAGAAGAAAACCAAGGACATCGGCGGCGGCAAGCGCCTGCCCCTCTATGTTTCAGGTTACAAGTCGACCGGCTGGTGGGCCATGTTCATCACCATGACCGGCGACCTGACGGCCTTCCTCGCGCTGTTGTTCGGCTACTTTTTCTTTTGGACCATCCACCCTGATTTCCCGCCGCCGGGCATGTTCGGGCCAGGCTGGTTCTGGCCGGCAATTGCTGGCGTGCTCATCCTCCTTGCCTGGGCGTTGACGCTGGGCGCGCGGCTCGTCAATTCGGGTGGCCAGCCAGTGCTTGCCCGGCTTCTTCTTGTGCTCGGCGCTTTGGCTGCCCTTGGCGGTGGTCTGGCCTTGATGGCGGGACCCTGGACGACAGGCCTCGATCCGACGGCGCATGCCTATCCGGCGATCGTCTGGGCGCTCGTCATCTGGATTCTCGCGCATCTGGCGACCGGCATGCTGATGCAGGGCTACGGTTTCGCGCGCCTTCTCTACGGCAAGACGACGCCCACTCATGACGCCGATCTCTGGAACATCACGCTGTTCTGGCACTTTGCCGCGTTCAGCGGTGTGCTGACGGCCGTGGTCATCGGAGGCTTTCCGTATCTGACATGAGCAAGGAAGATCCCGTCACAGCAGAAGTCAGGCGCGAAACCGGATCGGGAACCGATCTGTGGAGCGTCATCATCTCCCCCAGCATCTGGGCGCTGCATTTCCTCGTCTGCTACGTCTCCGCCGCCATCTATTGCCAAAAGCTGGGCCGGGATGCGCCGCTGTCCGATATCCGGCTTCTGGTCATCGCCGCGACCATCCTCGCTCTGGCTGGCATATTGTGGTCGAGTATTCGCCTTTGGCGCGTACATGACCGAAGCCTCACGGACGACGACTTCGAATACGAGCACAACACTCCCGAGGAAAGGCATCGCTTCCTCAGCCACGTCGCCCTGATGCTCTGCGTGCTTTCGGCGGTAGCCGTTATTTATGTCACCATTCCCATGCTCTATCTCGAGAGCTGCCGATGAGCCCGCGCCTCCTCACGGGATTGGGGCTGGTGCTGCTCATCCTCGCCTGGGCCGGTCCGCTGCCCCGCCTCGTGCCTGACAGCTTCACCGCGCACATGGCGCTCCACATGGGTGTGGTCGGCATCGCCGTTCCCATTCTGGCCGCGGGCCTTGCGCCCATGGTTGCAGACCATCCTTGGCTCCGCTCGCAACTGGCCCTGCCTATCGCGGTGAGCCTGATTGACCTCGTCATCGTCTGGGGCTGGCACACGCCGGTTCTGCACCACGCTTCGCGAACCTCCGGCTGGGCCCTCGCCTATGAGCAGGCGTCATTTGCTTTCGCTGCGCTGCTGGTCTGGGTGCTGGCGCTTGCGGCTCCGCGCGGGCGGAGGGACAGCGCTGCGCTTGCCGGCGCATTGACGCTCTTTTTCACGTCCATGCATATGACCCTTCTCGGTGCCCTGATCGGCCTTGCCCCGAGGCCCGTCTATCCTGGCCACGCGCACGATAATCCATTCGGCCTCAGCGAAATGGCCGATCAGCAGGTTGGTGGTGTGATCATGCTGGCCATTGGCGGCATCATCTACCTTGTCGGCGGGCTGGCTCTTGTCGGCCGGGCGCTCAAGCGGCCGGTGCCGTCATGAAGCGGCTCGGTCCTTTCATCGCCAGCGCCGCCGCGGGTGTGTTGTTTGTCCTGGCCATTCCCCTCACGGGCCTGGTCGATCATGCGGTTCATTCGGGCAGCAAGGGGCTCGTGGATTGGTACAACCAGTTGGCCGCCCGCCAGTCCATAGCCCTGCGTTCGGCCATGACCCCCGTGCCGGATCTGGACGACCCTAAAATGGTCATGCGCGGCGCGGGACACTACCAGCTCGTCTGCGCCGCCTGCCATGGCAGCCCTGAAGCGCCCGCAGCACAATTGGCGCAGGATTTGTCACCGGCTCCACCCCAGCTCACCTACTGGCGCCCCGACGCGCGGCTCTTCCAGACCGTCAAATACGGCATTCGCCACACGGCCATGCCGGCTTGGCCCACCGAGATGCGCGACGACGAAGTCTGGGACATGGTCGCCTTCCTCCGGCGGTTGCCTGCCATGGACGCCGACACCTATTCCCAGCTTGCCCACGGAGGCGCCGAACCCGGCTCCTGCGCCTCGTGCCATGGCGAGGAACGGCAGGGGCGCGATGGGGCCTTTCCGCGCCTCGATATCCAGAGCCCGCAATACCTAGCCAACGCTTTGACCGCATTTCGAGATGGCAGCCGACCCAGCGGAACGATGATGGCCGCTGCGCGACAGCTCACCAATGAGCAGATCGCCGAGCTGGCCGATCTCTACGGCCTCTCCAGGTCGTTGCCTCCCTCGGGAGGAAGCGATCTCGGCAGGACCATTGCGCTTGAGGGGATAGTGTCGCGCGACATTCCCGCGTGCGAACGGTGCCACGGCGCAACGGCCCGGGTCGACTTTCCGCGTCTTGCCGGCCAATCCGCCGACTACCTGCAGCGGCAGTTGGAGCTGTTTCAGAAGTTCGGCGCGGAGCGGGGCGGGGCGCATGCCGACATCATGGCCAAGGTCATCGAGGATGCCCTCGAGGAGGGGCCGCATCGATTGGAACCTGAAGCAATGGAGGCCCTGGCGGAGTACTACGGCCAATAGACCCAGAGGGCGGAGTTGAACGATGGAGGCCTTCTGTTCCTACGGTCGACCAATCGGTCGTTTCGATAGCCGATGCGCGCACCGGATGGTCGGTCAATAGACCCTCGCCTCAGAACGTCTGGATCAGATGTTTTTGTCGCTTGCGACGCCAGCGAAGAAATCGACGCCGCGCCTCCTCAAGCTGCATTGGGGCAAAAAAGCGCCGAAATCCGGGCCAGATCGTTGATCTTGTCGATGCGAGAAATATTTTCTACTTACTGCACGAGTTGTCCGAAATTCTATTTCGCATTCAACGTGAAGAAGGCTCCAAAAAGTAGACTTGATATGCAAGATGGTTTGTCGTTGCGCGCAAATTATCATTCGTACGTTTTAGTTATATTGATCAAATAATGATCGATTTGACAGGATGATCTGTCTTTTCTACGGTCCGCGCATCCATAAACTGCTGGAGCAGATCCGATGATTTATAAGTCCGGTGGCATTGCCGCCGCGATGACGCTCGCCCTTTTCTCCTTCACCACCCCAAATGCTTTGGCGCAGGACGACACTGCGTCCTCTTGTGGCACCGATCGCACGATCGATATTGCCGAAATGACCTGGCCGTCCGCTGCTGCCCTGGCCCATATTCACGCCACCATTCTCGAAACCGGCTTTGGCTGCGACGTCGAGATTGTGACTGGCGACACAGTTCCCACATCGTCGTCCATGCTGACCCGAGGCACTCCTGCCGTCGCGCCTGAACTCTGGACCAGTGCCATCGAAGAGCCCTGGGCCGAAGGCGTCGCTGCCGGCGATGTGGTGCAGCTTTCCGATGCCATCACCGACGGCACCGTCGAGGGTTGGTTCATTCCGCGCTATGTGCAGGAAGCCCATCCCGATTTGACCAGTGCCGAAGCGGTCATCGCCCGTCCTGATCTCTTCGCCGACCCTGAAGAATCCGGTAAGGGCCGCCTATACTCTTGTCCGCCGGGCTGGGCCTGTGAATTGTCGACCTCGGCTCTGTTCGAAGCGCTCGATATGGACGCGACCTGGAACCTCTTCTCGCCGGGCTCGGGCGGGGCTCTGGACGCTTCCATTGCGCGTGCCTTCACACGCGAAGAGCCGATCCTTTTCTACTATTGGGGCCCGACCGCAATCCTTGGCAAGTACGATGCCGTGCAGCTCGATCTCGGCGAGACCCAGCCTGACGTCTACGCGTGCAATACCGATCCTGACTGCGACTCCCCTGCCGGCGTAACGGCCTACCCATCTTCGCCCGCCGTCGTCGGTGCGGCAGCCTGGCTTCAGGAAGATGCGCCCGCTGTTGCGGACTACTTCTCCAAGGTCGGTCTCACCAATGCCGAGATCAGTGAACTGCTGGTCTACGGCGAGGAAAACCAGGCCGATGCTGCAGCCACGGCGCAGAACTTCCTCAAAACCAAGGAAGAGCTCTGGTCAACCTGGGTTCCGGCCGAAGTCGTCGAAAAGGTCAAGGCCAACCTGAGCTGATCTTCATCCCCTAGCAAAATTCGAAGTGGCGGGGTTGCGACCCGGCCACCTTCCGCGTGATGCCCGAATGCGCTGAGGAACGCGTTCCGGCATCGCGCGTCCAATCTTGAAAAGAGAACGACGTGTTTCCCGAACTGATCGACACCCGCCCGCTGCGCCGGGCCATCGACGATGGCCTCAACTGGGTCGTGCGCAACTGGGGCGATGAATTTGAGGCGGCGGCCTATCCGCTGCTGATGCTGCTCAAGGCCATTGAGGACCTGCTCATTGCAACGCCCTGGTGGCTGATCATGGCCATTCTCGTGGGTATCGGCTGGCTGGCCACCCGCAACTGGAAGCTGCCCCTGATTATCCTTTTCTCGCTCCTGTTCCTGGGCGTGATGGATCTCTGGAAGGATGCCATGACCACCATGGCCCTGATGATCTCGGCGACCATCACCGCCATTCTGGTTTCCATCCCGGTGGGAGTATGGATGAGCCGGTCAACCCATGTGCGTAACATCGTGACGCCTGTGCTCGACCTGATGCAGACGCTGCCAAGCTTCGTCTACCTCATCCCCACGGTGATGATCTTTGGCCCGGGCAAGATCCCGGCGCTTATCGCCACCATCGTCTATGCCGCGCCGCCTCTGGTGCGCCTTACCGATCTCGGCCTGCGCTCGGTCGATCCGGCGGTCATGGAGGCAAGCCGCGCCTTCGGCACCAATCCCCGCCAGCGCCTTCTCGGCGTCCAGATCCCCCTCGCGCTGCCAACGATTCTCGCGGGTATCAACCAGACGACGATGATGGCACTCGCCATGGTGGTCATCGCCTCCATGATCGGGGCAGGTGGCCTCGGCTACCAGGTGTTGCAGGGCATCGGTCGGCTCGAGGTGAGCCGCGGGCTCTTTGCCGGTCTCGGCATCGTTGCTCTCGCCATCATCTTCGATCGCGTCACTCAGTCTTTCGGCAAACAATTGCAGGGCCGAATTGGTCTCGCGGAGGCTCGTTAAATGAACGCCATGCTAGAAATGAAGCCAAGCCCGGCCGAAACAGACGACTTGGCAATCGCAATGCGCAACGTCACCAAGATATTTGGCGACAATCCCGAAGGCGCGCTCGCCCTGCTGCAGTCCGGCAAGTCCAAGGCCGAAGTGCAAGCCGAAACCAATCACGTCGTCGGCCTCGACAATGTCTCGCTCGATATCGCCAAAGGCCAGATCTTCGTGGTCATGGGGTTGTCCGGCTCGGGCAAGTCGACACTTATCCGCCACGTCAACAGGCTGATCGAGCCAACCTCGGGCGAGATCGTCGTCAACGGTACCGATGTGCTGAAGATGAGTCTCGACCAGCTTCGGACATATCGGCGCACGCAAGTCGCCATGGTGTTCCAGAAGTTTGGGCTCATGCCGCACCGGTCAGTCATCGACAATGTGGCCTATGGCCTTGAGGTGCGTGGGGTCGGCAAGGCGGAACGGCTGAAAACCGCCGCCAAATGGATAGAGACCGTGGGCCTCGCCGGCTATGAGCAGTCACGCCCGCGACAACTCTCGGGCGGCCAACAGCAGCGTGTCGGGCTCGCCAGGGCGCTGGCACTCGACACCGAGATCATCTTGATGGACGAGGCTTTTTCGGCGCTCGATCCGCTCATCCGATCAGGCATGCAGGACCAGTTGATCGAGTTACAGAAGACGCTGGGCAAGACCATCCTCTTCATCACCCACGACTTCGACGAGGCGCTCAAGATCGGCGACCGCATCGCTGTTCTCAAGGATGGCGCCGTGCAGCAGGTCGGCAAGCCCGAAGACATCGTGCTTCGCCCGGCCAATGAGCACATCGAGGAATTCGTGCGCGAGGTGAACAAGGCGCGCGCCATCCATGTACGTTCCATCATGGAGAAGGGCGAACACGAGCCCTGCGAAGCGTCGGTTTCCAAAGACGCCCGGTGCGAAGACGTGCTGCCGCTTTTCGCTGAGCATCAATGGGTGGGTGTTGTCGATGAGGATGGTCGGCAGATCGGACGGATAACGGCAAAGCAGGTGATCAAGGCACTGGCCCGCTACACGCCTGGGGTCGGTTGATCCAGATTTGCCGGGCGCGGTTTTATGGCGCC
>NZ_JBEVLL010000253.1:0-6166 GCF_040509215.1 Devosia sp.
GCAGCGGCCCGATGATGGCTGGCGGCGATCGTTTCGTCATAACGATCGACGGCAAGGGTGGCCATGCGGCCTACCCGCATCTCGCGCGCGATCCGGTTCTGGCAGGCGCCCAGATGATCGTGGCACTGCAGACAATCACCTCGCGCTTTACCAATCCATTCGATCCGGTTGTGCTCTCGATCACCTATTTCGACGGCGGAAGTGTCGGAGCGCTCAACGTCATCCCCTCGGCGACCCGTGTCGGTGGCACAATCCGCACGATGCAGCCGCAGACACGAAAAGCGGTGGAAGAACGGTTCCGCGAGGTGGTGGCGGGAACTGCAAAGTCCCTTGGCTGCGAGGCCACCATTGACTGGCGTCCAGGCTATCCGGTCACCGTCAATGATCCGCAGAAGACCAAGCTCGCCACACAAGCCGCAGTTGCCGTCGCAGGATCCGACCAGGTCGATACCGACTGGCCGGCCACCATGGGGTCGGAAGACTTTTCGTATATGCTGGAAAAGCGCCCCGGCGCCCTCATCTGGCTCGGCAATGGCGATAGCGCCGACTTGCATAACCCGGCTTACGATTTCAATGACGACGCCATCGTTCACGGTGTGAGGTACTGGTTGACGCTCGTTGACCAGCGCCTGAATGGAGCATGACGAAAGGCTCGCAGCCGAACCGGCTGCGAGAGATGAAACGGAAGCCCACCGCGCCGAGCCGGGAATGGCCTGAGAACTGGCCAACTTGTTAAAACAAGCAGGACGGAGGACGCCGAGCGCTCTCTGCTGCTTGAAACTACGGGACAACATAATGACCGATCTCCCCCTTCACCTTGCCAGCGCTGATTACATGCGCCTGCTACCGCTTGCCGCTGGCCTGGTCCGGCCGGAAGGCATTGCGCTGACCTTGACGCTGGGGCGCGGGGGCTCCTGGGATATGCGCAATGCACTGATGGGTCAGGTGAACACTACCGAGGATTTTGACGGCGGCGAAAGCTCAATGGGAGCGCACCTGATCCGCATGGCAAAAGGCGACCGCTCTATGGTGGCGCTGCCGGTCTTCGTGCTGCGCGGCTTCATCGAGCGCGATCTCTATGTCCGCCAGGGCGGATCGGTGCACCAACCGTCGGATCTGGCCGGTCGCCGCGTGGGGCTCTACAGCTGGGGCGCCAGCGGCGCGATCTGGTACCGTCAGGCGATGGAGCGGATGGGCGTCTCGCCCGATGCTGTGCAATGGGTGGTGGGAGACGTGAACCAGCCGGGCGAAAGCAAGAAGGTAGCCTTTCCCGCACATGTCGAAACCGCGCCGGAGCCGATGTCGAAAATGCTGGCCGAGGGTAGGATCGATGCTCTCTGGAGCCCGCCTCTGCCCAACGGCTTCGACCCCGTGGCCGGTCCGGTCATCCGCCTGTTCCCCGACAGCCGGGCCGAGGAGGAGGCAGGCTTCCGCGCCACCGGAATCTTTCCGCCGATGCATCTGATCATCCTGCGCCGCGCGGTCTGGGAGGCTCATCCATGGATCGCCCCTGCCCTGACCGAAGCCTTCGAGGCCTCGGATGCGGCCTTTGACGCGGGACAGGACGGCTTTCCCGATGCGGCACCCTTCATGTATCAGGAACGACCACGGCTTCGAACCTTGATGGGAGAGCGGCCTTACGGCCATGGGCTGACCGCTGCCAACCACCGTGCGTTGCGCGTCTTCGCCGAGACAGCCCACCGCTATGGTTTGATCGATCGCATGGTCGAGCCCGAGGAATATTTCGCCGAATACCTCGCCAGCCCTGGCCTCTAACTGCGTTGAACGAGGGTCTCGACCAGCCGCTCCACATCACCCGGATCGGGAATATGACGGAATTCTATCTTGGTCGCCTGCGCCGGCATCAGAGGCAGCACCCCCTCCGAGCCGGTGGCATAGATGATCACCGAACGGTCGGCCATGCGCTGGGCAAGGTCGGGCCCGTCCTCCAGCGCCAGACGGATGTCATGGCAATGGGAAGCGAAACGTTTCAGGCCCGAGCTGAGTACCGGCAGGAACGGTGTGACACGGGCTATGCCGCCCAGCCGCGACTGCGGCGATAGTGAAGCGAGCGAGCGCCGCGTCTCTTCCGAGGGAATGAATCGGATGGTGACGATCTCGGCCGTCGGCATCAATTCGAGCAGACGACGGCGCATGGTCAGAAATGTCACCACCACATCCGCGCCGGCATGACGCTGGCGTAGTGACGGGTCGCGCTCCAGTTCACTGATCGCAACCGCCTCCACGGTGAAATTGCTGCCGATCTGCGCGGCGATGCGGGCGGCGTAGTCCTCGGTGGAGGTGCGGAAGCCCCCTACAACGACGATGCGTGGCTTTACCGCGTTGCTGGAAAGAAAGGCCAACCTTGCCTGTATCATCAAACCGAGATCGCGCAGCGAGATGCCTGCCTTGCGGGCACGGTCCACCAGCTGGTCGATTTCGGCATGCAGCGAGGTGCTCGACGGATTTTCTGCCTCT
Organism: Devosia sp.; assembly: GCF_040509215.1. Taxonomy (GTDB): domain Bacteria; phylum Pseudomonadota; class Alphaproteobacteria; order Rhizobiales; family Devosiaceae; genus Devosia. The sequence goes on from NZ_JBEVLL010000253.1 coordinate 2,479, forward strand.
TGCGAACGGGCGCTGAAGGCTACGAATGTACCCGCGCCAGCCCTTGCCTCTATCAACCCGTCTTTCTTCAAATCACCGTAAGCCTGATTGACAGTCATCGGCGCGACGCCCAGCTTTTCCGCCAGTTCGCGCACCGAAGGCAACGCTTCGCCCACGGACAGCGCACCGCTGGAGATGGCGAATTCGATCGTTCCGCGAATCTGGTGCCGGATCGGCATGCCCGCACCGCGGTCGACGAAGATTTCCATCTCAACTCCTCTGTTCTAGTTTTGTATAACAGAATAATCTTGGCCGAATGCAAGCTGCTTGCCGACGCAAGTGCACGAGGACCATCACTTATGAAGACCATTAGAATTGCAATCGCCGGTTATGGCAATGTCGGCCGCATGGTGGCGCAGATGGTTGGCGAACGTCGCGCGGAAGATCTGGCTGCGGGGCGCGATCTGCGGTTGGTGGCGCTGCTCGGACGACGAGGCGGTGCGACCGATTCCGCCGGGCTTGGGGCGCTTGAGCCAACGGCGCTGACCGGCCCAACCGGGCCCGCTGCGCTGATCGCCGCCGCCCCGGACATCACGATCGAGGCCGGCCCCAGTGATTATCAGAGCGGCGAGCCCGCGGCGTCTTATATCCGCGCGGCGCTCGGCGCGGGCAGCCATGTCGTCGTCGCCTCCAAGGCGGCGCTGGTACGCGAGGGGATCGCGCTGCGCGCGGAGGCTGCGGCCAGAAAGGTGCAACTGCGGATCAGTGCCGCGGCCGCGGCAGCACTGCCGGCACTGGATCTTCTGGCCGACAGTCATCGCGGAGCTGGTGTGTTCCGGGTGGAAGGAATCCTTAACGCCACTTCCAACGTGCTTCTGACCGCGATGGCCCGCGACGGACAAAGCTTCGAGGTCGCGCTTTCCGCCGCTCGCGAGGCCGGGGTTGCCGAGGCAGATCATCGCAACGATACCGAAGGGTATGATGCGGCTGCGAAGCTTTTGCTTCTCGCGAACTTCGGGCTGGGCCTGTCGCTGAAGCTCGACGATATTGCGCGACAGGATCTGGGTGCGCTGACGCCCGCCCAGTTCGCTCACTGGCGCGCCAGAGGCGAGGTGCCGAAGCAGGTCGCCCGGCTGGAACTGACGGGCAAGGGAACGCGGGCCGAGGTTGGGATCCGCGCCTTCCCGATGACCCATCCTTTCGCCGGGGTGGAGGGAGGTGCCAAGGCGGTGAGCATCACCAGCCGGGACATGGGCGAAGTCTTCTGCACCGGACATGGCGAGGAACCCCGTGCCACCGCAGCGGCCGTGCTGAAGGACCTGTTGCGCATCTGTGGCTGAATTATTCAGGCGTAGTGGCAAGCCGCCCAGTGGCGCGGCTTGACCTCACGCAGCGCGGGCCGGCTGGCGGCACATTCGGCCGTCGCCTTCCAGCAGCGGGTGCGGAAGGGACAGCCAGATGGCGGGTTGCGCGGACTTGGCAGGTCTCCCTTCAACACGATGCGTGGCCGCCCACTTTGCCGCGCAGCATCCGGGATCGCAGAAAGGAGCGCTTCTGTGTAGGGCATGCGCGGATCGGCATAGAGATCCTCTGCATCGGCAAGCTCAACGAGTTGACCAAGATACATTACCCCGACCCGGTCGGAGATATATTCGACCACGCCAAGGTCATGGGCGATGAAGAGATAGGAAAGGCCGAATTCGGCTTTTAGCTCCGACATCAGGTTCAGAACCTGGCTTTGCACGGAGACATCAAGCGCCGACACCGGCTCGTCGGCCACGACAAGCTTCGGCCGCAGTGCCAGAGCCCTGGCGATGCCGATCCGCTGCCGCTGGCCGCCCGAGAATTCATGCGGATAGCGGTCCAGATGTTCACGACGCAGGCCGACGCGTTCTGCCAGTGCCTCCACCCGTGCCCTACGCTCCTCGCGAGGCACACCGGCGATCACCAACCCCTCGCCGATGAGGCGACGCACCTTCATGCGCGGATCAAGGCTGCCGCGCGGATCCTGAAAGATCATCTGGATCGCCCGGCGTTGCGCCAGGCTGGTTGCGCCACGGGCGGTGGCCATGTCCCGCCCTTCGAACAGCACCTGCCCGCTTGTCGGCTTTTCCAGTTGCATCAGGGTGCGGCCGAGCGAGCTTTTGCCGCAGCCGGACTCGCCCACAAGGCCCAATGTCTCGCCGCGGCGGATGTCGAGTGTGATGCCATCCACCGCACGCACGAATTCAGGTTTACCGCTAAGGCCTCCTGCTCTGACCCGATACCACAGCTTGAGGTCGCGCATTTCGAGAAGTGGGTCGGCGCAAGCCTGCGAAAGGGAAAGATCAGTCATTGGTCAGGGTCTCCTGAAGCCAGCAGGCAGAGAGATGGCCGGTCCCGGCCGCGAAAAGCGGCGGGCGGGTGGCGCAGCGCGCGGTGGCATGGGTACAGCGCGGTGCAAAGCCGCAGCCCGGCGGCAGATCGAACGGGCTCGGCACCGTGCCGGGAATGGCAAAAAGCGGCTTTCCGCGCTCGGCGAGCCCAGGCATCGAGGCGAGCAGCGCGCGCGTGTAGGGGTGCCGCGGCCGCGCCGTCACCTCCTCCAAAGGCCCCTGTTCCATGACGCGACCGGCATACATCACCACCACCTCGTCACAGATCTCGCGCACCACGCCGAAATCATGCGTGATCAGCATGACGGTGGTCTCGGTCAATCCCCGTATGACATCGAGGATCTGCGCCTGGATGGTCACGTCGAGCGCTGTCGTCGGCTCGTCCAGAATCAGGACATCCGGCTTGTTGGCCATCGCCATGGCGATCACAACCCGCTGGCGCATGCCACCCGAGAGATTGTGGGGATATTCATCGAAGCGTCGATCAGGATCGGGAATACCGACCTGACGGAAGAGTTCCACCACCTCTGCCCGCAGCTCAGCCTTCGAAAGCCGCCGATGGGCGAGAATCTGCTCGCCCACCTGCCGTCCCACCCGGTAGACCGGATTGAGCGCCGACATAGGATCTTGAAAGACGAGACAGAGGTCACGGCCGCGCAAGGCAAGGAATTCGCGATCGCTGAGCCCACGCAGATCGCGGCCGCGGAACAGGATCTCGCCGCGCTCGATCCGGCCGGGCGAATCGAGGAGCCGCAAAATCGACATCGCGGCAATGCTTTTGCCCGATCCGCTTTCGCCAACCACGCCCAGCCTGCGCCGTGCACCGAGCGTGAAACTGACGCCGTCGACCGCGCGCACCTGCCCGGCAGGCGTGTCGAATACGGTGCAGAGATCGCGCACTTCCAGAATAGGATCCACGGCGATGGCGGAGGGGACGGGATCGTTCATCTTGGCTCTCCTGAATGATGGCACGAACCGGGACGTGGCGAACGGCCCGGATCAGACCGGGCAGATTTGCGAGGCGGGGGCGAAGTCCTTGCGCGGCGTTGCCTGCTGAAGGCGACCATCCTGCATGACCAGAGCGAGATCGCGCAGCGCGTCGAGATCGGCCAGGGGATCGCCCTTGCTGACGATCAGATCGGCGGGACGCCCCACCAGCAGGCGCCCGGCGCGGTCGGCGATGCGGATCGCATCCGCCGCACCGCCGGTTCCGGCGAAGAGCGCCTCGGCCGTGGTCATGCCGCCGCGGTTCATCATCTCGAGCTCCACCACCATCGAGTCGGTGGGCGTGTAGCGCCAACCGGCATCCGTACCTGCCACATAGGTTACCCCCG
>NZ_JBEVLL010000254.1:0-16269 GCF_040509215.1 Devosia sp.
CGCCCGACCAAGCCGCATTGCGATCCCACCATTCGGCGAGGACAAGATCGGGATTGAGGGCGGCGGCTTTCTCGATGTCGACCTCGCCCCAGGCCTGACCGATGATTTCGATGCCGGTGAGATCGAGCCCTTGCAGAGCCTTGGCATCAGCAATGGGGCCATCGGCATAGATGCCGACGGGGCGAATGCCGAGCGGGATGAGACCGGCGGCAGCGTCCTGGCTGGCGATGATGCGCTGTGGGGCTGCATCGAGGGTGACCGTCTGGCCGGAACCATCAGTGTAGGTCCATGGCTCGGCATGAGCGGCGGTAGCCAATGCGAGCGACGACAGGGCTGCGAGAGCGAAGGCGCGAAGGGTCATTGGCTCACCTCGAAAAGTGGAGGTTTTCTGCCCGCGCAAAACTGATTGGTCAAGTCAAGTTTTGGGTGCACGGGCCAGTGGAGGCACAGCCATTTTCAAGCGCCGGGGGCCACTCTCGCGAAAACGGAGATCTCACTGGCGGAAACAGAAATCCCCGCTTTCGCGGGGATGACATGGTGGGCGAAAGTGGGTGTTCCGTCCGTCAGGCGGCTGGCTTGCGATACTGATAGATGCCGACGTCAATGGAGCCTTCGGTGAAACCGGCTTCGCAATAGCTCAGATAATAGACCCATTTGCGCTTGAAGGTTTCGTCGTAGCCAAGCGGGGCGATCATGGGCCAGCGTTCGAGGAAACGCTCGCGCCAGAGTTTTAGCGTCTTGGCGTAAGAGAGGCGGAAGGTCTCGACGTTTTCGAGAACGAGGCCGTATTTGTCGCCAAATTCGCGCATCACCGTCTTGGTCAGCAGCATGCCGCCGGGGAAGATGTAGCGCTGGATGAAATCGGGGCCGCTGCGGTAGCCGTCGAAATCGGCTTCATTGATGGTGATGGCTTGGATTGCGGCGGTGCCGCCCGGCTTCAACCGGTCGTGGATGGTCTGGAAATAGCTCGGCCAATTGTCCTCGCCGACCGCCTCGATCATCTCGATGGAGCCGATGTGGTCGAACTGCCCCTCGGTGTGGCGATAGTCCTCGAAGACGAGCTTGGCGAAATTGTCGAGGCCCTGGCGCGCCAGACGATCCTGCCCGTATTTGAGCTGCTCGGCGGAGAGCGTGATGCCGCGCAGATTGGCCTGATAGTCCCTGGCGACGGTTTCGGCGAAGCCGCCCCAGCCGCAGCCGATTTCCAGCACGGAAGAGCCCGGCGTGACGCCGGCCATATCGGCGACGCGGCGATATTTTGCCACCTGCGCGGCCTCCAGGCTCTGGTCGCCAGAGGTGAAAAGCGCCGAGGAATAGGTCATCGAGGGGTCGAGCCACTGGCCGTAGAAGTCGTTGCCGAGGTCGTAGTGCTCAGCAATGTTCTTCTTGGAGCCTTCGAGCGTGTTGCGGCGCGAGAGGTGATAATGGAGGTCCGTGGCGGCGCGGCGGAAGAAGCCCTTGCCGGCGCTCTCGAACATGTCGCGGTTTTGCAGGAAGAAGCGGAACAGCGCTGTGAGGTCGTCGACCTCGATATCGCCGTTCATATAGGCTGCAGCAAAGCCAACGGTGCCGCGGCGCATGGCCTCGGTAATGACGTTGAAATTATTGATTCGCAGGACGGCGTGTTCGCCCGTCTTGGTATTGCCGATGGTCCGCGTGCGACCATTGGGCAAAATGACGGTCACTGCCCCGAACTTGGGGTGACCAATCAGGGCAAAGCCAATCTTCTCGACCAGAAAGGAGGCAAAACGCGTCCAGGGCGTAACGCCGGTATTGGAGTGGTCTACTGCTGTTTTACTCATTGCGCCGGTGCACCCAACAATCGCGATGCGGACCGGAGCGAGCCAAGCTTTTTGGTCGACCTCGGTCTCGGGGGCGTCCCCTTGAGCCGAAGCAGTAGTGCTTCCCAGTGGATGCCCATCAATAGTTTAACGGGCATTAACGGATATGCAAGCAGCAGTTTGATGGTGTCGACGGGACGGCTGGCGCGGGGTGCGCGGGTGTCGAAAAGCTCTGGGGAGTGGCTGAAACACTGATTCCGGGAAACAAGCCAAGCGACTGAAAAGCCTTGGCTCCCGGCATTGGTGAAAGCACTGGATGAAGCACGCACGTGATTAGTCCTCGCGTAGTCTCGAACTGACTACGAGGCGAGTAACGCATTGGATCAGATGAAGTTTCCTCGCTATCGAGGAATGCGCGCGATATCGGTCAGGCGGAACTGGACCTGTTCGCGGCCTTGATAGTGATCGAGCGAAAGGCTGCCGGCGAAATGGAGCGGCTGGTCGGCATCGCGCAGCAGGATATCGCCGAAGGGCGTGCCGGCGGCGCGGAAGGCGATGGCTTTGAGCTTGGCGCCATCGTCGGATGCGAGGGTGAAGCTGACATGGCCACCCTTGCCCACGACCTGGGCAAAGCGCGCCTTGTGGGACGGGAAGGCGAAGACCGGGCCGGGATTGCCGGAGCCGAAGGGGCCAGCGCGTTCGATATTGTGGAGAAGGTCGACAGTGGCGCCACGCGCGGTCAGAGCGGCATCGACCTTGAGGGCGGAGGCTGCGCGGGCGGTGGTGACGCTGCCGCTCAACTGATCCGAAATGAAGGAGCGGAAGGGGCCGAGGTCGCCGGGGCGGAGGGTGACGCCGGCGGCCATGGCGTGACCGCCGCCCTTGGGGATCAGGCCGGCGTCGACGGCGGCGATGACGGCGCTACCGAGATCGACACCGGGCATGGACCGGCCGGAGCCGGTGCCGGTGCCATCGGGGTGGAGCGCAATGGCGAAGGCGGGGCGATCGAAGCGCTCTTTTAGGCGCGCGGCGACGAGGCCAACGACGCCCGGATGCCAATTGGCCGAAGCGAGGACGAGGATCGGAGGCCCCTCGCCCGATCCGATTTCGGCCGCGGCGACAGATGTGGCCTCTTCGACGGCTTCGACCTCAATGCGCTGGCGTTCGGTGTTCAGCTCATCGAGCTTTGCTGCGATGACGAGGGCCTGGTGCTCGTCGTCGAGCGCCAGGAGCTGGGTGCCGAGGGCGGCGTTGCCGATGCGGCCGCCGGCATTGATGCGCGGGCCGATGAGAAAGCCGAGGTGATAGGGATTGAGCGGGCCGCTGACGCGGGAGGCCAAGGCGAGCGCGGCTATGCCCTGATTGTCGCCGCGGCGGGCGACTTCGAGGCCGCGGAGGACGAAGGCGCGGTTGAGGCCGACAAGAGGCACCACGTCGCAGACAGTGCCGAGGGCGACGATATCGAGCAGTTTCAGTAGATCCGGCAGGCCGGTATCGCCGCGTTGGCGCAGGGCGCGGTTTACGGCGACCAGAACCATGAAAGTGACGCCGGCGGCGCAGAGATAGCCGAGGCCGGAAATATCATCCGGGCGGTTAGGATTGACCAGGGCCGTGGCCGGCGGGAGGTCGTGATCGGCAAGGTGGTGGTCGATGACCAACACGTCCACGCCGCGCGCCCGAGCGTGAGCAATGGGGCCATCGCTGGTGGTGCCGCAATCGAGCGTGATGATGAGCGAGGCGCCGGCATCGATCAGCTTGTCCATGGCGGCGATGTTGGGGCCATAGCCTTCGAAGATGCGGTCGGGGATATGCACCTGCGGGGTAAGGCCAAAATGGGCGAGGTAGCGCACCATGAGGGCGCAGGAGCTGGCGCCGTCGACGTCATAGTCACCGAACAGGGCAATCGATTCATTGTCAGCGATGGCGCGGGCGAGGCGCTCGGAAAGGTCGTCCATGGCCGTCAGCGTCGACGGATCGGGCATCAGGTTGCGGATGGTGGGCTCGAGATAGGTCTGGGCGCTATCGATGTCGACGCCCCTGCCCGCAAGAATGCGCGCCAGAATATCGGAAATGCCGGCGCGCTGGGCGATGGCCGTGGCCATGCGCGCGCCAGCAACGTCGAGCCTGTCGACCCAGGCGCGGCCAAGGACCGACTGGCTGACATCCAGAAAATTGCGGCGCGTTTCCAGCATAGGCTGGTGTTAGGCGATTTAGCGAAGAGGGGAAAGGGGTTGCCGGAGGTTGTGTGTGCATGCTTGTTGCGCCGGGCAATTTTGGGAGCGGCCGATGACGGGCAAAGCGAGCATCATTTTCCTGCACGGCGCGTCGAGCAGCGGCAAATCCACCCTGGCGCGGCTGTTGCAGGAGCGGATCGAACGGCCCTTCTGGCACATTTCTATCGACCATCTTCGCGACTCGGGTGTGTTGCCATTGGGTCGGGTGAAGGCGGGGGATTTTCGGTGGCGCGATATGCGGGCGTCGTTCTTCGCCGGGTATCACGCGTCGCTGGCTGCATATGCGGCAGCGGGGAACAATCTCATCGTCGAACACATATTGGATACGCCCGGCTGGCAGGGCGAATTGACGGAGCTTTTCCGGCCGTTCGATGTGCTGTTCGTGGCGCTACATTGTCCGGTGGAGGAGCTCAATAGGCGGGAACTGGAGCGCGGGGATCGGCCGGTGGGCAGCGCGGAACAGGATGCGCTGACGATCCACGAGGGGCGTCGGTATGATCTGGAGCTGCAAACGGGCGATGGCGTCGAGGAGAATGTGGAGAAGGTGCTGGCGACGTGGCGGGGCGAGCGGGTGGCGTCGACGTTCTTCGAAGTAAGTGCCGGGAAGTAGTAAGGCCCCCTCACCCGACGGCTACGCCGTCGACCTCTCCCCCTGGAGGGAGAGGTGAAGAGGCGAGTTAGCGCGCGTGGCGGGCCTTGATCCAGCGGGTGGTCTGGCTCCAGGAGCGCATGACGACGGTTGAGGTTTCGACCCACTGTCGGCGGAGTTTTACGCCTTCGACAAGGGAGCCGTCGGTGATGCCGGTGGCGGAGAAGAGAACGTCGCCGGAAGCGAGATCGCCGACATTGTAGACCCGGTTGGCATCAGTGATGCCCATTTCGCGGGCGCGGGTGCGCTTGTCGGGGGTGTCGAGGATGAGCTTGCCCTGCATCTGGCCGCCGATGCAACGCAGGGCTGCCGCAGCAAGCACGCCTTCGGGGGCGCCGCCGGAGCCGAGATAGATATCGACGCCGGTATCTTCGGTGTTCACCGCGTGGATGACGCCGGCAATGTCGCCATCGCTGAGGAGTTTTACCGAGACACCGGCCATGCGGAGTTCTTCGAGAAGGCCCGCATGACGCGGGCGATCCAGGACGATGGCAGTGATTTCGGAGACGGGCACGCCCTTGGCCTTGGCCAGCGCCTTGACGTTCTCGGTGGCTGACCACTCGATGCTGACCGTGTCGGCGGGGTATTCGGCGCCGATGGCGATCTTGTGCATGTAGACGTTGCGGGCAACGTTGAGGAGGCCACCGCGCTCGGCCATGGCGAGGACGACGAGCGAGTCGGGCTGGTTCTTGGCGCAGAGGGTGACGCCTTCGAGGGGATCGACGGCGATGTCGACTTCTGGGCCTTCGCCGATGCCGGCGGGTTGGCCGACATAGAGATCATCGCATTCGAATTCCTCGCCTTCGCCAATGACGATGCGGCCAGCGATGGAAACGCGGTCGAGCTCGGCGCGCATGGCCTTTACGGAAGCCTCGTCGGCCGCCTTCTCGTCGCCCTTGCCGCGCCATTCGGCAGCGGCGATGGCGGCGCGCTCGGTGACGCGCACCATTTCGAGGGTCAGCGAGCGATGGAGGTGTGCCGGCGATTTGCCGTCATCGGCCTTGCTGAGCTTCATTTTCTCTCCCGGTGCCTGGCACCGGGAGGGTGTCAGAGCTTTTCGATGCGAATTAGCTGCGGTTCGCCAACTATGAAGCCGTCCGCGGCGATTTGCGCAAGCGCTTCGCGCACGGATGATTCCAAAGTCTGTTGGGTAATCATCACCACAGTACGTGTGGACGACCCATCGGGCGCCACTGCCTTAGCAGCAAGATCGGACCGCTGAATGACCGAATCGATGGAAATCGACCGATCGCCCATGCGGGTGGTGATGGCGGCGAGTGCGCCGGGAACATCCTTGGCGGCGAGGCGGATGTAGAAGCCACCCTCATGCGCGCGGGCGGGCGCATCGCGATAGGGCAACAGTTCGTCGCTCGGCACGCCAAGCGGCGGGACGCGGGTGCCGCGGGCGATGTCGAGAATGTCGGAAAGAACCGAGGAGGCCGTCGGCGGGCCGCCGGCACCGGGACCGGCGAGCAGCAGTTCGTGGACGTGGTCGGTTTCCAGCGCCACCGCATTCATGACGCCATCGACGCCGGCAATGGCCGAACCCTTGGGCACGAAGGTGGGGTGGACGCGCTGCTCGATGCCGTTCTCGGTGCGCTCGGCAATGCCGAGCAGCTTGATCTTGTAGCCGAGGTCGGCGGCGACCTGGATGTCGTGCTGGGTGATGCGCGAAATGCCTTCGATGCGCATCTTGTCGGGGGCGATCTCGTAGCCGAAGCAAAGCGTGGCCAGAATCGAGAGCTTGTGGGCGGTATCGAAGCCTTCGACGTCGAAGGTGGGATCGGCTTCCGCGTAACCCAGCGCCTGCGCATCCTTGAGGCAGGCGGCGAAGGTGATCCCTTCATTGCCCATTCGCGTCAGGATGTAATTGCAGGTGCCGTTCATGATGCCAAAGACCTTGGCGATGCGGGCGGAGCCCAGGCCTTCGCGGAGGGTCTTGATGACGGGAATGCCACCGGCCACGGCGGCTTCGAAGCCGAGCTGGGCGCCGGATTCTTCAGCGAGTTTGGCGAGAAGAACGCCATGCTTGGCGAGGAGAGCCTTGTTGGCCGTGACGACAGGGCGGCCGATTTCGAGGGCGGATTTGACCGCGGCGAAGGCCGGGCCATCTTCGCCGCCGATGAGTTCGACGAAGAGATCGATGCTGTCTGACTTGGCGAGGGCGACCGGATCGTCGAACCACTCGAGCCCAGAAATATCAATGCCGCGGTCGCGGGAACGCGAGCGCGCGGCAACGGCGGTCACCTGCAATTGGCGGCCGAGTTTTTTATTCAGCTCGGCGCCGTCTTTCTGGAGGATGCGCACCAGAGTGGCGCCGACATTGCCAAGGCCGGCAACGCCGATACGGAGCGGCGTCTGGGCTTCCGTTTCGCCGAACTCGCTCATGGCCTTGAGGATGCGGGCGCGCGTTTCGCTGCGCGGCTCACGACCATCGCGCAGGTCGAAAACAAAGAGCGGATCGCCCGCAACGATGCGACCGAAACGGGTGGGGGTCCAACCGCGTGCGGAGATGAAAGATTCGACGGATTGGCGGAAGGACTGGATATCGCTCATGGTGGGCGACATGTGCATAGGAACTTGCCTAGCCGTCAATAGGCATTTTGACGGCCAGGCAGTTGTTATGCTTGCTTTCGCAGGGGATTACTGCGCCTTGGCGGCCGTAGCGGCGCGACCGACTTCGGCGGCAACCTGGGGGAAGCCCCAACGCAGCGAGACCGGGGTGACGGCGCCGCTGACAGCCATGGTGATCTCGTCGCCGACGAGCTTGGTATAGGCGTCCTTGGCGACCAGCGGAGAGAGCTTGATCAGATCCATGCCGAAGAAATCGTCGGCAGACTTCTGGTCATTGAAGAAGCTCAGCAGCATGTCGGCCGGAATCTTGTCGAAGTTCTCGTAGCTGACGAAATAGGAAATGCCGGTGTCGTTCTGGATGGCTTCGCTTGGTTCATGCGCGGAGACGAGGCCGATATCTACAAAGAGCTGGACGCGCGGGTCGCCTTCGAGGCGAACGGAGACCTGGCCGTCGTTGCGATTGACGACATTGGCGAAGACCGTGCCCTTGGCATCTGGATACTTGGCGATCTCGGCTGCGAGGAAGGCCTGAGTGTCTGTGACCAGCTTATCGGCCTCGGCGGAGAGGCCGAGGGCCTTGCCGGTGAGGGTGACGACATCCTGCCAGCCGGCAAACCAGGGCTTGTCGGGATAAGCGACGACGGGAGCGATATTGCTCAGGAGCGCATATTCGTCCGGTGTCAGGCCTGAATAGGGCGCAATGATCACGTCTGGCGCGAGAGCCGCGATGGCTTCGATTGGCGGCTCGGTGACGTTGGGCAGGATGGTGGGCGTGGCAAAGCCGTGTTCGGCAATGGCAGCCTCCGTCCAGGGGAGAAGGCCATCTTCGCCGCCAGCATAGGCGAAGAAGGGGATGCCGACCGGGGCGACGCCGAGATCGATTACCACGTCCTGAGCAGACCAACCCCAGGTGACGACGCGTTCGGGCTTCGCTTCGATTGTCGTCGAGCCGAGCGCGTGTTCGATGGTGACCGGGAAGGTGTCGGCGGCGAAGGCCGGCGCGGAGACGCTTACGGCAGTGGCGAGGGCGAGAGCCCCGGTGAGCGAACGCATGGTGTTACTCCTTGATTTCGACGGCTTACTGGCCGGTGACCTTTTCGGCAGCGGTAGCCAAGACATCGAGATAGGTCGGGAAGCCCCAATGAAGGGACAGCACGCTTGGCGGGGAGACGGCGGCGACGTTCTCGGTGCCGACGAGGGCGGCAAGGCCACCATTGACGATGGGCGGATAATTGGCCGCGTAGGATTTTGCGAGCCATTCATCGAGCGCAGACTGCTCTTCGTAGTAGGTGACGAAGATATCGCCCTTGAGGCTGTCGAACAGTTCGTAGCTGAGCGAATAGTAGAAGGCGCCGTCGTCAGGAGCGTTTTCGGCGACGCTGGGATCAAGGGTCAGGCCGAGATCGGTGAGGAATTTCATGCGCGCATCGAGCGGCGCGTAGACGGCAATGGAGCCATCGTAGTCGTTGGCGCTGGCAAAGGTGATTTCCTTGAGCGCCGGGTGCTTGGCGACTTCGCCTTCGAGCCAGGCGGTCGTTTCAGCAACGAGTGCCTCGGCTTCATCTGCCTTGCCCAGAGCCTTGCCGATGGTCGTCGTCACATCCTGCCACGGCGTGGACCAGGCATCGCCGCTATAGGCGACCGTGGGGGCGATGGCGGAGAACAGCGCATACTGCTCTTCGGTGATGCCGGAGAAAACAGCGAGGATCAGATCGGGTTCGAGCGCGGCGATCTGTTCGAAGGCAGGCTCGGAGCCATTGGCGAGAACGGTCGGCTTTTCACCCTCGACCTTGGCGAGTGCTTCTTCGATCCAGGGCTTGATGCCATCTTCGCCGCCGCCATAGGCGTGGAAAGGAATGCCGACCGGGGTGACGCCGAGGGCGATGACGGCGTCTTCATTGCCCCAGCCCCAGGTGACGATCCGCTTGGGCTCGGTGTCGATCGTCGTTTCGCCCCAGGCGTGCTCGAGCGTGACGGGGAAGCTTTGGGCAAGCGCCAGGGTCGGCGTCGCGGCCAAAAGGGTGGCGAAAACCAGCGAACGGAGGATCATGGATCACCTTCTGTATGGAAGACCTCCTCCATACGAAAGGTGATACTTCTTGTCATGTAATTTTTGGTGGTCGACCTCAGTCCAGCGCGGAGCGGCGGGTCAGTAGCACCATTGCCTCATAGTGGTCTGTTTGGGGGAACATGTCGAAGAGACGGATGACTTTGGGTTCGTAGGCGGGCATGGCGGCGATGTCTCGTGCGAGGGTGACCGCGTTGCAGCTCGAGTAGATGATGGTTTTTGCGCCCGATGCTTCGAGGGTTTCGCAAAGCCTGTCGCCGAGGCCGCGTCGCGGCGGGTTGACGATGATGGTGTCGGGCGCTTCACCCGCGACCAGCGCGGTCGCGTCGCCTGCGGCAAAAGTTACGTCATCGAGCCCGGCTTCGGCGGCGCTGAGGCGCGCGGATTGCACGGCAGGTTCGCTGAGTTCCACCCCGTGGACGCGACGACCGGGCGCGGCGACGTGGAGGGCGAAGCCCCCTACCCCGCAGTAGAGATCCCAGATCGATTGAGCGCCGACTTCGTCGACCCATTCTTGCGCCTGAAGATAGAGGCCCCTGGCGATTTCGGTGTTGGTCTGGAAGAAACTGGCGGGCCGCAGATGCAGGACACGATCGCCGAGGCGCATGGCTAATGTCTCGCCGCCGCTGAGCGCGATCTCTTCATCGCCTTCGAGGACGGCCTTGTGCTCGGGCAGGATATTGGCGGTGACGACGGCTAGTTGCGGCAGATCGATCAGCAGACCGGACAAATGCTTTTGCATGCGGCCGAGGGCTTCGGTCGAGCGCAGCACGAAGCGGAGCATCAGTTCGCCGTCGGCGGATTCGGTGAGCAGCACATATTTGAGTTCCCCGCGGCGGGTGGGAACGTCGTAGGGCGTGATGCGCGCGCGGGAGATGAAAGCCTTGATTGGCTCGAAGGCCGCGTGGAGGCCGGGGGCAAGAATACCGCAGCCGGTGAGATCGACGCCGTGTTGGGTGGCATCGAGAATGCCGAGGGTGGGTGCATCGGGCGTGCCGCCGGCCACCATCTTGGCCTTGTTGCGGAAGGCCTCGGGGCGACTTGTCATAGGTGGGAGCCAGACGGCCTCAGGCCATGCGGCGAGCAGGTTTTGGGCGTGCTCGATCTTGCACTCAAGCTGCTCAGCGTAGGGCGTGCCCATGAAGGTGCACGAGCGGCAGACGCCTCTATCGTAATAACCGCATTGCATTGCGGCGCTCAGATCTGCGTCCACGCGTCTATCCCAGAGTGTCGAGGAGGCGGGATGCCGCCCCCTCAAAGCGTAAACTACTTGGCGGTGGCGAGCGGAACGATATTGCTCTGGTCGCCCTTGGTGCCGAGCAGCTTCTTGATGTTGCGGGCGGCCTGGCGGATGCGCTGTTCGTTTTCGACGAAGGCGAGCCGGATGTACTGGTCGCCATATTCACCGAAGCCAACGCCCGGAGCGACGCCGACGCCGGTCTCCTGAATGAGGAGCTTGGCGAATTCGAGCGAGCCGAGGTGGGCGAACTGGGCTGGGATCGGCGCCCAGGCGAACATGGTGGCCTTCGGCACGGGAATGTCCCAGCCGGAGCGGCCGAAGCTTTCGACCATGACGTCGCGGCGGTGTTTATAGACCTTGCGGACTTCGTCGATGACGTCGTCGGAGCCGTTGAGGGCGGCGACGGCAGCGACCTGGATAGGCGTGAAGGCGCCGTAGTCGAGGTAGGATTTTACGCGAGCCAGAGCCGCGATCAGGCGCTCATTGCCGACGGCGAAGCCGACGCGCCAGCCGGGCATGGAATAGGTCTTCGACATGGAGGTGAATTCGACGGTGATGTCGATGGCGCCCGGAACCTGCAGCACGGAGGGCGGCGGATTGTTCTCGTCGAAATAGATCTCGGAATAGGCGAGATCGGAGAGAATGAAGATGTCGTGCTGCTTACAGTACTTGACGACCTCGGTGTAGAAATCGAGATCGGCCGTGTAAGCGGTTGGGTTGGCTGGATAATTCAGCACCAGCGCGATGGGTTTCGGGATTGAGTGACGCACGCCGCGATCGAGGGCGCGCATGAAATCCTCGCCCGGATCGGCCGGCATGGAGCGGACGACGCCGCCCGACATGATGAAACCGAAGGAATGGATCGGGTAGGTCGGATTGGGCACGAGCACCACGTCGCCGGGGGCGGTGATGGCCGAGGCCATGTTGGCAAAGCCTTCCTTGGAGCCCAGGGTCGCGACGACCTGGGTGTCGGGGTTCAGCTTCACGCCGAAGCGGCGGCCATAATAGCTCGCCTGGGCCTTGCGCAGGCCCGGAATACCGCGGGACGTGGAATAGCGGTGGGTGCGCGGGTCCTTCACGGTCTCCTGCAGCTTGGCCACGATATGCTCGGGCGTCGGCATATCAGGATTGCCCATGCCGAGGTCGATGACATCTACACCTTCGGCGCGTGCCTTTGCCTTCAGCGGATCGATATGGGCAAACACGTAGGGCGGCAGGCGGCGGATGCGATGGAAGACTTCGCTCATTTTTTCCTCGGAAGGCCTCTTTGAGACCTGAACTGTCGCGACGCGCGGTGAGCGCTGCGCCATGATGCGGCGCCGATTATCACGGAATTATGGTTTTGAAGGGGTTAAAAGGACCCTTTTGGGGCCGTAACGATCTATTCGGCTCTTCCCAGCCACGAGCGTGGCCACGCGGGAAGAGCTATCGGGCGCTTGCCGCCGCGAAGGCGTTCGTCGCGGCAATAGCGATCACCATGCCGGCGAGACGTGCTCGAACCAATGCAACAGTGAATGGAGACACCATGTCTCTTGCCCTTTGAAGGTCGTTTTTGTAAGAAATGCAACAATCGACAGGCCGTTCATAATTCCTTCGTTGGGCCTTGTAAATGGCCCGGAAGGCGACAACCTTCGGACTCGACGGCGTATTGTGAGGTTCGAACTTGAAGCGCATTGCCCTGGTTACGATCGGCACGCAAGGCGACGTTCAACCTTATATTGCGCTTTCGCTGGCGCTGCAGGAACGTGGCTATGGGGTCGTCCTCGGTGCGACCGAGGAATTTGAAGGCCTCGTGACGGGCTATGGAATTGAATTCCAGTCGCTCGGCCCCTCCATCCAGTCGTTCCTCAAGGAAACGCGATTTGAAAATGCGATGAGCAGTTCGATGCTCATCAATGGCCCGTGGATGCTCAAGCAGGGCCAGCAGATCATCGACACGGCAGCCCGCGCCGCGTGGCGCATGTGCCAGGGCGCCGAGGCCGTCGTGGTCAACATGAACACCAGCTTTGGCATCGACATTGCCGAAGCGCTCAAAGTGCCGGCGATCATGACGGCGTTGCAGCCCCTCAACTCGACGAGCGAGTTTCCGCTCTCGATGTATTACGTGGCCGATGATCTGGGGCCGACGCTCAACAAGCTGTCCTACACCGCTGCGACCATGCAGCAAGCCTATTGGAACCTGCCGCGCAATCGCTTGCGCCGGGAGCTGATGGGGCTTGAGGCGCGCAATATGGGCGGGGTGTTCACCAATACGGATGGCTCGCACCTGACGACGCTTTATGCCTATTCGGCGGCGCTCAGCCCGCGTCCGCGCGACTGGCCGAAGACGGCACTGGTGACGGGTTACTGGAACCTGCGCGATCGCAGCCACTGGGAGCCGACGCCGGAATTCGAGGCGTTTCTGTCGGCCGGCGAGGCGCCGGTCTATATCGGCTTTGGCTCAATGCCTTTTGGTGCGGAGCGCAATACCCGTATCCTGAAAGAGGCCGTGGCGCTTTGGGGCGGGCGTGCCGTCGTGGCACGCGGTTGGGGCGGGATCGACCCGCGCGACTTGCCGGATACCATCTTCCCGATTGAGAAGGCGCCACACGACCGGCTGTTCCGCTATGTCAGCGCCGTGGTCCATCATGGCGGCGCCGGAACCACATCTGCCGGGCTGCATCTGGGCCGGCCGACCTTTATCGTCCCCCAGGCCATGGACCAGCCCTATTGGGGCCGCCGCGTCTACGAACTTGGCTGCGGACCAAAGCCGATCCGCCTGCGCAAGCTGACGGCTGAGCTGCTGGCCGAAGCGCTGGCCGATCTCAACAGCAATGATTCCTATCGGCGCAACGCCGCCCTGGTCGCTGAAAAGCTCAGGAGCGAGGACGGCACCGACAAGGCGATCAAGGTCATCGAGCGCGTGATGGCCAATTTCGTGCCCAAGGCCGCCAAGGTGGCGCGGAAGTCGAAGGCCAAGAAGCTGTCGCTCAAGAAGGCGGTCTAGCAGCTTTCTCAGCTACGAACGCGCAGGTGGGCGACTTCGGCTTCGAGTTGCTCCAGGCGCTCTGCCATGGCCTTGTGACGCGACGACAGGCGGCTTTCAAAAGCGCCGATGCTTTGCCTCAGTTCTGCAGTGCCATCATGAGGCACGTAGGGGCGGCTCTCGGCAATGGCGAGAATGACGGTGCCTTTGGCCACGAAGACACCGCCGATGCCGGCCAGTATCAACGCCCACTGAGTGAAGTCACCCTGCCCCGTGGTACTGAGCCAGGCTGCAATGGCGGCGCCAGCGGCAGCAACGGCTCCGATCACATTGGAGATCATACCCAATGTTACGGCCCTACGCCGACCATCCCATACGCCACCCGGTTCAGCCATTATCGTTCCTTCTCAAAGGTCTAGGGGATTTCACTTAGCGAAGGATTCAAGACAATTGAAGAGAAAAAGGGGGAGGCATCGCCTCCCCCTCTCTACAGATCGTCAGCGCGGCGGCTTACTGCGCCGGAACAGCCTGGACGTCGTCGAGAGCGTCGATGCTCTCGCCGCGATCGTAGGTTGCCTGATCAAGGATACCTTCGCGCTTAGCAACGATGGTTGGGATCAAGGCCTGGCCGGCGACGTTGACCGCAGTGCGGCCCATGTCGAGGATCGGATCGACAGCGAGCAGCAGGCCAACGCCTTCGAGCGGCAGGCCGAGGGTGGACAGGGTCAGGGTCAGCATGACGGTGGCGCCAGTGAGGCCGGCCGTAGCGGCCGAACCGATGACGGCCACGAAGGCGATCAGCAGGTAGTGCTCGATGCCCAGCGAAATGCCGAAGAACTGCGCGACGAAGATGGCCGAGATCGCCGGGTAGATAGAGGCGCAGCCGTCCATTTTGGTGGTGGCGCCAAGCGGCACGGCGAAAGCAGCATATTCACGCGGCACGCCGAGGTTCTGCTCGGTGATGCGTTCGGTGACCGGCAGGGTGCCGATGGAGGAACGCGACACGAAGGCGAGCTGGATGGCGGGCCAGGCGCTCTGGAAGTAGCGGATCGGGTTGAGGCCATGGACCTGCAGCAGTACCGGGTAGACGACGAAGAGCACGATGGCGAGGCCGATATAGATGGCAGCCGAGTACCAGCCGAGCTGGGCCAGTGCATCCCAGCCGTAGACGGCTACGGCGTTGCCGAGGAGGCCAATGGTGCCGATGGGCGTAAGGCGGATCACCCACCACAGGACCTTGTGGATGACCTTGAGGAACGAGCGGGTGAAGGCAATGAACGGATCGGCGGCCGGGCCGACGCGCAGGGCGGCGATACCGATGACGATGGAGATCACGAGGATCTGCAGCACGTTGAAGGAGAGGCTGGTGGTCGCGCCGCTGTCATTGACGCGGGTCGATGCCTGGAGGCCGAAGATGTTGGAGGGGATGAGGCCCTTGAGGAAGTCGAGCCAGGAGCCGGTCGAGGACGGCGCCTTGGCAGCTTCAGCGGCGACTTCGGTGTTGAGGCCGGGCTGGATGAGGAGGCCAAGGGCGATGCCGATGACGACGGCGATCAGCGCGGTGATGGCGAACCAGAGAAGGGTCTGCCAGACAAGCTTGGCCGCATTGTTGAGTTCGCGGAGGTTGGCGATGGAGGCAACAATGGCGGTGAAGACCAGAACCGGCACCAGAGCGCGCAGCAGCGACACGAAGGACGAGCCGACAGTGGCGAGGGTTTGCGTCAGCCAATTGGCATTGCCGGCGGCATCGGGGCCCATATTGCGGGCGATGAAGCCGAGGAAGAGGCCAATGACCATGGCCGCAAGGACCTGGAAGCCGAAATTGGCGTAAAACGGCTTGGGCGCCTTGGGAGCGCGCGCCGCGGTGACGGAAGTGGGAGACATAAGGCGACCTTTCGGCTGGCAGGTCAGTTGCTCAAAACTTGAGCGCCATGCCTGCAGATTGGCCAGAAGATACGCCCGCCACAGTTTTGCCGCAGCGCATGCCGTTCCATTTCTTCACGCGTTAGAAGAATTTTCTCATTCGAAGGGGCGAAAGAGAGAATAGAAGTTGTCAGGCGCGACTTACGGCCAGACTCACCAGACCGGCAAAGAGCGGCAGACCGACGAGACTCGCCGCAAAAGCGAGGGCGAGAATCCCGGGGCCCGCATCGACCCAGGACAGCACCGCCACCCCTGCCCCAGCAAGGCCAGCAACAAGGCCGCTCGCGCGATGCACGATGAGCCAGGCCCTGTCAGAGCGGATGGGCCAAGGCATGCGCAGGCCGCCATAGCTGTGGCGCTCGGCGTGGAAGAGCACGAGCCCTAAAAGGACCAGGACGGCCGCGAAGAGGAAGCCGACGCCGCGGATGACATCGAGGTCGGAACCTATGCCCATGAAGAGGAGGCCGAACTGGAAGGCGGCGGGCACGGCAAGGGCGAGGCTCAGGGCAGGATCAAGTATATGGCGCACCTTGGCCATGTGATTGCGCGTGAGGGCGCGGCCGAGGACGAAGAAGGCAAGCAGCAATACGGCTTGAATGACTGGCGCGACGGCAAGCGCGGTATTGCGGGGCCAGAGCCAGTCGGCGTCGGAGCCATGCCAGTGGGCGGGGAAGAAGAACTCGGCCGGCACGCGCAGGACGGCAACGGCCGTGATCGACAGCGTCACCGAAAAGATCAGCAGGTGGAAGCGGGTGACGAGGCTGGGCATGGCGGGGAGGATGTAGGTTGATCGAGGCAAAAGAAAAGGGCCGGTTGCCCGGCCCTTTCCAAGAAT
>NZ_JBEVLL010000255.1:0-8488 GCF_040509215.1 Devosia sp.
GCGAGAGGTAGCCACGGTCGAACTGCATGCCTTCAACGACATCGAGTTCGGTTTCAGCGGTCTTGGCTTCTTCGACGGTGATGACACCCTCGTTGCCGACCTTCTGCATGGCTTCAGCGATCATGTCGCCGATGGACGTTTCGCCGTTTGCCGAAATGGTGCCGACCTGGGCAACTTCGGAGGACGAAGTGATCTTCTTGGACGAAGCCTGGAGCGAAGCAACGACTTCAGCAACGGCGAGGTCGATACCGCGCTTCAGATCCATCGGGTTGAAGCCGGCCGCAACAGCCTTGACGCCTTCGACAACGATAGCCTGACCGAGAACGGTCGCGGTGGTGGTGCCGTCACCGGCAACATCGTTGGTCTTGGAAGCGACCGAGCGCAGGAGCTGGGCGCCGAGGTTTTCGAACTTGTCTTCGAGTTCGATTTCCTTGGCAACCGAAACACCGTCCTTGGTGATGCGCGGGGCGCCGAAGGACTTTTCGATAACGACGTTACGACCCTTGGGGCCGAGGGTCACCTTGACCGCATTGGCAAGGATGTTGACGCCGCGCAGCATCTTTTCGCGGGCTTCGGTCGAGAATTTTACTTCTTTGGCAGCCATGTGAGGCGCTCCTTAGAATGGGTTAAACGACTGGATAGGCGAGGCTTTTAGACCTCGACGATACCCATGATGTCGCTTTCCTTCATGATGATCAGGTCTTCGCCGTTAAGCTTGACCTCGGTGCCGCTCCACTTGCCGAAGAGCACGCGATCGCCGGCCTTCACGTCGAGGGCGTTGATCTTGCCATTTTCGTCGCGGGCGCCAGGGCCAACCGAAACGATCACGCCCTCGGAGGGCTTTTCCTTGGCGGTATCGGGGATAATGATCCCGCCCTTGGTCTTTTCTTCACTGTCGACGCGACGGACGACCACGCGGTCATGCAGGGGACGGAAGCCCATGATTTTTTCCTCTTGGCATCATTTCTGAATGCAATTTCGGCCTGTTAGCACTCGAAGTGGCTGAGTGCTAGCAAGGTGACCGGATATAGGGATGCGGCGGCGAGAGAGTCAAGGTTCGGTGAACGGAGATTTTGTTCGTGCGTTAACACGGGGAGATGAACCTCATGCAAAGGAGGCTGCTGTGGCCGCCGACGAGACGACTTCGATTGTGAGCCCGATTGCCGGACGCGTGCATATCTTTTTCGACGATGGCGAAATCGCGAGCACGCTCAACGCTTTGCGATTGGAAGAAGCGGGACGGACACCGCAGATTTTTGTGCCGCTCGATGCCGTGCATCCCGGTATCCTCGAACTCTCCGAAACAAGGCGCGAAGAGCCGGGGAAGGGTGAGGCACATTATTATACCATCAAGACGCTCACCGCCGACGGGCCCGATGAGGCCTGGTATTATCCTTATGCCGACGGCGCCTATGGGCCGATCCGCGATCTCATCACCTTCGGCGGCGAGCGCGTCAAAGTGAGTGTTTCCGAGGTCTAGGCGTTAGCACACTGTTAGCATCGAGATTAACCCGGTGCGGATAAGGAGAATGGGGCGCTTATGCTGCCCCACTTTCCTCTTTCTTCGTGGGCCGAGGTGCTGCATAAGGCAGATATGAGCGAACAATCTCCATACCAGATCAAGCTGAGCCTCAAGGGCGGCAGCGGTCCCAACGCCAACTGGCACTGGGAAATCCATGATGCCGACGGCAAGGTCGTCAAGACCGGCAGCGCCGTGGGCCCCGAGCACAAGGCCTTCGCCACGGCGCGAATTGCCAAAGAGAAGCTGGAAAAAACCCAGTCTAAATAGGCCGTTCGTCCGGCTCGGATAGTGTCCCATGTCCGCCCTCGACAAAAGCCCCGCCCAAGCTTTCTCCGCGCATGCGGCAAATCCCATGCGCGGCATCATGCTCAAGGTGGTGTCGGTCTTCTTCTTCGTGGGCATGGCCACCATGCTCAAAGCGACCCAAACGGTACCATCGGGACAGATGGTATTCTTCCGTTCCTTTTTTGCGCTGCTGCCCGTTCTGGCCTATCTCGGCTGGAAGGGACGGCTGGGCAATGCCTTTGCAACGAAGCGCCCGATTGGGCATATCCTGCGCGGGCTTGTCGGCGTTGCCTCGATGAGCCTTGGGTTCTTCGCCCTGACGCGCCTGCCGCTGCCCGAGGCGACGGCGATTTCTTATGCGACCCCGCTCCTGATCGTCATCTTCTCGGCCGTGCTGCTCAATGAGCGCGTACATTTCTTTCGCTGGACGGCAGTCGTTGTCGGGCTGGTCGGCGTCGTCATCATCCTCTGGCCGCGCCTGACGGTTTTTTCGGCGGGCGCAGCGCTCGGCGATGCAGAGGCAGTGGGCGCTTTGGCAGCGCTTATGGCCGCCGTTCTATCGGCCTTTGCGATGATGGCCGTGCGCAATCTCGTCCATACCGAGCGCACCGAGGCGATCGTCACCTACTTCTTCATCAGCGCCAGCGTGCTCTCGCTTCTGACACTGCCCTTCGGTTGGATATGGCCGACGCCTGAACAGGCGGCGCTACTGATTGGTGCGGGGTTCTTTGGCGGCATCGGGCAATTGCTGATGACTTCCTCCTATCGTCATGCCGATATGTCGGTGATCGCCCCCTTCGAATATGTGTCGCTGATCCTGACCATCGTGCTGGGCTATTTCATCTTCGCCGATGTGCCGACGCTGACCATGATTCTGGGCGCATTGATCATCGTCGGTTCGGGCATTGCCGTCATT
The DNA here is from genome assembly GCF_040509215.1 of Devosia sp. Lineage (GTDB taxonomy): Bacteria > Pseudomonadota > Alphaproteobacteria > Rhizobiales > Devosiaceae > Devosia. The sequence goes on from NZ_JBEVLL010000255.1 coordinate 2,724, forward strand.
TTGCGGGAACATCGGCTCGGGCTCGATCGGATCAAGTCCAAGGAAGCCAATACGCCTTGACCGCGGCGCCTCCAGACCTACCTAAAGGCGACAAGGGCAGGGGGCATCAATGGCAGCGACGGCAGCCGTCATCTTTTCGGCTTTAATCATCGGGTTGGCGCTGTTTCAGGCCAATCTCGCCGCCGGCGCGCCTTGGGGGCGTCTTGCCTGGGGCGGGCAATATCTGCGCTTGCCCCTGGGGCTGCGCATCGGCAGCGCGGTTTCGATTTTGATCTATGCCGGTTTTGCTGCGATCGTGCTGGGCAAAGCCGGGCTCGTGGCGTTGACCGGCGACTGGCTTGGGACGGCGACCTGGGTGATCGCTGCATTGCTGGCGGTCGGGACGGTGATGAATGCCATTTCGCGCAGCATGCCTGAGCGGTTGGTGATGACGCCGGTGGCTGCGGTGTTGTGTGGAGCTGCGGTGATCGTGGCGCTGGGATAGCCCTTCATTTTGCGCTTTGTCGGCCTCTCGCGCGATGTCACCCCGGCGCAGGCCGGGGTCCATCCTGAGATCTCAAGCTGGGTCCCGGCCTTCGCCGGGATGACAGCCGGTGGGTGGTTTTCCATCAACGCCGCGACGTTTGGAGCGTTGATACGCCCTAGCGCTTGACCCGGTAATGCGACTGCACGAGGCCGGAGGGGAAGGATTTGGTCTCGATGTGCTCGAGCGCGATGTCCTGATCGAGCGGTCCGAAAAGCGGGATGCCGTCGCCGAGGAGGATCGGAATGCGGCTGACGATCATGTCCTCGATCAAGCCCGCACGAAGGAACGACTGGATGAGTTTTCCGCCATCGGCATAAATGCGTTGCCAGCCGCGCGAGGCGGCAAGGTCCATGGCCCCTTCGGGCGTCGCAGCAATGACCTCGACCTTGTCCTTGAGGTGATCGGAAACGGAAGCCGGATCGAGGCTGCGGCTTACCACCAGAACCGGCTTTTCATAGTACCACTGATCGAAGGTGACGACCTTTTCATAGGTGCCGCGGCCCATGATGATGCCGTCCATTTTTGCGATATGGGCATTGTAGCCGTGGTCTTCACCGAGGCTCGAAAAGCTCGTCAGCCACTCGATGTCGTCGTCCTTACGGGCGATGAAGCCGTCGAGACTGGTGGCGATGAAGACATGGGATGATGGCATCTGGCTCTCCTTTGGATAGAGGAGATTTAGGCGCGCGACGTGTCAGGCGGTGGCAGGAGGCGGGCGGATAAGTGATGGGCTTTGGTTCGTCACTAGGCGCCGAATCCGCAGCTATGTAATAAGGGGATGTTCCCTGATAGTGCCGAAAAATGGAGATGGCGGTGACTGGAGAGACGTTTCATCCAATCGTTCAGAAAATCTCGAGCCAGGTCGCTGACAAGCTGGGCGCGCAGGTCGCCGAAACCGTCGAGCGCTGCCTCCTGGATATGCTGACGAGGACCGTCACTTATCTGCCCGATGGAACGGCATTCGTCATAACGGGCGACATTCCGGCAATGTGGCTCCGTGACTCGACGGCCCAACTTGCCCCGTTCCTGCACCTCGCGCACCAGGATTCTGGCTTGGCCGATTTGATTGCGGCGGTGTCGAGGCGCCAACTCGACTATGTGCTGCTCGATCCCTATGCCAATGCCTTCAACGCCGGCGGCAATGCTGCGGGACACAAGGACGTATTTCCGCAGTCTGCCTGGGTGTGGGAGCGCAAATACGAGATCGACTCGCTCGCCTACACCATCCAGCTTGCCTATGATCTGTGGGCGACAACGCGCCGAACCGACCATCTGCAAAGCTTCGTGGATGTGGCCAAGGTCGTCATCCAAACTTGGCGGACCGAGCAGGACCACGAGCGCAATTCGACTTATCGTTTTGGGCGTCTCGATTGCCCTCCGAGCGACACGCTGACGCGCGAAGGGCTTGGGCCGATCACCGGCCATACCGGCATGACCTGGGCGGGGTTCAGGCCGAGCGATGATGCGTGTGTCTACGGCTACAACATTCCCGGCAACGCCTTTGCTGCGGTGGCGCTAAAATATATCGCCGAACTGGCCACCGAGGTTTTTGGCGACCATGCTCTTGCTCAGGACGCCGATCGCCTGCGCGAGGATATCGCACAGGGTATCGAGCGCTTCGGACTGGTGCATGTCGATGGCGGAGACCGGGTCTACGCCTACGAGGTCGATGGGCTCGGCAATAGCTTGTTCGCCGACGACGCCAATGTGCCGAGCCTTCTTTCGCTCCCCATGCTGGGTTGGTGCACGGCAGCGGACCCGATCTATCAGGCGACCCGCTCCCGCATTCTGAGCAAGGCAAACCCCTATTTCTACGCCGGGACGGCCGCCTCGGGTGTCGGCAGTCCGCATACGCCGCCGGACCAAGTCTGGCCGATTGCCTTGGCCGTGCAGGGGCTGACCAGCGATGATCCCGCTGAAAAGCGCGACTTGCTGGCCCTGTTGCTTGCCACTGACGGTGGAACGGGGCTCATGCACGAGTCCTTCCACGTCGATGATCCGACCAAGTTCACGCGACCATGGTTCTCCTGGGCCAATGCCATGTTTTGCGAGCTGGCGTTTGATGTTGCAGGCCTGCGCAGCTACCGCCGCTCCGCTGGAACGGGTGCGTAGACCGCTGCTCTATTAGCGCAAAAGCGGGAATCCATTGCGCTGAAACAGACATTCCCGCTTTCGCGGGAATGACACCGTGGATGTGGGGGTTTCGAGGCTGGCCTCAGCCGGCCTTCTGCATCTCCGCCCAGCCCTGGCGCTTGCGGTAGATGGTGGACGGGCTGATTTCGAGCGCGGCGGCGGCCATGGAAATATTGCCGGCGAAGGCCGCGATCGCGTCTTCGATGATCTTTTGTTCCTGCTGCCACATCGGCAGGATGGCGCGGCGGCCTTCGGCGCGCGGAGCAGGGGCCTCGACCGGGACAAAGGCCTGAGACTCGATATCGGCGGCGGTGAGCATGCCGATGTCGATATCCCCGCCATCGAACATGACGACGATGCGGCGCACCAGGTTCTGCAATTGCCGGATATTGCCGGGCCAGTCGGCAGCGGTGAGTTGCTGGGAGGCTTCATTGGAGAAGCCGCCGAACACCTTGTGCTCTTCGCGCGCATAGCGCGCCAGGAAGTGGCGGGCGAGGACCATGATATCGGTCGGGCGCTGGCGCAGCGGCGGCAGGTGGATCGGCAGGACGTGCAGGCGATAGAACAGGTCCTCGCGGAACTTCCGCTCGGTGATCATCTGCAGGGGATTGCGATTGGTGGCGCAGATGACGCGCACATCGACCTTGCGCATATTGGCTTCGCCGACGCGCGAAATGGTGCCGGTCTGAAGGAAGCGCAGCAGCTTGGACTGCAGGGAAAGATCCATTTCCCCGATTTCATCGAGGAACAGCGTGCCGCCATCGGCGAGCTCGGCCGCACCCTTGCGGTCTTCATGCGCGCCGGTAAAAGCGCCGCGGGCGACGCCGAACAGTTCGCTTTCCATCAGGTCGCGCGGAATGGCGGCGCAATTGATGGCAACGAAGCGTTTTCCCGCGCGCGGACCCTGCGAATGTAGGGCTTCGGCGCAGACATCCTTGCCGGTGCCGCTTTCGCCCGTGATGAAGACCGGGGCAGACGAAGTCGCAACGCGCCCGATCTGCTCATAGATGAACTGCATGGCGTTCGACGCGCCGACAAAGCCGGCAAAATCGGGGGTGGCCTGAGGCAGGCTCGTATCGAGACCGAGCGAACGGGGGCGACCGTGGCGCTGGGCAAGTTCGCCAATGCGGGTGGCAAGGCTCGGACCGGCAATGGGCTTGGTCACATAGTCATGGGCGCCGGCACGCATCGCGCCGACGGCGGCGGTGACTGAGGCGCCCCCGGCCATGGCAACGACAAGCGCGCCTTCGGCGTGGCGCACGACGCGTCCCATGCCTTCATCGTCGCGCTCGGCAATGTCATTCAGGCTCGGCATATCGGCCAGAATGATGTCGAATCGGTTGGCGCGCAGCATGTCGAGGGCTTCGCGGCCGGACTTTACGAGGGTCACGGCAGGCGTGCAGAGCAGGGCCTGGCTCAACGATTCGCCAATCTGAGAGGCCGCTTCCGCGTCGCTGTCGATCAGCAGAAGCCGGCCGCTCAGCGCGTTGTCGTGGCCCGAAATCATTGCCATTACGCCCAATTCCTCGTGTTTCGCCATGTGCCTGACCGTTGCCGGACAGCCATGACGTTCGCGGGGATTGTTGACGAACAGGGTAAATAATCCGTTCTTTACCTGTAGGATCGGGTCTAAGTGCTTTTTCCGTCACATTGGCAATGGTATGACAGGTGCGTCGAATCTAGCCACAATCTGAACCTGGGATGCCATGCAGGCTCTGGTCTATCTCTTTATCGCGCTTGCGGGTTTTGCGATTGGCGCAACATCCTACTTCGCCTTGTCGTTTACGCTCGCCGAAGCGATCCTGGTTGCGCTGGTCGTTGCATGCATTGCTACGCTTGTTACCGAACGCCGTTTGCGGCTGCGTGCGGAAAAGCGCCTCGAACGCGGTATCGAGGATCTCTCGCGTCTGCTGGCGACCGATGCCCAGGCCGGCTCCGTGCTCGGCCGCCGCATCAATGCCCTGTCTGAGCTGAACCCCGGCCAGCGTCTCGAAACCATCGAAGCCGATATTTCGGTGCTTGGAACGGTCATTCGTCAGGTGGCTGAGGCTGTCGCCGATATCGAGGAAAAAGCGTCAGCGCCCGCAGCCATCCCTGCGGGCGATCGATTTGCGAGCGAGGCACCGCGCGCCGTTCCGGCGCCGCGACCCAACGATGACATCGAGCCGATCATCCCACTCGAAATGGTGCGTCAGGCGCTGGGCAACCAGCGTCTTGTCTATCATATCCAGCCCGTTGCGCGGCTGCCGCAGCGTCGTCCCGCCGGCTACGACCTCATCCCGCGCCTGATGCTGGAAGATGGTGACCTTGCCGAGCCCGTCGACTTCCTGCCGCGCCATGGCGGCGAAGACGTTTTGCAGCGGATCGACGGCACTGCGCTCAACGAGGCCGTGGCGATTGCCCGTCGCGCCCGCACCGGCGGCCAGGCGATTTCGCTCTATATTCCCTTGAGCAGCGCGACGGTGCGCGACAGCGCGGCGGTGGAGCAGTTGCTCGCCATTCTCGATGCCAACCGCGTTATTGCCACCGGCCTGATCTTCGTTGTTGCCGAAGTGGAATTCCAGGAGCTGATGCAGACGGCGCGTACGGCGCTGCAGGCGATCCAGCGCCGCGGCGCGGGTTTTTCGCTGTCCAACACCACTTCGCTGCGGCTCAATTTTGCCGATCTTTCCGAACTGGGTGTGCGCACCATCCGCGTCATCGCCAGCAAGCTGATCAATTCCCCGGACGTCTATACCGACTTCCACCTCTCCGATATTGCCAGCTATGTGGGCCGTTTCGACGTCACCCTGCTGGCGACCGGGGTGACCGACGAGCGCCAGATCGTCGAGCTGCTCGACAATGAAATCACCCTGGTGCAGGGCAATCATGTCGCTCCGGCTGGCCCCGTGCGTCCCGACCTCCTGCTCGAGCCGACCCGCACCGTTGCCCCGCCCGCCCCGCAGCGCCCGGAAGCCGCGCGTCGTCGCGCCGAGCTCTGAAATCGGCAGTTCCATCGGTTTCGGGCTTGATCGCCCGGACCGAACTGCCACATAGCAGCCTGAGACATTTTTAGACGGGAACCGAACCCATGTCCGCAGCCGCGCCCCTGCCCATCATTTCCGGC
>NZ_JBEVLL010000256.1:0-10704 GCF_040509215.1 Devosia sp.
ATAGGCCTCAAGGGCCTAGGAGGTTGGTGCTAGCAGAGATCACTCCCCGACATCACCTTCAATCCCAGACCTGCTTCGAGTACCGAATTCTCAAAAGACACTGGATCACCTCCTTAAAGTTGGTTGAACATGAGGGGAGCCTGCGCCCGTTTGCCGGACCTGTCCAGTCACAAAATCTTCACGCTGCAACAGCGTGGACTTGTCCATCTTATCCCCGTGGGGGCGATGGCATGTCATCATGCTCCCCATTCCTGCCGACAACACGCGGTACCGACGAAGTGCCGGGCAGGGAGACGGGCTGCTTGAGGTCGCTCAGGCGGATGCGTGGATGCCGACCACCGGCCATGTGGGGAGAAAGAGGAGAGAGGGCGAAGACCCGCCTCGATTATCCAGCCGCAGACCCCAAAAGGGGGCCGCTCGAGGCATGCGCAAGAAATCCCGATCGTGCGAAGCGGCTTTCGCCTCTTCTATTTTTACACTTTTCGGGGCGAAAGCCGCTTTTCACCGTGCGCCCCAGGGGCGTGCGGCTATCGGTTCTGGGCGGCTTTATGCCTTGGCCTTTTTGGGCTTTGAGCGCAGTTGAATGATGGTGGCGATGAGCACGCCCGTTGCCACGAGACCGATGATGATGGTCGCCAGCGCATTGACGTCAGGCGACACGCCGAGACGCACTTTCGAGAAGATTACCATGGGCAGCGTCGAGGAGCCCGGCCCGGAAACGAAACTGGCGATGACGAGATCGTCGAGCGAAAGCGTGAAACCAAGCAGCCAGCCCGAGACCAGAGCCGGGGCGATGATCGGCAGGGTGATGTCAAAAAAGGTGCGGACGGGGCTCGCGCCAAGGTCCATCGCCGCTTCTTCGAGGCTCCGATCGAAGTCGGAGAGGCGGGACTGCACCACGACGCAGACATAGGCGGTGCAGAAGGTCGAATGCGCGATAACGATGGTCAGCATGCCGCGGCCCTGCGGCCAGCCCAGAAACCCTTCCATGGCAACAAAGAGTAGCAGCAGCGAGAGGCCGGTGATCACGTCGGGCATGACCAGCGGGGCCGAAACCATGCCCGAAAACAGCGTGCGGCCCTTGAAGCGCCGGAAGCGCACCAGGGCCACGGCCGCGAGCGTTCCCAGAACGAGGGCGATGGTCGCGGCAATGGCGGCGATCTGCAGGCTTAGCCAGGCGGCCTTGAGCATCTGCGGGTCGCGGAACAGTTCGCCATACCACTTGGTCGAAAAGCCCGACCAGACAGTGACGAGACGGCTCTCGTTGAAAGAGAAGATGACGAGCGAAACGATGGGCGCGTAAAGGAACGAGAAACCCAGGGTTGCCGCGATGGGAAGGAACCAGCCACGGCGCATCTTATCTCTCCACCACGGCGCTCTGGGCGCGCTGCAACAGCATGATCGGGACCACGACGGCCAGCAGCATGGCGACCGCCACGGCGGCGGCACGCGGCCAATTCGCGGCGGTGAAGAATTCGTCCCAGAGCACGCGGCCGATCATCAGGGTTTCGGGACCACCAAGGAGCGACGGAATAACGTATTCGCCGATGGCCGGAATGAAGACCAGCATGGAGCCGGCAATGATGCCGGGCAGGGAGAGCGGCAGCGTCACCGAGAGGAAGGTGCGCAGCGGACGGGCGCCGAGATCGGCCGACGCTTCAAACAGCGAGACGTCGAGTTTCACCAGCGTCGTATAGAGCGGCAGGATCATGAAGGGCAGGTAGGTGTAGACGATGCCGACATAGACGGCGAAATCGGTCTGCATCATCACCAGCGGCTCGATGCCGAAGAGACCCAGAAACTGGTTGATGACGCCATTGCCGCGCATGAACCCGGTCAGCGCATAAACGCGCAACAGGAACGAGGTGAAGAACGGCAGGATCACCAGCATAAGCAAGATATTCCGCCAGCGATCGGGAGCCCGGGCAATGGCATAGGCCATTGGGTAGCCGACAAAGAGCGTGATCACCGTCGAGATGAAGGCGATGCGGATCGAGGAGAGATAGGCCGCGATATAGAGATTGTCGGTGAAGAGGCGAATGTAATTGTTGAGGTGAAGGGTGAGCTGCACCGTGCCCTCCTCGGTGGTCAGGAGCGGCGAATAGGGCGGGCGGCCAAACTGCTTGGTTGCAAGCGAAATGCCGAAGACCACAGCCAGCGGAATGAGGAAGAAGACGAGGAGCCACAGGACAGGGGCGGCCAGCACCAGCATGCGGCCCGAAATGCCGACCTTGGCAAGACCACGCTCGACCGCGTTCCAGGGTTTCAATCGCCGTGGCGGCGGAATGGTAGGGGTATGGGTGGCGGTCATACTGTCAGCACCGAGCCGGAGCTGTCGCTCCAGGTGATGTAGACCTTCTCGTCCCAGGTGATGGCATCGGGATTGCCGCGCACCGAATTGGTCTGGCTGACACGGATGCGTTTGCCGCTCTCGAGAGCCACCTGATAGAGGGAGATATCCCCGAGGTAGGCGATCTCTTCTACAATGCCCGACGTGACATTGGCATCATGGGGGGGGACGGGTTTTTCGCGGCTCAGCGACATTTTTTCGGGGCGAATGGCCCACCAGAGGAGCTGTTCGGGCGCGCAATCGACGCCGTGGCCGACATAGATGTCGCAGCCCAGTTCGTTCGAGCGGATGCGCACATGGCCTGGCTCATCCTCGGTGACCACGCCCTCAACCATATTGGCCGAGCCGATGAAGCCGGCGACGAAGCGCGAATTGGGGAATTCGTAGATGTCGGTGGGCTCGCCCACCATGGCGATTTCACCAAGGTTCATGACCCCGATCCGGGTGGCGAGCGTCATCGCCTCTTCCTGGTCGTGGGTCACCACGATGAAGGTGACGCCCAGGCTCTCCTGGATTTTCACCAGTTCGAACTGGGTTTCCTCGCGCAGCTTTTTGTCGAGCGCGCCGAGCGGTTCATCGAGGAGCAGGAGTTTTGGACGTTTTGCCAAAGCACGGGCAAGGGCGACGCGCTGGCGCTGACCACCGGAAAGCTGGTGCGGCTTGCGGCGGCCATAGTCCTGCAGCTTGACAAGGCTCAGGAGTTCGGCGACGCGATCAGTGATCTCGCCCTTGGGGAGATTGTCGCGCTTGAGGCCATAGGCAATGTTCTGCTCGACAGACATATGCGGGAAGAGCGCATAGGACTGGAACATCATGTTGACCGGACGATTATAGGGCGGGACTTCGGTCATGTCCTGGCCATCGATCTCGATGGTGCCCGAGGTCGGCTGTTCGAAGCCGGCCAGCATGCGCAGCAGGGTCGACTTGCCCGAACCCGAACCGCCGAGGAGGCAGAAGAGTTCGGACTTGTAGATGTCGAGCGAAACATCGTGCACGGCCAGCACGTCGCCGAACTTCTTCGTCACGTTCTTGATGCGCACGAACGGCTTGTTGTTGCTCGTATCGCGCCAAGGACGCGTATCGATGGCGAGCTGTGTCGACTTCTTGGCCATGACGGACCCTACCGAAAGGATGAAGGGGCGACTGAAATCAGCCGCCCCTGGAAGAGATTACTGGCCGGTTTTGATGCGGGTCCAGGTGCGGGTCAAGACCTCTTCGAATTCAGGCGAGTGCGCCTTCATGACAAATGCCTTGGCGATGGTTTCGGCCGGCGGATAGATGCCCGGGTTCGACTTGACCTCGTCGGCGACGAATTCGAGCGCCGGCAGGTTGGGGTTGGCGTAGAACACGTAATTGGTGATCGCGGCCACGACTTCGGGCTTGAGGATGTAGTCGATGAACTTGTGGGCGTTTTCCGGATGCGGGGCATCGATCGGGATCGCCAGGAAGTCAAACAGCGTCGCAGCGCCTTCCTTGGGGATCAGGTAGGTGACTTCATTGCCCTGGCCGGCCTGCGCGGCGGCGTCGGCAGCGATGAAGATGTCGCCGGAATAGCCCAGCGCCAGGCAGATTTCGCCATTGCCGAGATCGTCGATGTACTGGCTCGAATGGTAGTAGCGGATCGAGGACTTGACCGAGTTCAGCAGTTCCTCGGCCTTGGCGAGGTCCTCTTCGCTTTCCGAGTTCGGATCAAGGCCCAGATAGTGGAGCGCGATGCCTACGACTTCGGAGGGGCTGTCGAGCACGGCAACGCCGCAACCGGCGAGCTTGGAGACGACTTCGGGCTTGAACAGCAGATCCCAGCTCTCAAGATCGGCATCGGGGCCGAGCGCTTCGGTGACCTTGGCGACGTTGTAGCCGAGCCCGATCGTGTTGATCATATAGGGCACGCCGTGGGCGTTGTCGGGGTCTTGGCTGGCGGCCGTTGCCATCACGGCCGGGTCAAGATTACCGAGATTGGTCAGCTTGGACTTGTCGAGCGGCAGGATCAGGCCGGCAAGAATCTGACGTTCGAGGAAATTGCCCGAGGGAACGACGATGTCATAGCCGGAATTGCCGGCGAGGAGTTTCGCGTCGACGATCTCGTTATTGTCATAGACGTCGTAATTGACCTTGATGCCGGTCTCCGCCTCGAAATTGGCGATGGTGTCTTCGGCAATATAGTCGGACCAATTATAGACGTTGAGGACCGGTTCCTCCTGCGCCAAGGCGGGGCTTGCGGCCATGAGGGCGCCAAAGGCGAGGGCGAGCGTCTTGTTCATAACGGGAAAGCTCCAAGTAAAAATCGGGGGGCATTGACCCTCTTGGGGAGGCAGATTGGACGGCAGGCTTTGCGGCAAGCCGCGCTCAGGCCAGGGCACTCATCTTTGAGTGCCCGGCGCAGAATTGGCGTATATTTGGGAACACGTCTCTAGGGGACGCCGAAGGGCGCCCGGGACTGTCGCTGTGATCGGCCCGGAGATGGGCTGATATCGAGGCGCGACACGCGCGCCATCAACAAAAGACCTGTTCAGCGAAGTGCCCTTTCCCTCTCCGACCAAGGCAAACTAAAGCCATTTTTTCGGAGCCACAAGACTGACAAACAGAAGTTTTTGCAGGGGTTGACCCCAGAACTGCCCGGGCGCAAAAGCGCTGGCAACAGGGGCAGTGCTTATGCGCCCACGAACAGTTCCAAAGAGGCACGGATGAGCGGCAAGGCCTATCTTTCAGTATCGGCAGACGTGAAAGCGGCGCTGGCCGCCGGCAAGGCCGTGGTGGCGCTTGAATCCACCATCATCACCCATGGCATGCCCTATCCGCAGAACCTCGAAATGGCCAAGGAAGTCGAGGATGTGGTCCGGGCGACCGGCGCCGTCCCGGCAACCATCGCCATCATGGATGGACGGCTGTGCGTGGGTCTTGCGGGTGAAGACCTCGAGCGTCTTGCCATCGAGGGGCACAAGGCGGCCAAGGCAAGCCGCCGTGACGTCGCAGCGCTCCTTGCGAGCGGCACCACGGCCGGAACGACGGTTGCAACGACAATGCAGATCGCCGCGCTTGCCGGCATCAAGGTCTTTGCGACCGGCGGCATTGGCGGTGTGCATCGCGGCGCCGAGGACAGTTTTGATATTTCGGCGGATCTCGAAGAACTGGGCAAGACGCCGGTTACGGTCGTCTGCGCAGGCGCCAAGTCGATCCTCGACATTGCCAAGACCCTCGAAGTGCTTGAGACCAATGGCGTACCGGTCCTCGGTTTCGGTACCGACCACTTCCCCGCCTTCTGGGCGCGCGAAAGCGGCTTCAGCGTCGATCACCGCTTTGACGATGCCGAAAGCGTTGCCAAGATGCTCGCCATTCAGTCCGATCTCGAAATGGGCGGCGTGCTGATCGCCAACCCGATCCCAGAAGCCGATGCCTGGGAAGCCGGTGCTATCGAAGGCTTTATCACCCAAGCTCTGGCCGACGCCGACGCTAAAGGGGTGAAAGGCAAGGCAATGACGCCCTTCCTGCTGCAACGCATCTTCGAACTGACCGACGGCAAGTCGCTCGTCTCCAATATCGCGCTCGTGAAGAACAATGCGCTTGTTGCCGGCCAGATCGCCGTGGCCCTAGCGCATCTTCATGCCGGCAAGGCACCCGTTCGCCGCGCATGAACAGAAAAGTCCTCGTCGTCGGCGACGTGATGACCGACGTCATCGTCAAGCCCGAAGGGCCGATCGTGTTCGGCTCTGATCGCCGGGCGGCGATCGAAAGCCGGCCCGGCGGCTCGGGCGCCAACCAGGCCGTCTGGCTTGGCGCGGCCGGTGCCGAGGTGGTGTTTGCGGCAAGGGTCGGGCTCGTCGACAAGGCGAGCCATGAGGGGCATTTCCGCCTCCGCGGCGTGACACCGGTGCTGGCGGGCGATGCGCAGCTCGGCTCGGGCGTGCTGGTGACCATTCTCGATCCGAGTGGGGAGCGGAGTTTCCTCACCGATCGCGGCGCCAATCTCAATCTTTGCGCCGAAGACCTGCCCGATGGCCTCCTCGATGGTACGGGCCTGGTGCTGGTCTCGGGCTACAGCTTCTTTGCGACGGGGCCGCGGGCGGCCGTGCAGTCGCTGCTGGGACGGGCACGCAAGCGGAACATTCCGATTGCCATCGACCCAGCCTCGATCGGCTTTCTCGACGAAGTGGGGCCGCGCACCTTCCTTGGCTGGGTCGGTGACGCCGACTGGCTCTTTGCCAATGAGAGCGAGGCGGAAATGCTGGCGGGGACGGCAGATTTCGACGAGCAGATGCGGGTGCTCGGCGCGCAGTTCAAGCAAGTCGTGATCAAGCGCGGTCGGTTCGGCGCGGCTCTGGGCGGACGTGATGGCGTTGCCATCAGCCGGCCGGCGCCGGTCGTAAACGTCGTCGATTCCACCGGGGCCGGGGATGCCTTCGCGGCGGGCTTCATTGCAAGCCTCACCGCTGGTCTTCCGGTTGATGAGTGCCTCGAGCGCGGTATCGAGAACGGGGCGCGCGCCGTGCAATTTGTGGGTGGCCAGCCGAAATAATCACGCTGCCGTTATTTCTCCATGAAGCTCAGTACCTTGTGAGGAAACGAACCTTGGGAATGGCGATGTTCAAGAAAACACTGGTGGCCGGACTACTCCTTGCAATCGGGGTGCAGCAGGCGGCGGCGGATGGCAAGATCTTCGTCCAATTGCCCGATCTCAGCATCTACACAGACTATCAGGCCGAGGAATTTCTTGGACGCGTGGTGCTGGCCAATGTCGTGTCGAGCAATTGCACGGGCTATGAAGTCACCGATGAAGAATGGTCTCTGCTGACCGATTCCGCCGATTTGCTGGCCTATGGCCAACTCAAGCTCACGACGGACGAATACGATACGCTGTTCTCCAAGCCCGCCTTCGAAGCGCTCGATGAAGCTGGAACATGTAACCGCGAAGGACCCGATGTCGAGCGGGTGCTGGGCGAACTTGTCGAGCTCGGTGGCTCGCGCGAAGCGCTTCCCGATCAGGAGGCCGCCTATGAAGAATGGCGTGCGCTGACGGATCGCTTGCAGGCCGAGGCCAATGCGCCGGCGACACGCAAGACGAAAACCAAGTAATCTTCTGCAGCCGGCCCTCCATCGGGTCGGCCGCATGAACTTAAGTGAAGCTGGGCTCAGTGCGGCTCGTGGGCGTCGGCGGTGCCGGTCAGCCAATAGCCGGCGGCCTTCACCCATTCGGAATTGAAACCGCGCTCTTCGGTCAGATGCTGGCGGAGCGATTTGCTCATGCCGCTCTCGCCCGCGATATAGGCATAGGCGTCGCCCTTGGGCAGGTCGAGCGTCTTGACCTTGTCGAGCAGCAGCGCCGTCGAGCCGGCCGCGGCGCCATTGCGATGCACATAGATGAGGTCGAGATCGGCTCTCGTCTCAAAAGTCTGTTCTTCTGCGGCGGAGTCGACTTCGACCACGGCGACGACAACAGCGCCTTCGGGCAGTTCCTCGATGCGGCGGCCGATTGCGGGAAGGGCGGTTTCGTCGCCGACCAGCAGATACCAATCATAGGTGGTGGGGACGACCATGGAGCCGCGCGGGCCGCCAATGACGAGGGTCTTGCCCGGGGCAGCGGCTGCCGCCCAGCTTGAAGCAGGGCCATCGCCGTGGAGGACGAAATCGAGTTCGATCCAGCCTTCGGCGGCGTCCCAGTAGCGGGGCGTGTAGTCGCGCATTTCGGGACGGGTGCCGGGTTCGAACTCGGCGCCATTGGGGCCGATGACGGGAAGAAGCGGGGTCACGCCTTCTGGGAAGAAGAAGGCCTTGATGTGATCGGCATGGCCGGGGGAGACGAAGCCTTCCATGTCGCCGATAAGACGAATCCGGCGCATGAGCGGGGTGATGTCGGTAACGGCGGTGACGGTCAGCAGACGCAGTTTCGTGTCGTGGCGAACGCGCTGCGGTGCGCGGGGATCGAGGGCTTCGGTCGACATGGTTTTAATCCTGAATAATTCAGTCAGCAATTATTTCATGTGGTTTGAGATGGCAAGCGGGGGTTGAACACCATCGTGCGACGCATATCTTTGCAGCATAGCAATTTACAGGAGCCGGCCATGAAGACCGCCATCTATTCCGAATTCGGCACGCCGGAAAAAGTTCTGAGGACCGAGGACGTAGAGCGCCCGCAGCCCGGACCCGGCGAGGTGCTGGTCAAGATGGTACTGTCACCAGTGCACAATCACGACCTGATGACGATTGCGGGCCAGTACGGCTTCAAGCCGGCCTTGCCGGCCGTGCCGGGCACGGAAGCCGTGGGCGTGGTCGAAGCGCTGGGTGAGGGCGTTACCCATCTTAAAATTGGCCAGCGCGTTGCCGGTGGCGGAGAAAAGACCTGGGCCGAGTACTATGTCGGTGCAGCCGCGCGGCTCGTGCCCGTGCCGGACAGTGTCAGCGACGAGACCGCCTGCCAGCTCGTTTCGATGCCGCTCTCGTCCAAGATGCTGCTTGATACGCTCGAGGTGAGCGCAGGCGACTGGATCGCGATCAATGCGGCCAATGGCGCAGTGGGCAAGCTGCTTACTCAATACGCAGCCGAAAAGGGCGTCAGGGTACTGGGTCTGGTTCGGCGCGACGCGGCAGTCGATGAAATGGCGGCGCTCGGTTTCAAGGATGTTGTTGCGACCGAAAGCGACGGCTGGCAGGAAAAGGTCCGCGCGATCACCGGTGGCGCGCCGATCCTGCGCGGCATCGAGTCCCTTGGTGGCGATGGCGCAGCGCAGCTCTCGGGCATTCTGGCCGACGGCGCGCAGTTGATCAGCTTTGGCGCCATGACAGGGCGGCCGCTTAAGATTTCAGCCGGGGAACTGCTGTTCCGTAATATTTCGGTCAAGGGCTTCTGGGGCGCAAAGCCACCGGTGAAACCCGAGCGCATCGGCGAGCTGCTGGGTGAACTGGTCCGCGATGCCGCTGCCGGCAAGCTGGTTCTCGATATCGAGGCGGCCTATCCGATCAGTGAAGTCGCAGAAGCCGTGCGGGCCAGCGGCGAGCCCGGGCGAAAGGGCAAGATCGCGATCAAGGGGAGCTAAGGCTCCCCAAGCCCTGCTACGAGACGTAGCCCAGCATCCGATCCTGTTCGCGCCGGAGCGCGAACAGCCGCGTTGATGTGTCGGGCTGACTGTTGGCCGCGGTAAGAAGCGCGCCCTTGGCGATCGGCGCCGTGACCTTGCCACCTTCGAGGAGGCCAACGGGCACTGCCCCGGCGGCGCGTGCCTCGTCGGCCCTCATGGCATAAGAGCGGTAGCAGGTCTCTCCGATGGCATCGAGCGCTTCGCCGGGCAGCAGGTCGCGCTTGGCGACGGCGCAGACTTCGGCGACGGGGCGGGGCAGTGGCACCATGTCGGGTCTGCCGGTGAGCATGATGCGGGCGCAGGTCAGCGGGACCTCAAGGCTCGTCAGGTGATAGGGGCGGAAGAAGGCATAGTAGGGCCCGTGACCGATATGAAGATCGTCCATGCGCTCGATGATGCGCGGATGTTCTGCCTTGACGATAACGAAGACGCCGGGGGCAACGCCTTTGCCGATGGTGAAATCGACGACGCCCGAGGAATTGAGAATCCCGCCGTCGGCCTTGGGAATAAGAACCTTGGCCATGTCGTCGCGGTCGGCCTTGGGCCCGTGCATGCCGGGGATATCGGGCATGAGGCCGGTGGCATTGGCGATGGCGGTCATTTCGACGGCGGTCTTGGAGCCATCGACGAATTCGACCAGCATGCGCGGGTTCATGTTCCGGCGCGTCGCTTCCTCGCGATAATCATCGGGGACGGCGTCGTGCTTGAGCGGATTGTTCTTGCCCTTGCCGGCCGCAACGACATCAAGGCCAAGCGCGGTAACGAATTCGATCAGTTCCATGCAGGACGAGGGCTCGTCGCCGGCACCGACGGAATAGACGACGCCGAGGCGGTCGGCCTGGGCCTTCAGATAGGGTCCGATGGTGACGTCAGCCTCGACATTCATCATCACCAGATGCTTGCCATGTTCCATGGCGGTGAGGGAGAAATCGGCGGCAACGCCGGGCTTGCCGGTGGCGTCGATCACCACGTCGATATTGGGCGTCGTGACGAGGGTCTCGGCCGACGTGACAGCGATCTTGCCCTGTTCGATGGCGGCGGTAGCGGCAGCGGGAGAATCAACCACCCGGCCGTGACTGTCGTCGCCATAGGCGATGGTCATGGCGGCAAGCGCGGTATGGGGCCGGCGGGTGGCGATCGCCGCCATCTCGACGCCCTTCATCAGGCTCATCTGGGTGACGAGATCGGTACCCATCTCGCCTGAGCCGATAACGCCGACGCGAATGGGCTTTCCGGCATCGGCGCGGGCGGCAAGGTCACGGGCGAGCCCGGTCAGGGCGATCT
>NZ_JBEVLL010000257.1:0-12181 GCF_040509215.1 Devosia sp.
CTGGTCTGGGGCCGCATGGGGATGACGGCGCTGATCTCGTTCCTGACGCTGATCACCATGTGGGCGGTGTCCCTGCCCATCGGCATCATCTCGGCAGTGCGCCAATATTCGGTCATTGATTATCTGACGACGACTTTTGCTTTTCTCGCTACCGCTGTGCCGGAATTTCTGGTCGCCATCGTGCTTCTCTACATTTCAACCATGTGGTTTGGCGTTTCGGTGGGCGGGCTCTTTTCGCCGGCCTTCGAGAATGCGCCATTCTCGCTCGCGAAAGTCTGGGACTTTTTCCAGCACGCGTGGATTCCGATCCTTGTCATCGGTCTTGGCAGCACGGCGGCGCTGACCCGCATCATGCGCGCCAATCTCCTTGATGAGTTGCACAAGCCCTATGTCGAGGCCGCCCGCGCCAAGGGGTTGCCCGAGGGCCGGCTCATTCTGACCTATCCGGTGCGCGTGGCGCTCAATCCCTTCATCTCCACCATAGGCTGGGTGCTTCCTGCCCTCATTTCCGGCGAACTCATCGTGTCCACCGTTCTCAACCTGCCCACGGCCGGGCCCCTGCTGCTGCAGGCGCTCAAGAGCCAGGACATGTACCTGGCCGGCGCCTTCATCCTGCTCACCGGCGGGCTGGTGCTCATCGGCACCCTGATCTCCGACATCCTCCTCGCCATTTCCGACCCGCGGATCCGTCTCTCATGAGCGCGCCCTTCGATACCGCCAAGGATGCCGAACTGCTCGACCAGCAGGTGCATGCCGGCAGCCTCGTTGCTGCCAGCCAGTGGACGCTGATCTGGCACAAGTTCAGCCGGCATCGCCTCGCTATGGTCGCCCTCGTCGTCGTGGTGCTGATCTATCTCGTGGCCGCCTTTGCCGAGTTTCTCGCGCCATACGATCCCGGCAAATTCGACCCGCGCTATACCTTTGCGCCGCCACAGCAGATCCATCTCTTCCTCACCGACGAGGAGGGGACGCGCTTTGCCCCGCATGTCCTGGGGTTCAAGAGTCAGGTTGATCCGAAGAGCTTTCGTCGACTGTTCCAGCCCGATCCGGAAAAGGTCATTCCCATCGGCTTTTTCGTCGAGGGACAGCCTTACAAGTTCTGGGGCATCTGGGACGCCAATCGGCACTTCCTCGGGCCCGTGGATAAGGCTGATCCATTCTTCCTGATCGGTGGCGATCGGCTTGGACGCGATCTCCTCAGCCGCACGATTCACGGCACGCGCATTTCCATGTCGATCGGTCTCGTGGGCGTGACACTGTCGCTCATCATCGGGCTGATCCTGGGTGGCATTTCCGGCTATCGTGGTGGCCTCATCGATCGAGTCATCCAGCGCGTCATCGAATTCATCCGGTCGGTGCCAACCATTCCGCTCTGGCTCGGCCTTGCCGCGGCCATGCCCAAGGATTGGCCGCCGCTGCAAATCTACTTTGCTATCCTGATCATCCTCTCGCTGATCGGCTGGACTGAAATTGCACGCGTGGTGCGCGGTCGCTTCCTCAGCCTTCGCCGCGAGGATTTTGTCATCGCTGCGCGGCTCGATGGGGTTAGCGAATTCCGCCTCATCATGCGCCACATGATGCCCTCGCTCTATTCGCACATCATCGCCGCCATCACGCTGGCCATTCCCAACATGATCCTGGCGGAAACGGCGCTGAGCTTCCTCGGCCTTGGCCTGCAACCGCCCATCGTCAGTTGGGGCGTGCTGCTGCAGGACGCGCAAAACCTGCGCGCCATTACCCAGGCACCCTGGCTCTTCGTGCCCGGCATCTGCGTCGTCGTGGCGGTGCTGGCCCTCAATTTCCTCGGCGATGGCGTCCGCGACGCTGCCGACCCCTATGCCAAGTGAGCCGGTCATGTCAGACGAAACCATTCTGAAAGTCCGCAATCTCTCGGTGGATTTCCCAATCCAGAAATCCGTTGCCCACGCGGTCAAGAATGTCTCTTTCGACCTCAAGCGCGGCGAGACGCTGTGCGTGGTGGGCGAGAGCGGTTCGGGCAAGTCGGTGACGGCCCGCGCCATTTTGCAGCTCGTCGCCAAGCCGGGCACCATCACTGGCGGTCAAATCCTGCTCGATACCGGCTCGGGCGAGGTTGATATCGCCAAGCTAGGCAGCCGTGGCCTTGCCATTCGCGAAGTGCGTGGCCGGCGCATTGCCATGATCTTTCAGGAGCCGATGACCAGCCTGTCGGCGGTCCACACGATCGGCCACCAGATTATCGAAACCATCCTGCTGCATGAAAAGGTCAGCAAGGAGGAGGCGCGGAAGCGGGCGGCAGCGCTGTTGGGCAGGGTCCGCATTCCGGAGCCGGAAAAGGCGCTCGATCGCTATTCCTTCGAGTTTTCAGGCGGCATGCGGCAGCGGGCGATGATCGCCATGGCGCTGTCGTGCAATCCGGAAATCCTGATTGCCGATGAGCCGACCACGGCGCTCGATGTGACGACGCAAGCCGAAATCCTGTCGCTGATCCGCGAACTGCAGAGGGATCGCGGCATGGCGGTCCTATTCATCACCCATGACATGGGCGTCGTCGCCCAGATCGCCGATCGCGTCATGGTCATGTTCCGGGGCGAGAAGGTGGAGGAGGCCGGTGTATTCGATCTCTTCGAGCGGCCGCAGCAGGCCTATACGCGGGCGCTACTTGGCTCGGTGCTAAAACTCGAAACGCCGGCACCCCGTCCGCCGCGTCCGACGGCGGAGAGGCCTATCGCGAAAATCGAGAATCTTGAGCTGCACTTTCCGCTCAATGCAGGCTTCATGGGTCGGCCTACCAATTATCTGAAAGCCATTGATGGGGTGAGCCTAACCATCAATCAGGGCGAGACGGTCGGTGTGGTGGGAGAATCCGGTTCCGGCAAGACGACGCTGGGGCGCACGCTGCTGCGGGTTTACGATCCGACCGGCGGGCAGGTCATGTATTGGCCGAGCGATGGCGAGCCGGTCGATATCGCCACGCTCAACAAGGCCGGCATGAAGTCGCTTTATGGCGAAGTGCGCATGGTGTTTCAGGACCCGCATTCCTCGCTCAATCCGCGCATGACCATCTACCAGACCATTTCAGAGCCGCTGCGGACCAATACCGACATGACCGAGCGGCAGATGATGGATCGGGTTTCCGAACTGCTGTCGCGTGTCGGCCTGCCGCCCGATATCGGCGATCGCTATCCGCATGCCTTTTCGGGTGGGCAGCGGCAGCGCATTTCCATCGCCCGCGCTGTGGCAGTGCGGCCCCGCCTCATTATTGCCGATGAGCCGACTTCGGCGCTCGATGTGTCGCTGCGCCATCAGGTGCTCGACCTGATGCGCGACCTGCAGACCGAGTATGGCCTATCTTACCTGTTCATTTCGCACGATATTTCGGTCATCCGCTATTTCTGCGATCGGGTGGCGGTGATGAAAAATGGTAGAATTGTCGAGGTTGGCGACGTGGTGCAGATTTGCGAGCAGCCGCAGCACGAATATACGCAAAGCCTGATCGGCGCCGTGCCGCGCCCCGATCCGCGCCTGCGCGCCGACGCCCCGCAATAAGGAAGTTCCCATGTCCACCATATTGCTGACCGGCGCTTCCGGAAGGCTGGGCACTCATATGCGCCGCTGGTTTGCCCAAAAGGGCAGGGCGGTGCTCGCGACCGACATCCGGCCGGACGAGGACGGCGGAGGAGTGGAGATTGCCGATCTCTCGGATCGCGAGGCGGTGGATCGGCTGATGGCGCGGGATATTTCCGGCGTCGTGCATCTGGGCGGCATGGCCAAGGAGGCCGGATGGCAGACCGTGCTCGATGCCAATATCATCGGCAGCTACAATATCTTTGAATCGGCCCGCAAAGCCGGGGTGAAGCGCGTCGTCTATGCTTCGACCTACCATGTCGTCGGCATGCATCCGACGCCGACTGACACTCCCATCGACCTCGATGCCGCCTATCGTCCGGACTCGCTCTATGCCGTCTCAAAAGCCTTCGGCGAGACGCTGGGCCGGCTCTATTTCGACAAGTTCGGCATTGAGTGCCTCGCCATTCGCATCTGCACGGCGGGCGACCCCGGCACGCCGCGCGAGGCGCGGCTTTGGCTCAATCGCGACGATCTGGCGACCCTGATCGAGACCGGGCTCGATCAGCCCGATATCGGCCATCGGATCGTCTACGGCATTTCAAACAACCCACGGGCGATGATGGTCAACGAGCCCGATCCAGCGCTCGATTGGGCGCCGGCTCACGGCTCGGCGGAACTCGGAAAACCCGATCCGCTGGCGCCCCTCGACGAGACCGATCCGCGCAACCGTCTGCTGGGAGGTGCCTTCTCGGTCTGGGGACATCAGGACGACAAATCCGACCTCTAGTGGGCGGCGAAGTTGGAGCTGGCGTCCTGCGGCTTGATCAGGCTGACCATGCGCCAGGCGGCAACGAGTGCCAGCGCTGCCGTGGCGGCGCCGAGGACGTAGACCGGAACCATCGCGAATTTCACCGCGTCGGCGGAAACTGCGACAGCCATACCGCCGGAATTTGCCGCGACACCAGCCAGCGCCGCGCCGATGGCATTGCCAGCCGATTGCGTCGTTGGCATCAGGGCGGATGCGCGGTCGCGTTCTTCGTCGCTGGCGGCTTCCATCATGGAGAGGTTGAGGTAGCCATTGTGCATGCCAAAGCCGCAGCCGATGACCAATTGGCCGATGATGACCACGGCCACCTGATCGACCTGCAACCCGGCCAGCACCAGCAATAGACCAAGCCCAATCATGCCAGGCCCAAGGCGGATCAGGGTCTTGCGGGTTTCCTTGCTGCGCACATTGGCGACGGTGATGGCCGAGGCGCTCCAGGCGACAGCGAGCACCGCGGCGATGGCACCGGCCGAGGCGGGCTTGTAGCCCCACATTTCCTGCACGACGAGCACGAGATAGACCGCCGAACCTGCGCCGGCGACGTTGATGAGAAGGACGACCCAAAGCCCCGTGCCGACCACCGAGATTGGGCGGAATGCGTCGCGCGGCATCAGGCGCTCTTCGGCCCTTCCGTCCATCCAGACGGTCGCTACGAGGAGAACGGCTGCAACGACCAGCAGGGCTGCGGCCGGCAGCGGGGCGGCGAGCCCGGCGAGGGCCACAAGCATGATGGCGGCGCCGATGGCGAACAGCCGCAAGCCGGGGAAACGTGCCACGACGCGATCCTCCGCCGAATGGGCAGGGACCTTGATCACAACCATGGCGGCAAAGATCAGCACCAGCGGCACATTGACGAGGAAAGCGGCGCGCCAGGAGACCATTTCGGTGAGGAGACCGGCGGCGGCGGGGCCGCCAAAAGCGGCGATGGCCCAGATCATCGCCTGCAGGCCGAAGACCTTTGGCACGAGGCGCGAGGGGAAGAGTTCGGGAATTAGGGCGAAGCAGATGGCCGAGACCACGCCTTCGCCGAGGCCTTGAAGCGCGCGGCCGACCAGGACTTGCGGCATGGACGTTGCGCTCGCGGCGATCACGGTGCCGAGCAAAAAGACGCCGGCCGAGACCAGTAAGGCGGTGCGCGCGCCAAGGCGCTGCTTGAGAAGCGCGGCGCCCGAGCCGCCGACAATGGCGAAGACAAGGAACAGTGTTAGCGCCCAGGAAATCAGCGCCACGCCGCCCAGTTCCTGCACGGCTGTCGGCAGGGAAATGGAGGCGAGGAAAGCGTTGAAGGCGAGGAGCGCCACGCCGAGGCAAAGGATCAGCGTCACGGTCGCGTAGCGCGGCGTGAAGATTTCAGCCCAGCGACCTTCGACCGAATCCGACATGTTGCCTCCTATTTTCCAAGTGCAAACTTGTTTAATTCAAGTCGCCGGAGAAGGCAATCAATTGTGCAGCGCGCCCGAAAATTGTGCAGGGATAAGCGAGGGCGAGCGGTGGCTCGCCCCGTTTGTGTTTATTCAGCGCCGATGGCGGTGAGGCCAGCGCGGGCGCAATCGGCGTCGAGACCGCCATTCGGAGCACCGCCGACACCGATGCCGCCGACCAGGGCTTCGCCGATGCGGATGGGCAGGCCGCCAGCCTGGATGACGAAGCGGGAGTCCATGTCGCGGAGGCCATCGTTCTGCGGGTTGGCGGCGATGAAATCAGCGAGTTCGCCGGCATCGCGGCCGAGAGCGGCGGCAGTAAAGGCCTTGCCTTCGGCGCTGCTGCCGGTGTGCGGGCCGGACATGTCGGCCTTGAGGAGGACCTTGGTCGCGCCATCGCGCGCCACCACGGCAACCGAGACATTGTGGCCACCAGCGGCGCAGGCTTCGAGCGCGGCCTGCGCTGCAGTCGTCGCAAGGTCGAGCGGCAGGTAGGGGGCGGTCGGCAGGTCCTGCGCGAAAGTGGCGGTGGGGGCCAGCAGCATGGCGGTCAGAGCGAGGGTGCGAAGCATGGTGATTTCCTCTGCGTTGGTGATGAGGAAATCCTAGCCGCGGTGCCGGTTTGGATGAATCGGTAGGGCTGGCGCCGGTCTCGGTAGAACTACCGAGTGCCCTGCACTTCGAGCCAGAGACGCGTCATCTCGGCCTGGGACGTGGTGCCCAGTTTGAGCCCGATGGCGGCGCGGTGGCTGTCCACAGTGCGCGGGGACAGGCCAAGCCCTTCGGCAATCTCGCGCGTCGAAAACCCCTGTGCAATGCGCTCAAGCACTTCCGTCTCGCGCGGGGTCAGTGCCGAGAGAAGCGCCAGCGTTTCGGCCCGCAGCGCCTTGGCGCCGAGGTTGCGATCGAGCATCTGCTGGGCGCGCTGGATGGCGTCGATCAGGTCCTGCTCGTCGACGGGCTTTGAGAGAAAGTCGACGGCGCCATTGCGGAAGGCGCGACGGCAGGCCTCGATATCGCCGTGGCCGGAAATGACGATGGTGGGCCAGTCGACGCCCTGCGCCAGCAATTGCTCCTGCAGTTTCAGACCACTGATGGCGGGCATGCGGATATCGAGGATCAGGCAACCTGGTTCGAGCCGCGGCAACTGCCCGAGAAAGGCGGTCGGATCGCCGAAGCCTTTTACACTGAGGCCGATGGTGGAGAGCAGCAGGCTCAGCGCATTGCGCACGGCCTCGTCGTCTTCGACGAGATAGACTGGCTGGGTCATGCTTTTGCATCTCCCTTTGCCAGAGGCAGCGTCACCCGGAAGAGTGCGCCCTGATCCTGCGGGACATAGGCAATCTCGCCGCCGGCCCGTTCGATGAGACGTTGGCTGAGTGCCAACCCAAGACCGGTGCCTTCGGGCCGGGTGGTGGTGAAGGGTGTGAAGAGTTTTGGCACGAGCTCGGACGGGACACCGGGGCCATTGTCGGCAATATCGAGCCTAGCCACGCCATCGGTTTCGGAAAGAGCGATGCTGACGTCGCGCGGCTCGGATTGCTCGGACAGGGCCTCGAAGGCATTGCGCAGCAGGTTGAAGATCACCTGTTCCAGTTCGACGGGATCGGCGAGGACGCTGATCGGCTTGGCCGGCAGGTGCGGCTGGACGATGACGGCGCGTTGGGCAGCTTCGCCCTCCAGCAGCGTGATGACCGAACGCACTGCAGCGCCGAGATCGACCGGCGTTGCGACCGGCCGTTGTGGACGTGACCAGTTGCGCAGCCGCTCGAGAATGTCGGCGGCGCGGCGGGCTTGGCCGACCGTATCATCAAGCACCTTACCCAGGGCTGCATTATCCTGCCGGGCGAGGAGGTGCTTGCCCGCCTGAGCTTGCGCCAGAATGGCGGTCAGCGGTTGGGTGAGTTCGTGGGCCATGCCACTCGCCATTTCGCCCATGGCGTTGACGCGCGAGGCATGGGCGAGGCGCGATTCCATGTCGCTCAGTTCGGCGCGGCGCTCGGCAAGGCGCGTGCGAGTGCGCTGTTGCACGAGGGCGGAACCGATCGCAGCAAGGAGACCTGTACCGAGGATGATTGCTGCCAGCCGATCGGGCGGTAGCAACTGACTGAGACTTACCGGCATGGACGCTTCCAGCAGCAGTGGTTGGGTAGCACTGCCGAGGCGGCGAGAAAATTGCGGTGCAGGCATTTCCGCGGGTCCGTAGACCACGTGCCCATCCGGCATGGTCAGCCGCAGCGTCGCACTGCCATTCCGCCAGAAGGTGGCTTCTGACGCGAGCAGTTGCGCTGCATCGACGGCCAGCATCAACCCGTCGCGGGCCGCATCGCTGTTCGGGCTGCGCTTGACCATCAGGTAGTGGCCGGGGCGCTCCGGCGTCGTCAGCAAGGTGGTTTGGCCGGTCGAGGCCTCTGCCGCCGCTTTCACTTCCTCGGCGAGGTTGGGTTCCAGCGGCTTCGTGCCGGCTATGGGCGCTGCGTCTTCGAGCGGCACAAGCTGGATTTCGTCGATGCGCGGATAAAAGCGCAGGATGGTGGTGGCGACCTCAAGAAAGGCGCTGCTGTCGGTCTTGTCCGCCTGGGCGATGGCAGAGAGCGCCGTCAGGTGGGCATCATGCTGGTCGGCGCGTTGCGCGGCTTCGGCGGCCAGGGTCGAGCCAGCCTGTTCCAACTCGCCGAGCAGAGTCACCTGGCGATAGAAGCCGAGGCCCGCGGTGCCGAGCAGGGCCAGTCCCAGCCACCAGATCCAAAACCACCTCATCTGCACGGCATGCCAGCGTTCATCACGCCGCCATCAATGACCCAATCTGGCCTCTCGGGGCAAGGTCAATCGCCTTATGGTCAGGCCGTGGCCTGCAGTTGAGCTTCGGCGGGCAGGCGCAGGGCCGAGCCGATGCCGAGGATGATCGGGCAGTCGAGATCGAGGTTTTTGGCCCTGTCGGCCGCATCGCGCAGGCAAGTGTGGACGATGTTCTGTCCGGCACGGCTGACATTGGAGGCAAAAACAACCGGCGTGTCGGGGGCAAGGCCGGCCTCGAGCAGGCGTGCCACCAGCTCACCCGAAGTGCGGCCGGCCATATAGTAGAGATGGGTCGTCGATTTGTCGGCGAGGGCCGACCAATCGAGATTGGTGGGCAGCTTTCCGTCGCGGCTATGGGCGGTGACGAAGCGGACGGATTGGGCGCAATCGCGATGAGTAAGCGATAGCTTTAGCTCGGAAGCGAGCGCCAGGGCGGTGGTAATACCGGGGACGACATCCACCGGAATGCCGGCCCGGTTGAGTTCGGCGATCTCTTCGCCGGCCCGGCCGAAGATCATCGGGTCGCCGGACTTGAGGCGCACCACACGACGGCCTGCCTTGGCCAGCGTGATCATGGTGCGGTTGATGTCTTCTTGTTTGCAGCTATCGCGGCCGCCGCGCTTGCCAACCAGAATGCGCTTGGCCTCGCGCCGCGCCAACTCCAGCACTTCGTCGGAGACGAGATCGTCGAAAAGGATGACATCGGCCGCCTGCAGGGCACGCATGGCCTTGAGGGTGAGATATTCGGCATCGCCCGGGCCGGCGCCGACGAGGGTGACCCGGCCACCTTCGGTGCCCTTGGCCTCGTCGATCCAGCTTTCGAGTTCGGCTTCTTCAGCAGGAGTGTGAAACGCCCCGTCGGCGAGGCGCTGCCAGAATTGGCGGCGCTCGGGGCCGGGTTGGAGGAGGTTGGTGGCGCGCTCGCGGATCTGTCGGGCCAGGCCCGCCCAATCCATCAGGCTTTTTGGCAGCATAGCCTCGATGCGCTGGCGCACCGCCTGGCCGAGAATGGGAGCGGCGCCGGTCGTCGAAATGCCCACCACCAGCGGTGAGCGATTGACGATGGAGCCGAACTGGAAATCGCAGAAGGCAGGCTTGTCGATGACGTTTACCGGCACGCCGAACCGGCGCGCGGCGGCGGCAAAGTGGGCGGCTTCTTCGTCGTCCTCGCAATCGCCGATTGCCATGGCGTAGCCATCCCAGGAGATGACCGTCCAATGGCAGCCGAGAAGCGTCACCTGGCCGGAGGAGGCAAGGCCCTGCATTTCCTCGGAGAGTTCGGCTTCTAGCGCGGCGATCTCAACCGTCGCGCCGGTCGCCGCAAGCAGTTCGGCTTTCCAGGCGGCTGCTTCCGAGCCACCGGCAAGCAGAACGCGCTTGCCGGTGAGAGTGTAGAAGACCGGAAGGGTCGAGAGGGCGGCAAGGCGCGGACGCTGTGCTTCACCCGGCTGGCGCGTGACGATGTGCATCTCCCGGTCTCCTTGCCTGGTTTATTCGGCCGCTACGGGGCTGGCCTTGATTTCGCGCACGGTGCCCACGGCAGAGGGCTTTTTGCGCGACGGGGCGGTGCGACTGTGGGTGGCGTAGAGCGTGAGGCCGACAAAGGTCAGGCCGCCGACGAGATTGCCGATGACGGTGGGGATCTCGTTCCAGATCATATAGTCCCAGAAGGAGAACTGGCCGCCGAGCAGGATGCCCGAGGGGAAGAGGAACATGTTCACGATGGAATGCTCAAAGCCCATGTAGAAGAAGAGCATGATGGGCATCCACATGCCCAGAACCTTGCCGGTGACCGAGTTGGACATCATGGCGGCGACGACGCCGGTCGATACCATCCAGTTGCAGAGCACGCCGCGGATGAAGAGGGTCAGCATGCCGGCGGCGCCATGGGCGGCATAGCCGAGCGTGCGGCCTTCGCCGATATGGCCGATGCGTTCGCCTACGGCGTCCGGCGCCTGGGTGAAGCCGAAGGTAACGACGATTGCCATCATCAGCGCCACGGTCAGCGCGCCCGCGAAATTGCCGGCGAAAACGAGCCCCCAATTGCGCAGTACGCCGCCAATGGTCACGCCGGGGCGTTTGTCGATCAGCGCCAGCGGCACAAGGGTGAAGACGCCCGTCAGCAGGTCAAAGCCCATGAGGTAGAGGAGACAGAAGCCGACGGGAAAAAGGATGGCTCCGGCCAGCGGCTGGCCGGTCTGCACGCTGATGGTGATGGCGAAGGCGGCAGCCAGCGCCAGGATGGCGCCGGCCATGAAGGCGCGTATCAGCGTGTCGCGGGTCGACATGAAAACCTTGGCCTCGCCGGCGTCGATCATCTTCTTGATGAAGTCGGATGGAGCAACATAGTCCATTTTGGAAATCTCCCGATGGGTCAGGCAGCCGTGGCGGCCGCAAAAGTCTGGGTGTCGATGAGGATGCGGTCCTGGTGGAGGCGGAGCGGATAGGTCCGCACCGCGCCCTCGTCGGCGCCCTGGGCGACGCCGGTTTCGAGCGAGAAAACCCAGTTGTGGAGCGGACAGGTGACCTGCGCGCCATGGACGATGCCCTGGCTTAGAGGGCCGCCCTTGTGGGGGCACTGGTCGTCGATGGCGAAAACCTTGTCGTCAGCCGTGCGGAAGACGGCGATCTTGCCCATCGGCGTCTTGATGCAGCGGGCGCCGCGGCGGGGAACGTCTTCGAGGCAGCCGATATCGACCCAATCGTTCATCGCAATCACTCCGCTGCCTGCAACATCTGGAAATCGGCCATGGCCGCGAATTCGTGGGCGTCGCGGCCGTTGACGCGCTCTTCCCACGGATCGACCTGGGCGAATTTCTGCGAATAGACGAAGCGCTCGAAGAGCTGGCGGCGCTTGGCCATATCCTCAACCACATTGGCCTTGATCGAGTCCGAGCCGACGCGCTTGGCCCATTTGTAGATGCGCTCGAGATAGCGGCCCTGCTCGCGATAGAGCTGGGTCAGCGCCACGATGATCTCGAGCGCCTCGTCCTCGCTGTCGGCGTGGCACAGCAGTTCGGTGCCCTTGATGTCGAGGCCTGCGGCGCCGGCAAAATGTATGTCGTAGCCAGAGTCGACGCAGATCACGCCGATGTCCTTGCAGGTGGCCTCGGCGCAATTGCGCGGGCAGCCCGATACCGCCAGCTTGAGCTTGGCCGGGGTCCAGGCCCCCCACATGAACTTTTCGATGCGAATGCCCAGCCCGGTAGAATCCTGGGTGCCAAAGCGGCACCAGTCCGATCCGACGCAGGTCTTAACCGTGCGCAGCCCCTTGGCATAGGCGGCGCCAGACACCATGCCGGCCGCATTGAGATCAGCCCAGACGCCCGGCAGATCCTCTTTCTGTACACCCAGCAAGTCGATGCGCTGGCCGCCGGTGACCTTGACCGCCGGGATGGCGAACTTGTCGGCAACGTCGGCAATGGCGCGCAATTCCTTGGGGCTGGTCATGCCGCCCCACATGCGCGGCACCACCGAATAGGTGCCGTCCTTCTGGATATTGGCATGCGCACGCTCGTTGATGTAGCGCGACTGCTGGTCGTCGCGATATTCGCCGGGCCAGGTCGCGAGCAGGTAATAGTTGAGC
>NZ_JBEVLL010000258.1:0-4652 GCF_040509215.1 Devosia sp.
GCAAGGGCATCACCGTCCAGATCGACAATACCGATGCCGAGGGTCGCCTGGTTCTGGCCGATGCGCTGGCCTATGCCGACGAGACCCCGCCGGATCTGCTGATCGACATGGCGACGCTGACCGGTGCCGCCCGGACCGCGCTCGGCCCCGAGCTCGCCCCGTTCTTCACTGACGACGAGACGCTGGCCGGCAAGCTGCAGCTGGCGGCGCGCGATGCCGTTGATCCCGTCTGGCGCATGCCACTCTGGATGGGCTACGACAAGGACATCCGCTCCCGCGCCGCCGACATCACCAATGCGCCCTCCGGCGGCATGGCAGGGTCGATCACCGCCGCCCTCTTCCTCAAGCGCTTCGTCACCGCCTCCGCGAGTTGGATCCATTTCGACATCTACGGCTGGAACCCTGCAGACAAGCCCCATGCGCCGGTGGGCGGTGAGGCCTTCGCCATTCGTGCCCTCTACCGCGTCATTCGCGATATGGCCGGTGCCAATGGGTAAAACAGACCGGTAACCGTTTCGCGCTAGGATCGCCGGCAGTCTTGAGTATCGGCTGGGAGTGCCGGAATGTCGGTTGAACTGTCGGCGACGGAAGCCCTGGGGCTATGGTATCGCGTATCGCTGCAACAGGTCAGGGGCGAGGCCCATGACCTGACTTTGCGGCAGATGGCGATCCTCCTGCACATCTACATGGTGCCGCCGCCTCACACCGTGCGCGGCCTGGCCGCCACCCTCGGCGTCACCAAGCCGGTCATCACCCGTGCGCTCGACACGATGGGCGAGCTTGGCCTTGTCGAGCGCGAGCGAGATGATCGCGATCGCCGCAATGTCGTGATAAAACGAACCGTCGGTGGCGCCATGTATCTCGAAAGGCTCGGCGACATGATCATCGGCGAGGGAAGAAACATCGCTTCGTGAAGGAACGGACCATGGAACTGGACAGACGCCTCAATGCCTTCCGGCCGGATCTCGCCGCAGAGGCGCTGAAGGGACAGGTCGAGGCGGCGCGCTTCGTCAAGGGCGAGCCTGCCTGCGTCGTGGCCGCCGTCGCACCGCTGCGCCCCCATGCCGATCCTGCCCGCGGCATCGATACCCAGCTTCTGCGTGGCGAGAGCCTGCGGGTCTTCGACCGGGCGAACGGTTTTGCCTGGGTGCAGGCGGATTGGGACGGCTATGTCGGTTATCTTCCGGAAGCGATGATCGGCCCGCCGGTCGAGCCCACCCACCGCATCGCCGCCCCGCGCACCTTCGTCTATCCCGAAGCGGAACTGCGCAAGCCGGTTACCGCGGCCCTGTCGATGGGAAGCCTCGTCACTGTGGTCGGCGAGGCGGAGACCCGCGGCACCCGCTATTTCATGCTCGCTGAGGGCGGCGCCGTGATCGCCGCTCATTGCCTGCCGGTCGGCCAGACGCCTGGCGACGACTACGTGGCCGTGGCCGCACGCTTCGTCGAGACGCCCTATCTCTGGGGCGGCCGCTCCGGCTTCGGCATCGACTGCTCCGGCCTCGTGCAGCTGTCACTGATGATGATCGGTCGCAAGGCGCCGCGCGACAGCGACATGCAGGCCTCCTTCGGCCAGGAGATCGGCCGGGACGACCTGCGCCGCGGCGACCTCGTCTTCTGGAAGGGTCATGTCGGCATCATGGAAGATGAAGCCACACTCCTCCACGCCAACGGCCACACCATGACCGTCTCGCGGGAAAATTTCGAGGCGGCGGTCAAGCGCATCGGCTGGCTTTACGACCAGCCAACCGGCTACCGGCGGATCGCCTGACGCCGCAAGGCCACACCGCCGTGGTCGAGAACGGGTCTTCACGAGAATGTTGGCTTGGCCTTCATGGCATCCGTCACATCTTGCCCCTATCTCTATCGTGAGAGGCAGAGCCCCAAATCACCGGGGCCTGGATCGCAGACAAAGGGTACGGAGTTCAGCCAGATGCTCAAAGGTGCATGGATATTGCCCGCAGTGATGTTCGCCGCGCTGGTTCTGGTTGCCGTGCCTTCGGTTGTCTTCGCCGCCGACGGCAATCCGTTCGGTCGGTCGATGGGCAATTATTTCGAAGGCCTTCCCGGGGTGGTACCCGAAGCGCAGCGCGTGAAGCCCGACGATTACAGCTGCACCAGCGATATCGGTTATATCTCCCGCTCGCGCAGCCGGCACGATGTGTTCCGCTGGGACGACGTTCCCGTACGCCTCTATCACTGCAAGGCCGCCAACGGCGCCACCTACACCGGCACCCGAATGCCCAGTACCGAGTGGGTTCCCGGCATCAGCCCCCACTTCCTTCCCCGATAAACGCTCGCCGAAAGCGATGCCCGAAGGGCATCGCGCAACGATAGGGAAAATGCCCTTTGCAGAGGGGAGCGCCTAGCGCGGCTCGGACACCGGGCGTGGGTTTCCTTCTGCATCCACGGCGACCATGATGAACACCGCCTCCGTCACCTTTTCCCGCGTATGCTCATAGTGCCGTCGGGTCCATGCCTCGATGTTCAGCGTTATCGAGGTCCGGCCGACTTTCTTGATGCTGGTATAGACGCACAATGTGTCGCCGATCTTCACCGGCTTCTTGAAAATGATTTCGTGCACCGCCACGGTTACGGTGCGTCCGCCTGCCAGCTCGTTGGCCCGCACGAAGGCTGCAAGATCCATCTGCGACATCACCCATCCGCCGAAGATATCGCCGGCTGGGTTGGCGTCGGCGGGCATGGCGAGTGTCCTGAGTGTCAGTTCCATGTCGGGTGGGGAATGAGCATCCATAAAGCGGGTCCTTTGCAATGACTTCAAAGGCAAAGGCCTATGAGATGTCTGCTGCAACTGACAACCGCCGTTTGCGCTGTCCTGCCCTTCGAAAAACGCACATCAAGGTCGCAAAGCGCATACGACTTCCCCATTTCCCCAGCCGTCAAGGCCGGAGTCAATCTGATGATTGATTTGGGAAAGTGAAGTCCTGGCAAGGACTTAAGAATGGAATGGTGCCCAGAAGAGGACTCGAACCTCCACACCCTTTCGGGTACCAGCACCTGAAGCTGGCGCGTCTACCAATTCCGCCATCTGGGCGACGGAGAGCCATGTACGGGGGTGGCCCGTTGGTGTCAACAGGGTTTTTGAAGTTTTTCTGACACCACGCAAAAAAGTCTAAGGCGAAGGCCGGGAAAGGTGGGTTTTTGGGCGTTGGGGGATTTCGGGCGATGCCAAGAAAGCTTGGGCGCACTATATGTCATTCAAGGAAAAGGATGGTGCGATGCGCGTTTTTCAGAAATTGCCGGTTGTTGTGATTCTATCCGTCATGCCGTTCAGCCAGGTTTCGGCCATGCCGATGGCGCCTGCTCCCGAAAATATCGGCAATCGCGATATCATCCGCGTGCAGACCATGTGCGATTTTCGCGGCTGCTTCACCTTCGGCAAGACGCAATCGTTCACGCCATCCTACATACAGCCGAACTACCGGCCGCCGACTGCGACCGGACCCACCTATTATCGCCCGCGCGAAATGGGCCCGGCGCCGCAATACTACAACCCGCAGCCGCCGACGCGCTACCGGCCATCGCAGCCACAGACGCGGACCGCGCGGCCGAACACGCCCGATCGCAACTTCCATGTCGATTGGTGCCGCAATCAATATCGCAGCTACAATCCCAGGACGGATCGCTTCGTCACCTATGAGGGGATCTACAAGACCTGCAACTCGCCTTACGATTAGGAGCGAACTGAGCCTGCCGGGTGTGGCTCAGCTTTCCTTCGAAGTCCTGTCGGTGTGGCCGAGGTCGCGGTCGGGGTCGATGATATCGCGGATGCGCTGCTTCAGCTCCTTGGGGCCGGGAAAGCCGCCGTCGCGCTTGCGCTCCCATATCAGCTCATCATCGACGCGGATCTCGAAATTGCCGCCGGTGCCGGGGATGAGCGCCACTTCACCGAGGCTGTCGGTGAACGTCTGCAGCAGTTCCTGCGCCATCCAGCCGGCGCGCAGCAGCCAGTTGCACTGGGTGCAATAAAGAATGGTCACGCGGGCTTTTTTCTCTGTCATGGGGGCTTTCCGTGAGGCTTCGGGCATGTCGTTCCAGTTGCGCCGAGCTTACGAAGTGACCGGATGCTGCGCAACGGATATTGCAATGCACGATGGCTTGGTGTTCTTCCTGTCGCTCAAAGGAAGACAGGAGATGCCGATGCGGGTTGCCGTGGTCGAAAACATGAAGAACACGTCGCTGGGTTCGCTCGGCATCGCGCTGGCCGAGGCCAATGCCGAGCTCGACATCTACCAGCCTTATCTCGACGGCCGGCTGCCGCAGAGCATCTTCGAGCATGACGCGCTTGTCGTTCTCGGCGGGGAGCAGGATGCGCTCGACGATGTGAACTATCCCTACCTGCCGGCGCTTGCGCGGCTGATGCAGCGCTTTTGCGAGGCGGGCAAGGCGGTCATGGGCATATGCCTGGGATCGCAGATCCTGGCGCGTGCCTATGGCGCGGAAAACCATCTCGGCCGGCAGCTGGAATTCGGCTGGAAACCCGTCGAGATGACGGAGGAGGGAAAGGCCGATCCGCTGCTTTCGGGTCTCGATGCCGATTTCACCACCTTCGAGTGGCACAGCGATACGTTTACGTTGCCTGAGGGCGCCTGCCTGCTGGCGACCAGCCCGCTTGTGCGCAACCAGGCCTT
>NZ_JBEVLL010000259.1:0-22153 GCF_040509215.1 Devosia sp.
GAATGTCGAGATACGGAAGCACCAGGCCCTCGGCCATCAGCTCCATTACCGGGTCGACATGGGGGTAGGGGTAAACATAGTGCAGGCGCACCCAGGCACCCAGCTCGCCCAGTTCCTTGGCGAGGTCATAGAACTTCGCCTTCACATCGCGGCCACGATACTTTGAGGTCGCGTATTTCAGGTCGAGGCCATAGGCGCTCGTGTCCTGCGAGATGACCAGCAGTTCCTTGACGCCGGAGCGGATCAAGCCCTCGGCTTCACCGAGGATACCGGCGGCGGGGCGGGAAACGAGGTCGCCGCGGATCTGCGGGATGATGCAGAAGGAGCAACGGTTGTTGCAGCCTTCGGAAATTTTCAGATAGGCGTAGTGCCGCGGCGTCAGCTTCAGCCCGCTCTCCGGTACCAGGTCGATGAACCTGTTCGGCACCGGCGGCAGGTGGTCATGCACGGCCGAGACGACGTCTTCGTACTGATGCGGACCGGTGATCGCGAGCACGTTGGGGTGCGTTTCGCGGATCATGCTCTCTTCGACACCTAGGCAACCCGTAACGATCACGCGACCGTTTTCGTTGAGCGCTTCGCCGATCGCCTCAAGGCTTTCCTTCTTGGCGCTGTCGAGGAAACCGCAGGTATTGACCAGCACGATATCGGCGCCGGCATAGTCGCGACTGAACGAATAGCCCTGCGCGCGCAGGGTCGTCATGATGCGTTCGCTGTCGACGAGCGCCTTGGGGCAGCCGAGGCTGACTAAACCGATTTTGGGCGCCTGAGTCATGCGCGTGCGAAGGTCCGGAATTGCTTTGGATGGCGCGTCATACAGAAAGTTTGATGGTTACGCAATGTGACTGACCCCCGCGCGGGGCTTGGCAGACCTTCGCCGAGCGGTGGACACGCACTCTTGAATATCAGAAACGTCGAACAGTGCGTTACCAAATGTTCACTTTTTGGAACCGGAAGTCTGGGTTAGGCGTCTCCCTCTGGCGCCAAGATCGGCGCCGCACACGGGAGTGTTTTATGTTCGATCGTCTCTCCGCCTATGCGCCGCAGGCCCTCGCCGTGCTGCGTATCGTCGCTGCTCTACTGTTCATTGCTCACGGCACTCAGAAGCTCCTGGGCTTCCCCGCAGCAGAATTCGCCCCGCCCGCATTCTCGATCTTCTGGTTCGCCGGCGTCATCGAAATCATCACCGGCGTCATGATCGGCGTTGGGTTCTTCACCCGTCCGGCGGCCTTCATCGCCTCGGGCACCATGGCTTTCGCTTACTGGATGGCTCACGCCCCAGCCAACTTCTTCCCCGTCAACAATGGCGGCGACGCAGCGATCCTGTTCTGCTTCTTCTTCCTGTACCTGGTCTTTGCCGGCCCAGGCACCTGGAGCGTCAACAAGCAGTAAGGCGCTTCGCCTGAAATGATGAGGCCGCCCGGAGTGATCCGCGGCGGCCTTTTTGTTTGTCAGGTGATCGGTGTGGTAGGCGGCGTACGTTTGGCAGTGCGCTTGGGCTTGAAGGGCTCGCCCGCCGTGCTCGATGGCTCGCGCCTCACATCGCCTTCCGGCGTGATATGCGGGGGTGGCTCAGTGGCGGGCGTATAATACTCGTCCGCCTCGGCGTAGTCGGTTGCTTCGCCATGTTCGGCAAGATCACGAATGGCATCGCGCACTTCGTCGAGCAGCGACGCGGAGTAGCGCGAGCGGTTGACGGTCTCGCCCGTCGCTTCGTGCGCCTTGAACCAGACCAGCAGCGCTTCGCAACCAATCCGCAGCGCAACAATAGCGGCGAGCCCGAAGACCGCGATTTCCAACAGGCCCCAGAGGCCATCGCCAAAACTGCTGCCGAAACGGAAGAAGAAATGGCTAACCGCCCAGAGCAGGACGGAAGCCAGCCCCAGCGCGTAGAGAATCGGCACGAGGCGCGGCGACAGGATGGCATCGAGCCGGAACAGCGTCTGGCGGGTGAGAAGGCGTTTCAGGTCGTCCGTGGTCATGCCGGGCTCCTCGATTCGGGATAGCTGCAAATTATTCTGTCAGGCCACGCTGGCAAGTGCCCCGGACGCATGGATGGTCGGGCCGAAAATGGTTTCGAAGGTGCTGCGCATCACGGAATCAACCTCCGCCATGGAAACGAGCTGTCCCAGGTCTTCAAAGCTGGTCACGCCCTGATCGGTAATGCCGCAAGGTACGATCCCGTCATAGTGGCCGAGATTCGGGTCCACATTGAGCGAAATACCGTGAAAGGTCACCCACTTGCGCACGCGCACGCCAATGGCGGCGATCTTGTCCTCGCGCCCAGAGCCCTTGTCAGGACGCTCCACCCAGACCCCGACGCGGCCGTCACGCCGCTCACCCCGGATATTGTGCGCTTCGAGCGTGTCGATCACCCATTGCTCCAGCCCTTTGACGAGGCAGCGGATATCGCGCCCGCGCTGGGTCAGGTCGAGCATGACATAGGCCACGCGCTGTCCCGGGCCATGGTAGGTGTACTGCCCGCCGCGCCCCGCGGGATAAACCGGAAAGCGAGCATCGATAAGGTCTTCCGGTTGCGCCGACGTGCCGCCCGTATAGAGCGGGGGGTGTTCGAGCAGCCAAACGGCCTCCGGCGCTTCACCCGCCGCAACGAGCGCAGCCCGATTCTCCATTGCTGCGAGGGTGCTCTCATAATCCATGAGGCCCTCGAACTGCACCCAATCGACCGGCTTCTGGTCGGCGCGATGCAGTTTCAAAATTTGGCACGCCTCGTCGGTCGTTGTTAAGACTTCCATAACCAAGCCTGAGCAATCCTTAATTCACGAAGCCCCCGGCATTCCGCGAGCGAGACCCTTATTTATGAATACCCTCGACAATATTGAAGTCGATATCACCGTCGAACTCGGTGCGACCACCATGCCGATCCATCACCTGTTGCGCATGGGCCGCGGCGCCGTGATCGAATTGGAGCAGGGCGAGAACGATCCGCTCTCGATCTATGCCAACCATACGCTCATCGCCCGGGGCGAGGTGAATGTCGAGGATGGCCAGCTTCGCGTGCTCGTCACGGAAAAGGTCTACAAGCACGGCTGATTTTTTGCGTCTCTCCACAGGCTTGAAAGAAATCTCGATTTAGGTGCTTGAGGTTCGCCAAGTCCTTTGCTACATCCCCACTCGCTTCAGCCGCTCCGGCGATTGAAGCTTCTACCACAGATGTGCGGTCGTGGCGGAATTGGTAGACGCGCAGCGTTGAGGTCGCTGTGCCGCAAGGCGTGGAAGTTCGAGTCTTCTCGACCGCACCATTCTTCCTCCGGGGAAGAAACAAAAAGCTGCCTGCGGGCGGCTTTTTTGTTTTCTGGGCCCCGTCAGGTCACGACCTCATCCTTGATCTCGATAGTGGGCACCTTGAAGCCCATGGCGATCCAGGCCGTAAGAAGCTTCCCGTAAAACCCCGCGGTCTGCCAAGTGCCGGACGGAATCGCAGCATCCAGCACCACATCGGCGGCGCGATCGCTGGTCATTGTCCGGATGCTGGGCAGCGGAGCTTGCCCAGCCGGCCACATGCTCGAATAGACACTCAGCCAGTGCCCGCCCTTGAACTCAAGAAACACCGGGCTATTGCAGCATGTCGTCACCACGCGACGAGTCGGCGCCGTGCCGCTCAGGCGATGGGCACGAAGCAATTCCTTGCCTTTGGTGATTTCGACTCGGTCCTTGCGGTAGAGCACAAAACGCGTACCGCCATTGTCTTCCAGCATGGGCCGAGCCAGCGGCAGCTTCGCCATCCGCTCGCCTGCTTCGCGGCAGCTATTGCAGTGGCACTCGGTGGCGATGAAGGGCTCGCCGGTCACAACCATTTCAAACTGCCCGCAGGAGCAGTTGAGGCGCGTGGATTGCGTCATGCCCTAAAAATCCTTTGTCGCGGCCGGCTTGCGGCCTTCTGGCGCCTTGAATTGCCAGGCATCCTGCAGTCGCAGGCTCAGTTCTTCATCGTCGATGGCAGCCAGCCGCACCAGCACGGCGTCATAGCCGACATAGTGGTCCGTCTCGAAGTAGATGGCGGGAGAAATCTCCATTAGCAGCACTTTCTGCTCGAGCGGACATTGCAGCACGATCGTCTCCTCATCGAGGATCCTGACGAAGGTGCGGTCTTTCACCTTGAGGGCAGGGGTGCCGTAGCTGGTTGAGAGAACGATGTCCGTCAGCCCCCTGGCATTTGCGAGGGCCGTGATTCGGTCGAAGGCGAGGTCGAAAGTATTCTGGCTCGACATGACCATCTCCATCCTTGCACCAAGCCGGACACAAACGCTTCACCGGCGCGAATTTGGAAGAAAACTTCGCAACCGCAGTCTGGCGCCTTTATTCCTGATTGGCTACTGCTTGCCTTGCCCCTGAAACCCCCAGGACACACAAAGGGCTCCCTATGAGCAGCGATTTCGATACCGAGCTCGGCACAGAGGCCGAGATGGACCCCAGCGCGTTCCGCGATGCGGACGATCGCATCAATTCGCTTTGGCTCGAACGCTTACGGGCCTTCCTCGCCGCGGGTCGCGCTGAAGATGTCGCGCTGGTCATGGAGCCGCTGCACGCTTCCGACGTTGGCGACGTGCTCGAACTGCTCGATCACGACGAACGCCTGGCTCTGGTTCGTCAGCTTGGGGACAAATTCGACTAGTCCGCGCTGACCGAGGTCGACGAGAGCATCCGCCTCGAGCTGATGGAAGCCCTGCCGAATGCGGAAATCGCTCGGGGCGTCGCCGGCCTCGACAGCGACGACGCGGTGGCAATTCTGGAAGACCTCGAAGAGGAAGACCAGAACGAGATTCTGTCGGCCCTGCCGACCTTCGAGCGCCTGAGCCTCAAACGCTCCCTTGATTTCCCCGAAGACTCCGCCGGCCGGCGGATGCAAACCGAATTCATCGCCATTCCGCCTTTCTGGACCGTGGGGCAGATGATCGACTACCTGCGCGCCGAGCGCGACCTGCCCGACGAATTCTACCAGATGTACGTGGTGGATGCCGGCTACAAGGTGCTCGGAACGCTCCCGCTCGACCGCGTGCTGCGCTCGCCGCGCGCCACCAAGATCGAATCGATCATGAACACCACCCTGGTGCTGGTCGATGCGAATGAGGACCAGGAAGAAGCCGCCCGCGCCTTCGAACGCTACGATCTTGTCGAGGTCGGGGTGGTCGATGATGGCGGCCGCCTCGTCGGCGTGCTGACCATCGACGACATGGTCGACGTCATCACCGAAGAGGCCGACGAGGACATCAAGCTGCTCGCCGGTGTGGGCGACGAAGACGTGTCCGACACCACGTTCGACACCGTTCGCAGCCGTGCGCCGTGGCTTGCCGTCAATCTTGTCACCGCAGTTCTCGTCTCGCTGGTCATCGGCCTTTTTGGCGGCACCATCGATCGCATGGTGGAACTCGCCGTGCTCATGCCCATCGTCGCGTCCATGGGCGGCAATGCTGGCGCTCAGACCATGACAGTCACGGTGCGCGCCATTGCCATGCGCGAGCTCGAAGGCAGTCGTCTGCGCCGCCTCATCAGGCGCGAAATGGTCGTCGGTTTTTTCAATGGCGTGATCTTCGCCATCCTCATCGGCATCGTCACCTGGTTCCGTTACAGCAACGTGCAACTGGGAATCGTCATCGCTATGGCGATGATCACCAACCTGGTTGTCGCCGGCACCGCGGGAATATTAATTCCTCTCACCCTGGATCGCTTCAAGGCAGACCCCGCCATCGCCTCGGCCGTCTTCGTCACGACGGTCACCGATGTCGTTGGATTCTTCGCCTTTTTGGGCATTGCGGGCCTCTGGTTCGGACTTTTTTAGGATCCAAAAGCCGCTGTGGAGTGTTGCAGATGGGTCACTTGCAAAGGTTACGTGACACAGTTAACGCTTGCTGACCGGCCCCTTGGAGCGTCCAGAGAGGGTCGGAGTGACGGCTGACAAGGAGCGGCAAATGCGCAGTCAACCGAAGACCCTGGCCTGGCATTCAATTAGCTGGGCTCTCGTAGCGCTCCTCTCTATGGGGCTTGTTATCTCGGTGGTCGCCGGCGTCTAGTTCGCTGGAGTTCTGCACCGAAAAGTTTTAGGGAAGGGCGCCCTTGCCACAGGGCGCCCTTCCTTTTGCAGTAAGGTCTTTCGCATGAAACTGCTCATTGGAAACCGCAACTATTCGTCCTGGTCGCTCCGCCCCTGGCTGGTCCTGCGCCATTTTGATCTGCCCTTCGAAGACGAGGTGCTGATGCTTTCGGGCGAGGGCTGGCGCGAAACGCTCGCGGCCCGCTCGCCCACTGGCAAAGTGCCGGTGCTGATCGATGGCGATCTCGCCATCCCCGAGACGCTGGCGATCTTGGAATACCTCGCGGACAAATATCCCGAAAAGCACATCTGGCCGGCCGATCAGCGCGATCGGGCCTTGGCGCGTTCCGCGGCCTCGGAAATGCACGCTGGCTTCAACGCCCTGCGCAGCAATGCGCCGATGAACCTGCGCGCCTCCCATCCCGGCAAGGTCAATCCAGATCTGATCCGTGGGGACCTCCACCGTATCGAACAATTGTGGGGTGATTTCCTGTCGCGCTCCGGCGGTCCCTTCCTCTTCGGCAGCTTCTCCGCCGCCGACGCCATGTTCGCCCCGGTCGCCACGCGCCTCCGCACCTATGCGCTGCCCATTTCCGACACTGCCGCCGGCTATGTCGAAGCGATCTACAGCTTGCCCGCCTTCCAGGAGTGGCTCGCTTTGGCCCGGCACGAGCCTTGGATCGTCGACAACGACGAGATCGACGTCATTCAGGGCCGCGTTGCTCCCGGAACTCTCGCATGATTCACATGGTCAAACTCTGCGTCGGCGTTTCCAGCTTCGAGGAGCTGGAAAGCTACCGCGACGAGCGCGCCCATTGGTGGGGCGCCGACTACGGCGAGGACGTGCACGTGCATCGCACCCGCATGATGCCCAAGCGCGTCGAGGAAATGGAAGGCAAGGGCTCGATCTATTGGGTCATCGCCGGTTCGATCGTCTGCCGGCAGGTCATCCAGCGCCTCGCGCCCTATACCGATGCCGAGGGCAAGAACTACTGCGACATCATCATGTCGCCCGAACTCGTTCGTACGATTCCGTACCCCAAGCGCCCCTTCCAGGGCTGGCGCTATCTGGAACCCAAGGATGCTCCGCCAGACATCGCGGCCAACGATGCGGAAAATTCCATAGAGATCGCCGCCGAACTAGCTCGTCTGGGCCTGTTGTGAACCCTTAATCGCGCGCTGTTAATCGTTTAACGATTGTTAATGTTCGCCCCGCTTGTGCATAAGGCGTGGACAGTTGAGAATCTGGCGACTGATTTGGGGGCGTGATGGTTCGACAGGCAGCGCATGTCATCGTCGTTGGCAATGAGAAGGGCGGGTCGGGCAAATCGACCACAGCCTTCCATCTGGCTATCTATCTGCTCTACCAGGGCTACAAGGTCGCCTCGATCGACGTAGACAGCCGCCAGCAGACGCTGACCCATTATGTGCGCAATCGCCGTGACTGGGCCCGCCAGCGCGGCCTCAGCCTGCCGCACACGACCCATTTCCACCTGCCTCTGGCCCGCGGTGATTCACTCAAGGAAAACAACCGCGTCGAATTCGACCTCTTCCGCCAGGCCATTGCCGAGGTGGAGCAGTCGAGCGAATTCATCGTCATCGACACGCCGGGCTTCGACACCAACCTGACGCGCCTCGCCCATTCGCTGGCCGATACGCTGGTGACGCCGGTCAACGACAGCCTCATCGACCTCAACGTCATGGCCCATGTCGACCCGGTAACCGGCGAACCGCGCGAACTCAGCCACTATGCTCGCTTGGTGCAACGCGCCCGCTCCGAGCGCCTCGCCATCGACGGCCGCACCATCGATTGGGTGCTGGTCCGCAACCGCATCTCCATGCTCTCATCGCGAAATATGCGGCAGGTGCAGACCATGCTCGAGCGCATCGCCATGCGCCTCGGCTGCCGCGTTTCCGACGGTATCGCCGAGCGCGTGATCTTCCGCTCGCTCTTTGCGACGGGTATGACTGTATTTGATCCGCTTGACGACGAACTGCTTGGCGGCGTGCCGTCCATGTCCCACACCAGCGCCCGTCAGGAATACCGCGCGCTCGTAGCCGCCCTGAACTTGCCCTTCAGCCGGCGCGCCGAGGCTCGCCGCGAAGTGCTGGAAGCCGGTAAGCGCGAAACCGACCCCAACCGCTTCGTGCACATGGCCCCGTCGGAAACCTGATCACGGTGTAGGGCAGGGCATTAAACCTGCCCCTGGCTTGCCAATTTCTCCATACGCCCACGCCAATTGGATTGCCGGGACAAGCCCGGCAATGACGATCACTTGGAGATATGTTGGGAAACGAACCCGTTACCTATTGCCCGCGGGCATAGGCGATCTTGCGCGGCTCCGCCGCTTCCACGGCATGCTGGCGCTGGTCATAGATATCGCGGGCATCGATGATGGAGCTGTGGTTTTCCGCAGTCCAGTCCCAGAGCGCGTTGATCGGCTCCTGCAGCGTCTTGCCCATTTCCGTCAGGCTGTATTCCACTCGCGGCGGCACTTCGGGATAGATCGTGCGGCTGACCAAACCGTCG
Organism: Devosia sp.; assembly: GCF_040509215.1. Lineage (GTDB taxonomy): Bacteria > Pseudomonadota > Alphaproteobacteria > Rhizobiales > Devosiaceae > Devosia. The sequence goes on from NZ_JBEVLL010000259.1 coordinate 8,583, forward strand.
CGTTCGAGATTACGCAGGGTCAGCGTCAGCATGCGCTGCGACACACCGTTGATCAGGCGCTTGAGTTCGTTGAAGCGAAGCGTGCCATTGCGGCTCAGCATGCCGACAACCATCACGCTCCACTTGTCGCCAATGCGGCTCAGCACATCGGACATCGCGGTGCAGTTCGAGTGCTTGGATGTATCGGTCAGTGACATTGCTGTGCCTCCTTGCTACGGGTACTTGGGCACTAATATAGACACAGTTACTAGTTGTGACTAGAGGGCGGGCCGAACTGCAGCTTAGGCTGTGGCGAAAATGGTTGTTTTCGAGAACCGGAGCGGAACGTACGTTTGAGGTACGTGAGCACCGGAAGCGCAGAAAACTGCCGTTTGCAGACCAGCATAAGTCGCAGATCGGTCGGCCCGGTGCGACATGTCGTCAGTTGGGGGAAACGAACTATGAACAAATGGAATATCGGGCTCTGGGTGGCCCAGGTCGTTTTGGCTGCCGTCTATGTCATGGCGGGCTTCATGAAGCTCACCCAGCCAATCGATGCGCTGGTCGCCTCGGGCATGACCTATGCCGGAGACTATCCCGAGCTGTTGACCCGCTTCATCGGCACGATGGAAGTGTTGGGCGCCATCGGCATCATCCTGCCCGCCGCCACGCGCATTCTTCCCGTACTGACGCCACTGGCCGCGCTCGGCTTCTCCACTATCCAGGTCCTCGCCATCGGCCTTCATACGACGCGCGGCGAATTCCAGGTCCTGCCAGTCAATCTGGTCCTGCTGGCCCTCTCGTTGTTCGTCCTCTGGGGGCGCTTCCGCAAGGCGCCGATCGGCCCGCGCTGAGCGCAAACACCGCTGATAGAACGGTTGACAGGCTCCTCCGGGGCCTGTCTTTTCGCGCCACGAACTGCGCCCGGAGGAGAATAAGGTGACCAATCGCATCGAGCAGCTTTTGTCGGAAATGACGCTTGAGGAGAAGGTCTCCATCCTCTCCGGCGAGGATTTCTGGTCAGTTCCTGCCATTGAGCGTTTTGGTATCGGCAAGCTCCGCGTTACCGACGGCCCCAACGGCGCCCGCGGTGGCGGCTCCCTCATTGGCGGTGTCAAATCCGCCAGCTTCCCGGTCGGCATCGCCATTGGCGCCACCTGGAATGTTCCGCTCGTCGAAGAGATCGGCGCCGCCCTAGCGGATGAGGTAAAATCCAAGGGCGCGCATATGCTGCTGGCGCCCACGGTCAACATCCACCGCTCGGTCACCAATGGCCGCAATTTCGAATGCTATTCCGAAGACCCCTTCCTCTCCGCAGAACTCGCAGTTGGCTACATCAAGGGCCTGCAAGGGCAGGGGATTGGAGCCACCATCAAGCACTTCGTCGGCAATGAAAGCGAGATCGAGCGCACGACCATGTCGAGCGAGATCGACGAGCGTTCCCTCCGCGAAATTTACCTCATCCCCTTCGAATGGGCCGTGAAGAAAGCGAACACCTGGGGCGTCATGAGCTCCTACAATCGCCTCAACGGCACCTTCACTTCCGAGCACAATTGGCTCCTCACCACCGTCCTCCGCTACGAGTGGGGCTATGATGGCATCGTCATGTCCGACTGGTTCGGCAGCCATTCCACCGCCGAAAGCATCAATGCCGGCCTCGACCTCGAAATGCCCGGCCCAGCCCGCGACCGTGGCCAAAAGCTCATCGATGCCCTCAACTCTGGCGAAGTCTCAGCCGAAACGCTCGACAAACGCGTAACCGCTATGTTGCGCCTGATGGAGCGCGTCGGCTCGCTCGACGATCACCGCCCCCATCAGGAACAGGCCAACGACCGCCCCGAGCACCGCGCCCTGATCCGCCGCGCAGGGGCCGAAGCCGCCGTTCTCCTCAAAAACAATGGCGCCCTGCCTCTAAAGCCCGAAAGCCGCATCGCCGTCATTGGCCCCAATGCCAAGCGCGCCCAGATCATGGGCGGCGGCAGCGCCCAGCTCAACGCTCACTATCGCGTCTCGCCCTGGGACGGCCTCGTCGCCCAGCTCGGCGAAGACCAACTCACCTACGCCGTCGGCTGCGGCAATGACCGCTTCGAACCGCTCCTCCGTGGCACGCTCACCGTCGAGTATTTCGCCAACGAAAAGCTCGCCGGCGAGCCGGTCCATGTCGGCACCCAGGAAGACGCCCAGGCCTTCTGGATCGGCAACGTCGCCGACGGCAAGGTCGATCCGCTGCACTTCTCGGCCCGCGTCCGCGCCACCTATACGCCGGAAAAATCCGGCACTCACCGCGTCGGCATCTATTCCGCCGGCTTCGCCAAGGTTTTTGTCGACGGCAAGCTCGTCGCTGATGCCTGGACCAATTGGACCAAGGGCCGCACCTTCTTCGAAGAGGGCTGCGACGAAGTCGTCGGCACCATCGACCTCGATGCCGGTCGCACCTATGACGTCACGATCGAATTCGCCACCAAGGACTTTGCCACCCTCGGCCTCGCCGCCTTCGCCTGCGGCATCGGCCTGCCGCTCGGCGACGCCGATATCGCCGAAGCCGTCCGCGCCGCCCGCAACTCGGATGTCGCCGTGGTCTTTATCGGCCGCAATGGCGAATGGGACACTGAAGGCAGCGATCTCCCCGGCATCGAACTCCCCGGCCGCCAGAACGAACTGGTCGCCGCCGTCGCCCAGGCCAACCCCAACACCATCGTGGTTCTCCAGACCGGCGGCCCGATTGAAATGCCTTGGATCAACTCGGTCCGCGCGGTGGTCCAGGCCTGGTATCCCGGCCAGGAAGCCGGCAACGCCATTGCCGACGTTCTCACTGGCGCCGCCGAGCCCGGCGGCCGCCTTCCGCAGACTTTCCCCGTGCGGTGGTCCGACAACCCGGCCCACAGCCAGGACCGTGAAGTCTATCCCGGCCTCGAAGGTAAGGTGCGCTACGAAGAGGGCATCTTCGTCGGCTACCGCCACTACGACCGCCTCGGCATGACCCCGCTCTATCCCTTCGGCTTCGGCCTCGGCTACACGAGCTTTGCCCTTAGCGACCTGACCGTGGACGACAGCGGCTTCAAAGCCGACGGCAACGTCACCGCGACAGTCACTGTCAAGAACACCGGCCCCCGCGCCGGCTCAACTGTCGTCCAGCTCTACGTCTCCGACACAGAATCTTCGTCGCCCCGTCCCGCGAAGGAACTGAAAGCCTTCGCCAAGGTCGCCCTGGAGTCCGGCGAGAGCCGCCAGGTAACATTGACCCTCGACGCCCGCTCCTTCGCCTTCTTCCGCGCGGAGGCAAAGCACTGGCTCGTCGAATCCGGCGACTTCACGCTCCGCGTTGGGCAGTCCTCCGCCGACCTGCCACTGACAGCGACGGTCAAGCGCAACACGATCCTGATGCTGCCGGTCTAAGCAGCCTTATGCTCGGTACCATAAAGCCCGAGATAAAAATCCATATCGCCATTGCGCATGCCGAGCGATTCAAACACCGCGCCCATAAAACTGACGGGCGCGGTGCCCGGCGCCGTCACGATCTTCCCGGCCAGAACTGCCTGCGGCTGATCCCGATAGTGCTCCACACCCTTGTAGCCGGTATCGGGCAGGCTCTCCGGCCCGTTGGACGTATGTGCAACCTCGTCGAGCAGTCCCGCCCGCGCCAGCGCCAGCGTCCCGTCGCAAATTCCGCCCACCGTCTTGCCGGCAGCGTGTGCCTTTCGCAACACATCGGCAATATCCGGCGCGCAGGGCGTGCTCCAGATCGTGCCACCATTCACCAGCAGCGCATCGATTTGTTCGACATTGATATCCGCCACCGACATATGCGGCGTCACCTTCAGCCCACCCGATGACACGACCTCTTCGCCATCCGGTGTCGCGAAAAGCGTATTAATCCCATAGTAGCTGCGGGCCGCAGCGTTGAGAAGGGCGGTTTCCCAATCGGCGTAGCCGGGCGTGAGAATGGTGACGAAAGTGGTCATGGCATGATCCCTTGGTGGTTCGAATGCCAAGATTTGGCTTCCTTGCGACAATCTGCGTCAGCAGCCCGTTCACGGTCCTGTCAAACTTTGCCCCATTTCTTGAGGCTTCAGGAGGACGCTGCTAAGAGAAGCCGCGCCCCGTAAGATTTGCTTAAGAGATTCCCCGTGCTGTTGTTGCGCCGTTTTGCCATTGCCCTTGTCCTGAGCGTCGCAAGCCTGGTGCCGGTATGGGCAACCCCACTCCTCCTCGTCGATCGCGATACCCTGCAGGTGCTCTACGCCGAAGATGCCGGCCAGCCCTGGCACCCGGCTTCGCTCACCAAGCTGATGACGGCCTATGTCGCCTTCGAGGAAATCGCCAAGGGCACTGTGACGCTTGATACCCCGGTGACGCTCTCCAAATACGCACTGAGCCAGGCCCCGAGCCGCTCCGGCCTCAAGGTCGATACCTCGGTCTCGCTCGAAGACGCGCTCTACATCCTGATCGTGAAATCCGCCAACGACATGGCCGTGGCCATCGCCGAAACCATCGGCGGCAACGAAGCCAACTTCGTCGCCAAGATGAACGACGTCGCTCAGCGCATGGGCCTGACCGCAACGCACTTCGTCAATCCTAATGGGCTCCACGATCCCCGGCAGGTGATGAGCGCGCGTGATCTCGCCGTTCTCTCGCTCTACATCGAGCAAAGCTTCCCGCAATACATGCAGATGTTCCGCACCAGCGTTGTGCGCATCAACGGCCAGAAGCTTGAATCGCAGAACGAAATTCTGACCACCTTTGCCGGCGCCATTGGCATGAAGACCGGCTATGTCTGCGCCTCCGGGCTAAACCTCGTCGCCGACGTCGACCGCAACGGCCGTCGCCTCATGGCGGTGGTTCTCGGCGGCTCGTCCGGCCGCGACCGCAACGAACGCGCGGCCGAACTTCTCCTCAAGGGCCTGTCCGGTTCTGCTTCAGGCACCGGCCAGAACATTCTGGCGCTGCCCAACGCCGTCGGCGCCGCCCCGGTCGACATGCGCCCCAATATTTGCGGCAAGAGCGCCGCCGAATATGTGAAGGCCCAGGAAGCGGCCTTCCCAATGGGTCTCAAGGGCCAGCCGAGCTTTCTCACGGACACAATCGCAGCGGTCGAGCACGTCGCTACCGACCTTGGCCGCGTGCGCACCGGCATCGTCCTGCCGCGCCCGCGTCCGGCCCACATTTCGGCTTTCCCGGTTGTCCAGGACGTTGCGGCAAACACGACCACCGAACCCGGCCTGCGCCCCGGTCTCGATCTGGCCAGCAACCCCGGCATCCCCTATCCGCGCCCTCGGCCGGTATTCAGGTAGCCGTTTGCGTCGAGGAGCCGACCCCCTCCCTTCATCGTCACCACCGGGCCTGTTCCGGTGCTCCATGCCGCAGCCGAGCTGGATTGCCGGGACAAGCCCGGCAATGACGACGCTAGATAATTGAGTGTTTAGTCGGGCTACCCAGCCACGATCTCAAACCGCAGCACCTCGCCCTCAGTGCTTGCCTCGCACGCATGTCCGCGCTGCCGGCAGTAGAGCGGAATATCGATCGCCGCCATCGGATCGGTCGCGAGCACCGTCAGCCCTCTGCCTTTGGCCAATCCCTCAAGCTTCTTTTCCAGCTTCAGCACGGGCAGGGGGCATTTCAGCCCCCTGGCGTCGATCAGCGCCGGCTCAGTTGGCAACGACGAGCACCCAATAGACCCCATAGCTGGATGCAGCATTATAGGCGACGCCAAGGCCCGCCTTGCTGCCCTGCGCCACAAGGCCCGCCGCATCGGCCGGGCTATTGCGCCAGCCCGAGAACGTATCGGCAAAGGTGGCGTAGCCAGCGCTGAGCTTCATCACGGTCACGCCCTGGGGCGTCGCGGGGGCGGTTCCGGTCTGCGCATACTGGTTTGCCAGTGCCTGCGCCGTGCCATCGAGACCGGCATCGGCCGTCAGCGCTGGCACACCGCGCGTCGAGCGATAGGCATTGACGAGATTGACCGCCTGCGCCCGATCAAGCCGTGCATTCGGCTGGTCCATCCGGGCTGTCAGGCCAGAGGCGAGGGCAGTCGGGGCAGCGCCACCGCCGCCCATCATCGAGCATCCGGCAATGGCGATCGTAGCGGAAACAGCAACACCGATGGCGGCGATACGAAGAAACGAGGTTTTCATTGGAATCCTTTTTGGGCTCGTGGGGCCGATTGCCGCCAAAATCTCACGGCGAGCCTGATGTGAGGTTAATCCGCTCTGCTTCGGCATTGCCGCTGGCCGAGCCCCCAATTATGGTCGCCTCTGCCTTGTCCGCCACATTTGCGGCAGGGTCTTGGCAGGACAAAGCTTTCCTGCCGCCGGAGGGGAATTAAATGTCGGGCTCAGTCCACGAAGTCATCGATGAACGCTTTCGCGATCTCATCATCCGCAGCGCTCAGTTGGAGCAGATCTTCACGGGATGCCGCTGGGCCGAAGGCCCGGTCTGGTTCAAGGATGGCGATTATCTGCTCTGGAGCGACATCCCTAATCACCGCATGATGCGCTATCAGCCTGACGGGACAGTCTCCGTCTTCCGCGCTGACTCCAACTTCTCCAATGGCAATACCCGCGACCGCCAGGGGCGCCTCGTGTCCTGCGAACACGGCCAACGCCGTGTCACCCGCACCGAGTATGACGGCACGATCACCGTCCTCGCCGACCGCTTCGAAGGCAAACGCCTCAATTCACCCAACGATGTCGTTGTTCATTCGAACGGCAGCGTCTGGTTCACCGACCCCACCTACGGCATTCTCTCGGATTACGAGGGCTTCCAGGCCGAACCCGAGCAGGCAACGCCCAATGTCTACAGGCTCGATCCAGACAGCGGCACGCTTACCGCCGTCGCCACCGATTTCCTCCAGCCCAATGGCCTGGCCTTCTCACCCGACGAAAAGCGGCTTTACGTCGCCGATTCCGGTTCGAGCCATAAGCTCGACCACCCGCGCGTCATTCGCGTTTTCGATGTGGTGGACGGAAAGACCCTGACCAATGGGCGAGATTTCTGCACGCTCGCCAGCGGCATTCCCGACGGCATGCGCGTCGATGTTCACGGCAATGTCTGGACCAGCGGCGGTCCCGCCGTTCATTGTTACGCTCCGGATGGCACGCTGCTAGGCCGCATCAACGTCCCAGAAGGCGTCGCCAACCTCACCTTCGGCGGGCCGAGGGGCAACCGGCTCTTCATCACCGCCACCACCTCGGTCTATTCGATCTATCTCGCGACCAAGGGCGCCCAGACGCCCTAGTGGCGGAATTCCTCGCTGCCGGCCCAGTGGTCATCATCTGCTGGGCCGTCTTCGTCTTCCTCGTAAAAGCCGTCCTCGTCGTCTTCGAGGCTTTCCCCTGCGAGTTGCTCCAGCGCATCGACATCGTCGGGCGACAATGCGTGGGAGTGGTTGGCCGGATCGTCCAGCACCGCGTCCGCAACACCGAAATTGTCGTCGCTGGCTTCGCGATCCCCGCTCAGTTCCTCAATGGCCCTGTCGAGCTCGTCGAGCATGGCCGCCGGGTCTTCATCGCCCCAATCGCCACTTTCGCGAATGGCTGACTCGTCGCGCATTTCGCGCAGCCGTGCCAGGCGTTCATCAACTGGCCGATCGTCGCCATAGAGCAGATCTTCGATTTCGCTCTGACTATAGGGCTGGGCAATGCCCGCCTGGTCGGCATTGTCGAAATTGGTTTCCTGCGGCACGAGGGTGCCACGGTGATGCATCTGCGCCATTTCTCGTCTCCCTATCTGTGCGAGATGACGGCACAACGCCTCTGCACCGCTCGGGTTCGCCTGCGTGATGCAAATGTGATTGAGGGGGAAGGGGGAGGGCCGGCGGCCCGCCCGATGCGCTCAGCCCTGCTGGCCGGCGATATTGACCATCCAGCTCACGCCGTACTTGTCGACCAGCATGCCGAACGTATCGCCCCACGGCGCCTTTTCGAGTGGCATGATCGGCTGCCCGCCGGCCGCCAGACCATTCCAGTAGCCTCGCAGCAAAGCCTCGTCGTCTCCGCTCAGCGATACGGAAATATTGCTCTCACTGGGAATTGGCATGCTTGCCGGTGCATCGGCGATCATCAGCGTCATGCCGTTGGGCGCGTCGAGCTGCCCATGCATGATCTTCTGTGCCTCAGCCGGATCGTGCGGCATGCCGCCCTCGGCATAGGTCGACAGGTTCAGCTCGCCGCCGAAGATCGAGTGATAGAAGGCAAGCGCTTCACGGGCATTGTTGCGGAAGTTGATATAGGGATTGAGACGTACGGTCATGGCTGTCTCCTCTCGCTGGCCGATGACCCAGCCTAGACCTGTCTTGTGACGGGAAATAGGGGCTAGTCGGTAGCCCTAAACCCGCGTCTTTGCCGAAGGATCACCCAAAGCACGAAAGGCGCCATGACCAATCCCGCCCAACCATAGGACGGCAGAATGCCCACCCAATCCGCCAGAAAACCAAATCCCAGCGTCGCCACGATACCCACCACATTCTCCGCCATCACCAGCGCCGAAGTCGTCGTTGCCCGGCTCTTGCCCTCCATGGTTCTCTGAAACCGGGCCTCTGCCAGCACAGTTACCGGCGCCACCACGATATAGGCAGCCGCGAGCAGCAGGACATAAGGCGCCGTCTGTCCCAGCGATGCCGCGACCAGCAACACCCCACCCACCGCCGGCAGCACCCAGGCCAGCCACGGGCGTCCCGCCAGCCGATAGGCGTGGATACTCGTCAGCGCATAGATCGCCTCGACACCAGCCGCCACGATCCCCCACGCCCACACCGGCAGCGACACGGCGAGATAGTAGAGCTCGTCAAACTCCTCGAGCACCTCGAAGACCAGGAGACCCGTCGCGATATAGGTGGTGACGAACCGCAGTTCCGCCCGCTCGCGAAACTCTTTCCAGGCATGAACGAAATGGGTGAGATAGCCACCTTCGTCGTCCTCGCCTTCCTCCGCTTCCCGGCGCCGCACATCCTCCAGCCAAAAGGCGAGAACCGCCGCAATCAGCAGCGGTGGAATGGACAGCCAGATAGCCCAGTCAAAACTCCAATAGGCGACAAAGCCGCCAAACAGCGTACCGAGCCCTATGCCCAGCCCCTCGGCCGCATTGTCGCGCCCCAGCACCTTGTCGAATTCGTCCGTCCGGCCCTCGGCTGCCATCCGCTCATAAAGCAGCGCCTCGCGCGAACCCGACTGCAAAGCCTGCCCAAGGCTCCAGAGCAGAAAGCCCGCGCCATAGATCCAGAAATCGCCCCCTGCGATTCCCCACAGCACAAACGTCCCTGCCTTCGCCACTGGCGCCAATACCAACAGCACCCGACGATCAAAATGGTCGGAAAGCGCTCCCGACGGCATTTCAAGCACAATCGCCGAAGCAGACCAGAAGGCGAGCAGCACCCCGATCTGGCTCGTGCTCAGCCCTTCGAGCGAAAACAGCGCCGTATAGACGGCATAGGCAAAGATGAAGTCGAACAGGAAGGCATAGGCGTAATAGACTCTGAGAAAAGCAGAAAGCCGCACCGCATCCTCCTCCCGTCCCATTCCCGCCGACGCTCGCGCCAAGTTGCAGCCAAAATGCGTCGCTTTGGTCTAGGCTCCTCGCGGCGAGCGTGATAAACCGCCAGACAAATCATACACGTTGAGCGGAATCGTACCGTGGCCAAGTCTGATACCAAGCAATTCCTCACTGAAATCTTCGCCTGGTGGCGTGGCCAGACCTGGGGAACGCGTCTCTGGATCAAGCGCTTCGGCAATTATGTCGGCTCCGATGAATTCGGCAACCGCTACTATCAGGACAAGAAGGCCAACCGCCGCTACGTGACCTATGCAGGTTACGCCGACGCTTCGGCCATTCCTCCCGGCTGGCACGGCTGGATGCACCACCGCACCGACGTTGTCCCGACCGAGGCGAACTACAAGCCGCGCGCTTGGGAAAAGCCGCATCAGGCCAATCTGACCGGCACGGCCGAGGCTTACCGCCCCGATGGCAGCCTGCTCAAGAGCGGCGAGCGTCCCCGCGTTACCGGCGACTATCAGGCCTGGTCGCCCGAATAAGGGCCCATGCCTCTGCGCTTCCTCTCCCGCCTTTTTGCTGCGCTGGCCTTCCTCGGGCTGGCGCTTGCCGTTGTGCCCGCCAGCGCGCAACCCATGGCCCATCCTGTCGCGACCCTTGCAGGCCTCGACAAGATCACCGGTCGCATCACGCGCTTTGACGTCTATATCGGCGAGACGGTGCTCTTCGGCGCCCTCGAGATCACGCCACGCGCCTGTTACGACCGCCCCGCCACGGACACACTCCAGCGCACCTCGGCCTTCCTCGAAGTCGATCAGCGCTCGCTCGACGGCACTGCCAAGCGCATCTTTACCGGCTGGATGTTTGCCGATAGCCCGGCTCTCAACGCCGTCGATCATCCCGTCTATGACGTCTGGCTGATCGAGTGCAAAACCAGCACCAACGTCCCTCCGCCCGACCAGCGATAATTCTTCCTACCCCCGTCTAAATCTCCCATTCTCGACCGTCGTGAAGGCGGAGCGGCCAATTGCGGCCGGAAGAGGGAGGGTGATGATGCTTCTGAAGGGCAAGACCGCGGTGGTCTATGGCGGCAGCGGCGCCGTTGGCGGCGCGGTGGCAAAGGCGTTTGTCCGCGAAGGCGCGGTGGTGCATCTTGTTGCGCGTGGCCGCGAAAGACTCGAAGCCGCCGCTGCCGAACTGCGATCCCAGGGCGGAGAGGTCCATGTCGGCACGGCTGACGCCTTCGATCGCGCTGCGGTGGAAGCCCACCTCAAGGACGTGGTCGCCATCAGTGGCCCGGTGAATATCGTCTTCAGTGCCATCGACTGGGGCGACGCCCAGGGCAATGATCTCATCGATCTCGACTTTGACCGCTTCATCATGCCCGTCGAGCGCGGTCTGAAATCCTGGTTCAACATCGGCGGCGTCTATGCCCGCCACATGGGCGAAAACGGCGGCGGCACCATTCTCGGCATCACCGCCAATGCGGCCCGCGAGGCCTACAACCAGATGGGCGGTTTCGGCATCGCCTGTGCCGCGGTCGAGCACTACCTGCGACACCTGGCCGTCGAGAACGGCCCAAAGGGCGTACGCTGCTGCTGGGTCCGTTCCCCCGGCTCGCCCGACGCTCCCGGGGTACGCGAGGCTTGGCTCATCCACGCCCGCGAAAAGGGCATAACCTTCGAAGAAATGCACGCCGAGGTCGCCAAGGACACGCCGCTGCGCCGTATTTCATCACTGGCTCAGGTCGCAGACGCGGTGGTGCTCCTCGGCAGTGACCTCGCATCCAGCATGACCGCCACCCTCGCCAATGCAACCGGCGGCGGCCAGGTCGATTGAACCGACAACAGGAGGACCGAGAATGCTGACCTTGCCCGAGACTGAGGCTCGCTCCGCGCAGCCCTATATCTACGTGCCTTTCACCGTGACCATGCAGCAGATGCAGAAGCCGGCAAGCGAAGGCTTTCCGCAGCTCTTCGCCCATCTCGAAAAGCATGGCCTGAAACCGGTCGGCGCCGCTTTCTACAATTACCGCCGCATCAACATGGAAGAGACGCTCGATGTCGAAGCCGGCATCGCCGTCGAATCCCTTGGCCCGGAAGAGGGGCAGGTGAAGAACGGCACGCTCCCCGCCGGCAATTTCATCGGCCTCAGTTGGACCGGCCACCCGGACAAGCTGATCACCGTCACCGGCATGCTGATCGGCTGGGTAAACCTGACGCAACAAAAGTTCGACATGGAACAGAAGCCCGACGGCGACCACTTCGCCTGCCGCCTCGAAATCTACGAATCCGACCCGGCCGAGGTGCCAAACATGGAAGACTGGGTCACGACCCTGGCCTTCAAGCTGAAAGACTAAAACAGTTCGTCCATCGCGCAATAAAACTCATAGCGCTCGGCATCGAACTCCGCCCCATAGGCGGCGAGGAAATCGGCAACGTAGTTCTCGCCGCCATTGAACTCGAGGCTCCGGCACGCCAGCGCCAGGTCCTGCCAGCGATCCGACACACCCAGCCGCGCGCAATCGACAATGCCGCCAAACCGATTGCCATCCGCCAGAATATTGGGCAGGCACGCATCGCCATGCGTCACCACGCGATTGGTCTCTTCCGGCCTGTTGCTCGCCAGCCAGTCAAACACCTGCTGCGCCGTCCAGCCATCGCGCTCATCGTCAAAATCCGTCTCGTCGATCCGCCCCGCCAATACATTCGCCTCGGCGTCACGCAGCCGCCGCTCAAGCGAGTGATCGAACGGACAATTGGCCGGATCAAGCGCATGCAACCGCTTCAGTCCATCAGCCAGAACCTGAATCAAAACCTGAGGTTCATCCCCCAGGTGAGTCAAATCCCTGCCTTTTACCGCCGTCATGAGAAGCCAGTTGAAGCCCTCGCCAATGACATGGTCGACGACGCGCGGGGCCGGAAAACCCATCTCCGCCAGATAGTCGAGCCGCAGCAATTCGTTGGACATCTCGTCCAGCTCATGCGCCGGCTCAGCTTTCAAAAACAGCGCGCTCTCGCCCATGGCGATGCGCCATACGGAAGCCTGCGATTCCCCGATGGTGACCGCTTCCCAGTCGCGCGATTGCAACGGCTTCAGTTGATGCGGCAGTCGCTCACGCGGATTCATCCCAGGCTCCCCAATTCCCTTTGACCGCCAGCGCCTGCGCCAGCCGATCCTCATAGTCCGCGCGCAGAATTTCCACGCCACCCAGCGACGCCAGATGCGGCGTCACGAATTGCGTATCCAGCAGTTCGAACCCGCCGACATTCAGCCTCTCGACCAGATGCGCCATGGCCATCTTGCTGGCATCGGTCCGGCGGTGAAACATGGATTCCCCGAAGAAAGCCCCGCCAATGGCCAGCCCATAAAGCCCGCCCACCAGGTCGCTTCCGTCCCAGACTTCCACCGTATGCGCTACGCCGCGCCGGAATAGCTCGCCGTAAACTGCCCGGATCGTCCCATTGATCCAGGTCGTAGAGCGATCCTCGCCCACAGTCGCGCAGCCCTCGACGATCCCGTCCCAGTCCGTGTCGATTCTAATATCCCAGCCCGATTTTCGCATCGCCTTGCGAAGGCTCTTTGACGCATGAAACCCATCGAGCGGCATGATGCCCCGCATTTCCGGGCTCACCCAGAACAGGTCCTCATCTTCAGCATCTTCCGCCATGGGAAAAATGCCGGCGCGATAGGCCCGAACGATCAGTTCAGGCGTCACCTCTATGTCGAAGGGATCAGCCCGCCGTGCCATATTCGCCTCCCCAGACGAGATCGTCATCTTCCGGATCGTCCGTCAGCAGCCGCCACTGCTCGTCGTCGTCCCCATCTGGAAAAACCTCCAGTCGGAGGTCGCCCAGCTTGAGCACAATCGCGCCCCGGTCACACTCGAGGCTATCGACCATACGATGCATGGCCGGCCCAACAGTATCCGCGACCAACCGCCCAGTACTATTCGCCAACACACTCGCGCCGCGCCGCAGCCGCCACGAGCACTGGACATGTAAAGAATGCGAGCCGACCAAAATGGTCTCACCCTTGCGGGCGCCATGGCGGATCATTTTGGGTTTGGTGGGACCGAAATCAAACATGGCCATATCAGCCGCAAAGGC
>NZ_JBEVLL010000260.1:0-14177 GCF_040509215.1 Devosia sp.
CACAGCCGGAGCCGGCAACGACAATGCCAATGGCGGCGAGGGCGATGACGTCATCAATGGCGATGACGGTGACGACATCCTCGTCGGAGACGTCGGTAACGACATCATCGATGCCGGAAATGGTGATGACACCGTCGATGGCAACGATGGCAGCGACACCCTCTTTGGCCGTGCCGGCAGCGACACGCTCCGCGGCGGCGAAGGTGAAGACCAGATTCAGGGCAATGACGGCGAGGATACCCTTATTGGCAATGCCGGCGCGGATCTGCTCGACGGCGGCGCGGACGACGACACGCTTCATGGCGGCGCCGATAACGACACTCTGATCGGCGGCACCGGCGATGACGAGATTTATGGCGACGATGGCAATGACCTGATCGCCGCCGACGAAGGTGACGATGAAATCGACGGCGGTACTGGCGACGACCACATCATGGGCGATCCCGGCCATGACCTGATCGACGGTGGCGAAGGCCACGACACGCTCGACTACTCACAATTTACCGCCGACATCCACCTCGACCTCACCGCCGGCATCGCCATCAGCGACCAGATCGACAAGGATTACTTCGAAAACATCGAGCAGTTCATCGGCGGCCAGGGCAACGATGCCTTTATCTTCGGCGATGTCGCAGCCATCGTTTCTGGAGGCGGCGGCGATGACCTCTTCATCTTCACCATGTCCGACTCGCGGCCGGCACTCAGCCACCAGCTCGTATTCGGCATCCTCGACTTCGTCGTTGGCGACCGTATCCACGTGGCCGACTATGAAATCTCCCAAAGGGCGGAACGCCTCGAAGAAGAACGCTTTGGCGACGTCTATGACGCCATTGACGACGGCTTCGAGGCCGGCCTGCCGATCCGCGTCACCTATGCCCACTACGACGATATGGACCACACCATCATCGAGGCCGACGTCGATCGAAACGATTTCTACGAGATCTCAATAAGCCTTGATGGCGTCCACCTGCCTCTGGCGATCGGCAATCATGTCGCCTGATCGGCGACCGGGAGTGAACAAATGACTACCTTGGACATGGCGGCACCCTATCCTCGTGCCAACCTCTCGCATAGCAAGGTCAAGGCGACCGACTTTTCGTTGCGCGGCCGGGTCATTACCGGCAGCGTCGCCGCCATCCTGTTGGTTGCCGGCATCGGTGGCTGGGCCGCCACCGCCAAGCTCTCCGGGGCCGTTGTTTCCAGCGGCACGGTGCTGGTTGCCGAAAACGTCAAGATTATCCAGCACCCGGATGGTGGCGTGATCCAGGCCATCAACGTCCATAAGGGCCAGCATGTAGTCGCCGGCGACGTGTTGCTGCGTCTCGACGACGTGCAGATCCGCACCGAGCGCTCCATCATCAAGGGACAACTTGCGGAACTCGTGGCACGTCAAGCCAGGCTCATCGCCGAGCGTGACGCCGCACGAGAAATCTCGTTTCCTCTCAATTTCCTCTCGACCTATCCTGACGCCATCCTGATCCTGCAAGGCGAACAGCAACTGTTCGAAAGCACCACCCGGAACCGGTTGTCCCAGCGCGAACAACTCCAGCTGCAGGTGTCGCAGCTCGAGCAGGAAATTGGCGGCCTGCAATTCCAGGCGACGGCCCTTGCCGACGAGTTGGCCCTGGCGCGCGAGGAGCGCGACCGCATGGGCTCGCTATCGCAAAAAGGTCTTATTGAAACCACCCGTCTCAACGTTGCCGACCGCGAACTGGCTCGCATGCTCGGTTCCCAGGGCGAATTGACCGCCAGCATTGCGCGTTCCAATGCGCGCATCAGCGAAATAAACCTGCAGATCCTGGCGATCGACGATGTCGCTTATACCGAAGCCCAGCGCGAACTTCGCGCCGTGACGGCCAATATTGCCGAACTCAACGATCGACTCGTCGCTGTCGAGGATCGGCTGGACCGAACCCTCATCCGCTCGCCCGTGAACGGCTCGGTGAACGAGCTCGCCGTCACCACATTGGGCGGCGTCATCGGCTCGGCCGAGCGCCTTCTCACGATCGTGCCCGACGATGCGGACCTTTCGATCGAGTTCAAGGTCGCCATCAACGATATCGACCAGATCCTGCCGGGCCAGGAGGTAAAACTCCGCTTCAGCGCCTTCGACCAGCGCACGACCCCGGAAATTCCCGCCGTCGTTTCGCGCATTTCGGCGGCAGCCACCAGCGATCCCCAGAGCGGCCAGAGCTACTATACCGCCGAGGCCAGCGTGACCGGCGACCTTTCCGTCCTCGGCGATCGCGGACTTATCCCCGGCATGCCAGTGGAGGTCTTCGTCCAGACCCAGGAACAGGTGGCTATTGCCTACTTCGTAAAGCCCTTCACCGACCAGATTTCCCGTGCTTTCCGCGAACAGTAAGTACTACTGACATTCGAGTTAATCACATTTGCAAAATCAAAAATAAAGGGAATTTACCGGTCATTAATAAAGTCGTAGGCTCTCAAATGACAGGAAAACTGGGGGTCGCAGGCAGTACTGCTATAATCCAATGAGGAAACCTATCAGAGTCGCCATCGCTGACGATCACCCGGTTTTACTCGCCGGAATGGTCTCCCTGTTCGCCGGAAGCGACCGGCACGAAATCGTCGGCCAGGCCGACAGCGCCGATGCCAGCATGGAGCTGGTCAAGACGCTCGCTCCCGATGTCATCATCATGGACCTGAGCATGCCCGGAGACGTATTCCGGACCATCGCACAGATCGGGGCCACTGCCCCAGACACCAAGATCGTCGTCTTCACCGCCTATTGCAGCATCGAATCCGCGCTCAAGGCGCTCGATGCCGGCGCCACCGGCTTCGCCCTCAAAGGCAGCCCCTCGTCCGAACTTCTCGAAGCCATCGATACCGTCATGGCCGACCAGATGTTCGTCACCCGCCAATATGCCAGCCAGGTCATGAACGGCCTGCGCGATCGAGCCCGCCGTCAGGCCCTTGACGAAGCTGTCCGCCTCAATGTCCGCGAAAAGCAGATCGTCGGCCATCTGATGCAGGCCCGGACCAATCGCGAAATCGCCGCCGCACTCCACATCAGCGAGAAGACCGTCAAACACTACATGACCGGCCTCATGCTCAAGCTCAAGGCTCGCAACCGCGTGGAAGTCGTCATCGCATCCCGGCTGAGCCAGGAACAGGCAGACGCCCGCTCCTGATCGGGGCGGGCGCACAGAGCACAGCGATAAATAGGGTTACCGGTTGCGCAGCATCAGGTGCCGCTCCCAGGCGAACGCGGTATCGACGATCGTGTAGAGATCATTGAGCCGCGGCACCCAGCCGAGGAGCGTGCGCGCCTTTTGTCCGGTTGCCGTCACCGAGGCCGGATCGCCCGCCCGGCGCGGCGCTTCATGCACCCGGAAGGGAACGCCTGAAATTTCCCGCACCGCGTCGATCACCTGCCGCACCGAATAGCCCTGGCCATAGGCGCAATTGATGGTGCTGCTCTCCATGCCCGCCCGCAAATGCTTGAGCAGCAGGGCATGCGCGGCGATGAGATCGGTGACATGGATATAGTCGCGAATACCCGTCCCGTCCGGCGTGTCGAAATCGGTCCCGAAAATATCGATATGATCGCGCTGCCCCAGTGCGGTCTGGCAGGCTACCTTGATCAGGTGGCTGGCATGGGGCGTCGATTGCCCCGTGCGCATGCCGGGATCTCCACCCGCCACGTTAAAATAGCGCAGCACCCCAAAGGTCATCGGATGGGCCGCCGCGACATCGGCCAGCATCCATTCCGTCATCAGCTTTGAACGCCCATAGGGCGACATGGGGTTGAGTGGACTCGTTTCGACCACCGGCTCGAGCCCGGTCATGCCATAGACCGCCGCCGTTGAGGAAAAGATGAAATGGCGAACACCCCCACGTACGGCGGCGTCGATCAGGTTGCGCGAGGTCGCAGTATTGTTGGCATAATACTTGAGCGGATGGACTACCGACTCCGGCACTACGATGGAGCCGGCAAAGTGCACGATTTCGGAAATATCGTATTCTTCGATCACCCGGTTCACGAGGCCGACATCCCCGGCATCGCCCCGCACGAAGGTCGCTCGGCTGTCCACCGCCCAGTCAAAGCCGGTCACCAGATTGTCGAGCACCACCACGGTCTCGCCGGCATCGGCCAGATTGAGCACCATGTGGCTCCCGATATATCCGGCCCCGCCGGTAACGAGTATCGCCATGTCGATCTCCCGCGCGAAAATAAGGATTGGAACCGAGACTATTCGGCCGCGACGATCACGCCGGTTCCCCGGCGCCGTACCGGACCATCCGATCGCTCCACGGGCGAACGCTTGGCCTCCTTGACGCCGCGACTGCGAACCATATCGATGAGGTACTCCTCGTCCTGCCGCGAAATCGCGATCAGGTCGGCCCGCTTGAGGATGCGGAAATTGGAGGAGTTGATCACCGCGATGGTACCCCGGCGCACCAGGGCCTGAATGGAGCGGCTGACGCTTTCCTCGGTCGTGGCGAGATAAGCGGCAAAGTCACGCCGATTGATCGGCACGTGCACCACCCCTGCCATCCGATCCTCGTCCGAACCGGCCAAGAGCTTCAGCATCATGAAAGTCGACACGCGTTCGATGACGCTGGTGCAGGCCAGAACGAGAATGCGCTCATGCGCCTCGTCGAGCTGGTGCAGGTTTTCCATGTGGATGAAATGTTCGAGTTCGGGATCGGCCACAAGTTGCGCTTCGAAAGCTGAACGCTCAAAGCAAACAACAATCACACTACTGGCCGCCTCGATGGTAAATTCCGTCGCGACACCAAAGATACGACCGAAGAAACCGGGCGCCTCGATGACCCCGATAATATTGGATCGGCCATCGGGCAGGAACGTTACCAGCTTCACTGCCCCCGAGACGACATAGCCGACGATGTCCTTCATCCCCGACTCGTAGATCGTCTCCCCTTGAGAGAATTCGCGCATTCGGCCAGACGCAATCGACCGATCTGCCAGTCTTTTCAATGACGAAGGGAAGTCGCTTCGATGGATAAACTGATTCGTCATTTCACTCTCCTTGCCCCCTCAAGTGCAAGTAGAGCTGAGTCAGTCGAAGCCTCCTATTCACGATGGTCGCATCAATATTCAGACAAAAGGCGCTACCCCGAAAATGACGTTGGTCGCCTACCGATCAGACCTTGGTCGCATCCAAAGGGAAAAGCTCAATTCGAAATCGATACAAATGATCAAGTCATTGAATTTTCACAAACTTGGGACGTCGCCGACCGGGCCCATCTTCACTATTTTGTGTGCGATATTGCCCCTATCAGCGGCCAGTTTCGGTTAGATCGGCAGAAAGCAGAACTAGCCGCCGCTCAGCCTTCGTCGGCCTCGACGGCAATCAGCAGCGCGCCCATCAGGCCGCTGTCATGCGTGAGTTCCGCCGGCACGACTTCGGGTCGAAAAAGCGCTGGCTCATTCTCCAGATGCCGCATCACGCGCGCCAGATAACCCGGCACGAGGCCAATGCTGCCGCCCACCGCCACGCGGTCGAGCCCCAAGATCGTCGTCAGGTCCCCGATCAGTCCAGCGATAGCCGCGGCGGATCGGTCAATCACCGGCTCAAACCCGCCCTGCTCGAAAACCGAGCGTGCATCGGGCAATCCCGCCGCCGCTGCAATTGCCCGTCCGCCGGCAACGCTTTCAACAGTTCCAACGCGTCCTGATCCACAAAGCTGATCGCCGACACGTGTCCCGGCAAAGCCGACATGCCCGGCTAGCCCATTGCCGCTGTCAATCAGCCTGCCACCGAGAACAAGTCCTCCGCCGACGCCGGTCGAAACGGTGATGAACGCAAAATTGTAGGCGCCCTGCCCCGCGCCAAGCCGCGCTTCCGCCACAGCCGCAGCGGCCGCATCATTGACGCAGTGCGCTCGCGCGCCGAACCGCTTCCGCAGCGTCGTCCCCAGTGGCGCAGCACTGATCCCACGCAGCGTCCCGGTATTGATCGCGTGCCAATCGCCCTGTCGATCCACGCGCCCCGTCACGGCGACCCCAAGTGGGCCGCCGTTCTCATACCCAAGTTCGCCCAGGAGATCGGCAATCACCGCAACCTGCGCATCCATATCAGCACCGGCATCGGTCGCCTTCTGCAGCCGGGCTACGACTTGCCCGTGCTCGATCCGCGCCGCCGCCGTCTTTGTGCCGCCAAGGTCGACCGCAAAACCCGAAACGCTCATCTGGCACTCCGAACCGCGTCGGCAAACCAGCCGGTCACATGCTCGAGGCGCGTCAGCGCGCTCCCCACCGTTACCGCATCGGCGCCCGCCGCCATGGCTCTCGCCGCCAACTCAGGCGTATTGATCCGCCCCTCGGCCATCACGAAGCCACCCAGCGTCTTGAATGCAGCAATCAGCTCAAAATCCGGCCCCTCATGCCGCCCCTCGGTCTCTTCCGTATAGCCCGACAAGGTCGTGCCGATCACCGCCGCCCCACCTGCAAGGGCAAGGCGCCCATCCTCAAGCGTGGCGCAATCGGCCATGGCCAACCGTCCACTCCCAAGAATAGCCGCCAGCACATCTTCCCGCCCACCGGGCCGGACCCGAGGCGTCGCGTCATAAGCGATGATGTCGGCGCCGGCCTCAGCCAGCGCCAAAGCGTCTTCCACCGTCACGGTGATCCGAACCGGACTATCGACAAGGTCGGTCTTCACAATGCCAATGATGGGCACATCGACCACTGGACGCACAGCGCGGAGGTTGTCCACCCCCTCGATGCGCAATCCGACCGCCCCACCGGCCACGGCCGCCCGGGCCATGGCTGCAACGATCTCGGGCCGGTCCATGGGACCATCATCCACCGGTTGGCACGACGCGACGAGACCGCCCCTAAGCCGTTGCAGTACACTCATTCCAACGCCTCTCACGCAGCCCGATTCACGAGGCCGACATCCTTCACGATGGCGCGAATCTTGTCGATGGTTGCCCCATCGAGCGGCTTGATCGGCGCGGTCATCGCCGCAGAACTCAGCAGCCCTACTTCGGCCATAGCCGCCTTGAAGGCACCGACGCCCGCCGCGTCGCCCGAGCGACCGGTCGAGCAGAAGACGATCTCAAATAGGCGGTTGATATAATCCTGCTCGGCAATGGCTTCATCCATCCGGCCCGACTTGGCCGCCGCCCAAAGCCGCACATAGGCCCCTGCATCGACATTGGCGAGGCCCGGCACCGCCCCATCGGCGCCGATCATCGCCATGGCGTCCACAACAACTTCATGGCCGGTAAAAAGCGCCAGCGGATGCCCCGCAGCCTCATTCATGGCAATCAGCCGGCGGAAGCCGACATCGTCGCCCGAAGAATCCTTCACGCCGACAATGACGCCTTCCTTGCCCAGCTCCACCAGAAGCTTGGCCGAAAGCTTGCGATGCACGCGCACCGGAATGTCATAGGCAAAAAGCGGCGCGTCGATACCGGCGCGGATCAGGCGGAAATGGTCGGCCACCTCGGCCTCGTCATTGATCGTATAGACCGGCGCTGTCGCCACGATGGCATCAGCCCCTGCTGCAATCAGTGCCCGCGCCCCCTCGGCAATGCGCGCCGCCGTCAGGTCGATGGCCCCGGCAATCACCGGCACCCGGCCCGCGGCCGCCTTGCTCACGACCTTCACGATTTCAACGCGGTCGGCATCGGTGAGGTAGGCTACCTGCCCCGTCGATCCCAGCGCGAAAATACCATCGACGCCCGAGACGATCAGGTGTTCGACGAGCTTTTCGAGATCGCCATAGTTGATGCTGCCATCGGCGCTGAGCGGCGTGACGATGGGAGGAATGATGCCCTGATAGGTGTGCTTGGTCATGGTCGTGTCTCAGATCGTAGGAGATGGGGAAGGGAGTGAGGTTTTTGCGCCTGCAGCAGGCTCGGCGCCGCTTCGAGCAGCGTGCGCGTATAGTCCTGCGCGGGATTGGAAAGGACCTGGCTGCCAGGTCCGAATTCGACGACCTTGCCGTGCCGCATCACCGCAATATCGTCGGCGATGTAGCGCACCGTCTGGATGTCATGGGAGATGAACACCATCCCCAGGCCCAGCTCGCGCTTGAGGTCCTGCAGCAGGTTCAAAATCTGCGCCCGCACTGAAACGTCGAGCGCCGAAGTCGGCTCGTCCGCGACGATCACCTCTGGCTCCAGCGCCAGCGCCCGAGCAATCGCGACGCGCTGCCGCTGCCCGCCGGAAAGCTGGGCCGGAATAGCGTCCAGCACCGATTGCGGCAGGCCCACCAGCCCCACAAGCTCCGCCACCCGCGCTCGCCGGCTGGCCGCATTGCCAATCCCGTGTACTTCCAGTGGATCGCTCAGCGCATCACGCACTAGCATGCGCGCATTGAGCGCCGTTGCCGGGTCCTGGAACACCACCGACACGACGCGCCCGATGCGTTTCCGCGTCGCCGCATCGAAACGACGGACGACTTCGCCGCCAAACAAAACCTGCCCGGCGCTGGGCTCGATCAGTCCAATGAGCACCTTGGCGGCCGTCGACTTGCCCGACCCGGACTCGCCGACAATCCCCAGCGTCTGCCCTCGGCGCACCGAAAGCGAAACCGTGTCCACGCCCCGCAACACCTGCGGCTTGAAGAGCGACGAGCGGGTGCGGAAATCAACAGAGACTTCGCGCAGTTCGATAACGGGCGTGCTCATTGGCCTGTCTCCAGCGCTACAACAGCGTTATCCTCGGGATGAGCAGCATAAAAGTGCGTCGTCCCCGCCACCTGCCGCATCACCGGGGTCACCCCGCCATTGCGCATGGGATCAGACGAGCGCGGCGCAAATCGATCCCCCTTGGGGAATTCGCGCGGCGATGGCACCACACCCTTGATCTGATGCAGACGCGACGCCCCCGCCTCGATACTGAGCACGGCGCCGAGCAGGCCTCGCGTATATTCGTGGATCGGCTGGGTCAGAACATCGCGGCTACTGCCCTGCTCAACCAATTGCCCCGCATACATCACCGCAATGCGGTGCGAGATTTCGGCCACCAGCGCCAGGTCATGCGACACGAACAGCATGGCAAAGCCCAGCTCTTCACGCAGGCGATTGAGCAGTTCCACCACCTGCTTCTGCACCGTCACGTCGAGCGCTGTCGTTGGTTCATCCGCGATGACGAGCTTGGGGTTCCGCGTCAGCGCCATGGCAATCAGCACACGCTGCCGCTGCCCGCCCGACAGCTCATGCGGATAGGAGTTGAGCGTCCGCTTGGGGTCGAGCCCCACCATCTCAAGCAGGTCCTCGGCACTGCGCGTGCCGCCGCGCGAGGTCAGTTGCTTCATCTGCGACCGGATCAGCATGGCCGGGTTCAGCGACGACAGGGCATCCTGATAGATCATCGCGATGCCCTTGCCCCGCAGCCCATTGCGCTGCCGCTCGTTCATCGTCAGCAGGTTCTCACCCTCGAAAAGGATCTCTCCCTCGATCCTGGCCCGCGGATCGAGTAGCCCCATGATGGCGAGCGAAGTAATCGACTTACCGCAACCTGACTCGCCCACCAGCGCCATGGTCTCGCCTGGCCGCACGCTGAACGAGACATTGTCGACGACATTCACCGACCCATGCCGGGGAAAGGCGATGCTGAGATTGCGGACCTCAAGCAGCGGCACGATGCCACCGGCAAAAGCCAACCGGTCCGTGCGCGCGCTTTCCACCGATCGCAACTGCGCCAGCCGCTCGTCCAGCGACACAACGGGCCCCGCAACCGCAGCCTTGGGCGCCTCAACTCCATTGATCGCCGCCTCGACCGCCGCCGCAGTCACCTGCGTCCGGCTGCGCGGCGCTGCCATGGCGTCGGTCATCCCCTCAGCCAGAATGTTCAGCGCCAGCACTGTCGTCGTGATCAGCGCACCGGCAAAGAGCGTAGGCCACCAGCCGCCCGACATCACCAATTGCCGCCCCGAAGCCATCACATTGCCCCAGGACGGCTCCGGATCGGGCACACCCGCTTGAATGAACGACAACGACGCCTCAAAGACGATCGCATCGGCCACCAGCACCGTGGCAAACACGAGGATCGGCGCGAGGCAATTGCGCGCCACATGTTTTGCGAGGATGCGCGGGGTCGATGCCCCCATCACCCGCACGGCGGCGACATAATCCTCGCCGAACTGCCCGATGATATTGGCCCGAATGACCCGCGTAAGCTGCGGGGTATAGAGAAAGGCGATGGTCAGGACGAGCACCGGCAGCGATTGTCCGAACACCGTCACCAGCATCACGGCCAGCGCGATGCCCGGAAACGACATGACCATGTCGAGGCACCGCATCAGCACTTCGGCGACCCATTTATGCGCCGTGGCCGCAATAGCACCCAGCACCGAAGCCGCGAGCAGCGCCACCGCCGTCGCCGCCAGTCCGATCACCAGCGAAGACCCCGCGCCATGCACGAGCCGGGACAGCACATCCCGCCCCTGCCGATCCGTGCCAAACCAATGCACGCCGTCCGGCGCCGCCGGGCCACGCGTCAGCCCCGTCGCCAGCGGATCGAATGGGGAGATAACCGGCGCGAACACAGCCACAAGCCCGATCAGCGCCACCAGTCCCAGCGCAATTTTGGACGCCAGCGGCAAATGCCGCAGGCCCATCAGACGCATGCCCGGCACGGAGAGTTTATGAGTAGTCTCGGTCCTGATCATCACACCGTCCTGATGCGCGGGTTGACCAGCACGTAGAGCAGGTCGACGACGACATTGATCACGACAAAGGCGAGAGCCACGGTCAGGGTCACGCCCTGCACCAGATTGGGCTCGTTATTCGTCACGCCGTTCATGATCAGCATGCCCATCCCGTTGATATTGAAGATGATCTCGATCACCACCGCGCCACCCATCAGGTAGCCGATCCGCAGGCCCAGCACCGTAATCGGGGTAATCAGCGCATTGCGCAGCACATTGCGGCCAACCACCACATAGCGTGGAATGCCCGCCCCCAGCGCCGTACGAACATAGTCGCGGTCCAGCTCTTCGACGACCGCAGTTCGCACCACGCGCGAAAGCTGACCGATCACCGGCACCGCCAGCGCCACCGCCGGCAACAGCATGCGATACAGCCAGCCGCCAAAATCCTCGGTCAACACTGGAAGTTTTCCCGAGGTCGGCAGCATGGAAAAAATCCCGACCTTGTTGCCCAGCAACTGGATCAGCAGCACGGCGAGCCAGAACGACGGCGTCGAGAGTGAAGCAATGGACAGCACGCGGATGGCCTGGTCCGGCCAGCGATCCCGATAGATTGCCGCGACGACGCCGAGCACCAGCGACCCGACCACCGCAAGGATCAGCCCCAGAAAAGTCAGCTGCAGCGTTATCGGGAAAGCGCGCAAAACCTCGTCGATCACAGGCAATTGCCGCGCCGAATAGGTCCCGAGATCGAAATGGGCCAGCCCCGTCACAAAGCGCGCATAGCGGGTGAGCAGCGGGTCATCGAGACCATGCTCAAGCCGATATTCCTGCCGCGCCTCGATGGAAGCGCCCTCGCCCAAAGCCGTTATGGCCGGGTCGATCTTCGAAAACGACATGACGAAGAAAACGAGAAAGGTGATCCCGAGGATCATGAGCGGCAGTTGCACAAGGCGCCGCCCGATCAGGTTGAGCACATTTGACATATTGGCTGGCCCGCTTTGCGAATTGCGATTGGCAGAAGGCCGCCTGGGCACCGGGGGAGAATAACCGGCGCCCAGGCAGTTTGGCGCCTATTGCTTGACGCCAACACCGAGGAAGGAGAGCCCGGTGGTCGGCACCGGCGCAAAGCCTTCGAGCTCGTCGGCATTCCATGCCGTCGGCAACTGGCGGTGCAGCAGCGGATAGAGCGGCACCTCCTCGGAAAGAAGGTCGAACGCTTCGTTCCACTTGGCCTGCTGTTCGTCGCCCGACAGGCGCTGTGCCTCCTCGAGCAAAGCAGTCAGCGTCTTGTAGCCTTCGCTTTCGGCCCAGTTGTAGCGCGTCTTGGGCCAGACATTGTCGCCATACCACCACTGCATCAGGATATCGGGGTCGTTGCCGAACACCGACGGATCGCCCGGGGCAATCATCACCTGCATCTCGCCGGCATCGACCTTGCCATATTGGCCACCCGACTGCCCGATATCGAGCGTCGTATTGAACCCGACCTGATCAAGAGATTCCTTGATGATCGGCGCCACGTCCTTGACCCAGCCGTGGTCGGTGCTCATCAGCGTGATGTCGAGCGTCGGCGTACCGGCTTCGGCGAGCAGTGCCTTGGCCTTTTCCGGGTCATAGCCATAGACGACGGCCGCCTCGTGGTAGTTCGGATGCGTTGCCGGCAGGAACGAGGTTGCTGCGACAGCATTGTCGAGCATGCCGGTACCAATGATCTTGTCCATGTCGAGCGCATAGAAGAACGCCTGACGCACGCGCACGTCGTCGAACGGCTCGGCCTTGGTATTGAACATGGCAAAGAGCAAGCCGAAGGACTGCGCCTTCTCAAGCGTCGCCGTGGCTGCAACGGCATCGACGTCGATATAGGGCACGTCCTCGATCGCCATCACCGTACCGGAGGAGAGCGCATTGACGCGCGCACTGGGGTCGGCAATCAGGTTCCAGACCATGTCCTTGGCCAGCGCCGGTCGCAGACCAGTATAGCCATCGTTGCGTTCGAAGATTATCTGCGCTTCCGGCGTCGCCGACACCAGCTTGTATGGGCCCGAACCGATCGGCTGCTTGCCGAACGCATCGGCGTCCGCCTCGACCGCGGCCTTCGGCACGATCTTGACCGAACCCAGCCGCTGGTTGAACAGCGAGAACGGATATTTCGTCGTAATCTTCACCGTGTCATCAGACACCGCCTCGACACTGTCCACAAAGGCCACGAACGAGCGGAACAGCGACTTGGATTCCGGATCGAGCACGCGCTCGAATGAGAACACCACATCCTCCGCCGTCACCGGCGTACCATCGTGGAATACCGCGCCATCGCGCAGCTTGATCGTATAGGTCAGCCCGTCTTCACTGACGGGCATTTCCGCAGCGAGCGCAGCATAAGGCTCGCGCGTCACCGGATCGAGATCGACTAGACCCTCGAACAGGTGCCAGTTGACCCCGACGGTAACGGCGCCCGAGGCACTCATCGGGTCAAACGTGCCCGAAAGACCGTAGGCAATCGCTGCCTGGATCGTCGCATCGGGATCGATGCCTTCCTGGGCATAAGCGCCCGCTCCCAGCATCCACATAGACGCAAATGCACCGGCCGCCAGGCACAGTGCACGTCGAGAAATTCCGAAACCCTTGTTACGCATGGTCATACCCTCCAGTTGACATCAGACGTCTGATGTCTTCTACGGATTAACGAAGCCGCGCGCAACCCCTCTTGTTTCGCCGGGCCAAACCGCCAAAAGTGGAGCGCAGCCGTGGGGCGACAAATAAGGGAATCGGGGATGAACGGTCCGGCCGAGATGAGCAGCAGTGAATCTCGCATGCGCCGCAGCACGACTGCGGAGGAGATCAAACGCCTGATTCTGTTGCGGGGCCTGCATCCCGGCGACCCCATCCCCACCGAAACCGAACTCTGCCAGGAGCTGGGCGTCTCCCGCTCATCCGTGCGCGAGGCGATCCGCACGCTGGCCACCCTCGACATCGTCGAAGTCCGCCACGGCACCGGCACCGTCGTCGGCCAGATGAGCCTGGCGCCACTCGTTGAAACGCTGGTCTTCCGCGGCGTTCTCTCGCCCGGCGACGACCTTGCCGCTTTGCGCGACGTCGTCGACCTCAGACGCTCGCTCGATCTCGCGCTGACCGATGATGTGGTGAAAGCCCATTCGGACCAGGTCGACGAAGAAATTCCGCGCCTTGTCGAACAGATGCTGACCAGCGCCGAGAACGAAAAGGCCTTCCTCTACGAAGACCGCCAGTTCCACACCCGGCTGCTCGCCCCCCTAAAAAACCAGCTCGCCGGCCAGTTGGTCGCCGCCTTCTGGGATATTCACACCGCCGTACTGCCAAGGCTCGACCTGGCCTTGCCGGCCGATCTCCGCCAGACCGCCAAGGCCCATAGCGACATGTATGCCGCCGCGCGCTCGGGCGACGGCGACGCCTACCGCAAGGCCGTAGTGGATCACTACCAACCCCTCTTGCGCATGCTCAAAAGCCGCTCGGAAGGCGGGCGCGGCTAGCTGCTGCGAATTGCGCCCAACTACCTTCACCCCAACCACCGAACGTCATCCTCGGGCTTGACCCGAGGACACT
>NZ_JBEVLL010000261.1:0-8745 GCF_040509215.1 Devosia sp.
AGCGTCCGCCGGCCTTCGGCCAACGCCAATAGCCGCGCCCCCTTTCAGTGCACGGTGAAAAGCGGCTTTCGCCCCTAAAATGTAAAAATAGAAGAGGCGAAAGCCGCTTCGCACGATCGGGATTTCTTGCGCATGCCTCGAGCGGCCCCCTTTTGAGGTTTTGCGGTCCAGATCGCCGTCGGAAGCATCGCGGAGATGCAACGGGGGCTCACTGCCGCTTGGCCGGTGGTCGGCATCCACGCATCCGCCTGAGCGACCTCAAGCAGCCCGTCTCCCTGCCCGGCACTTCGTCGGTACCGCGTGTTGTCGGCAGGAATGAGAACATGATGGCATGCATTCGCCAGGGCGGGGATAAGATGGATAGATTGGCGATGTGCAGTTTTGCGCGTCGGGGGGAAGAGCGCGAATATGATCCACATCGTCATCGATCCGTTTCCGGGCGACGAGAGTTTCCGTACGCTTTGGCTATCGGCCTGGGGCGATACGGGGCCGGCAAGCTGGCAGCCCTTGTTGTCGCGGAGCCTCGTTCATGTCGGGGCATATGAGGGTGAGGCGCTGGTGGGCTTCCTCAATGTCGCCTGGGATGGCGGCGTCCACGCCTTCATTCTCGATACGTGCACGCATCAGGATTTTCGACGGCAGGGCATAGCGACAAGGCTTGTGAAGGCGGCCGAGGATGAAGCAAGGGCTCGCGGAGCCAAATGGCTCCACGTCGATTTCGAACCGCATCTCACCCAATTTTATCGCGCCTGCGGTTTTCGGCCGACCGAGGCAGGGCTGATCGCGCTTTAGGCCGCAACCGCCTGGCGCAGGCGGCCGACCAGCGAATTGGTCGATGTGCCGATGATGTCCACTTCGTGAATCCCGCCGATAAGGTCCGTAGAACCTTCGAGATGCACGGCCTGCAGATAGGGGGAGCGGCCACCCACCTGCCCCGGCATGCGGCCTACGCGCTCGATCAGCACAGGAAGCGTGCGGCCGACGCAGGAAGCATGGAAGTCGGTGGTCTGCTTGTTGACCAATTCCTGCAAACGGGCGAGGCGCTCGGCCTTGACCGCCTCATCGATCTGCTCGGTGAGGTTGGCGCCCGGCGTGCCGGGGCGGGTCGAATATTTGAAGGAATAGGCCGAAGAATAGCCGACATCGCGGATGATCTTGAGCGTGTCCTCAAAGTCCGCATCGGTTTCGCCGGGGAAGCCGACAATAAAATCGCCCGAAAACGCCATGTCGGGGCGCGCGTCCTTGATGCGCTCGATGAGGCGCATGTATTCGGCCGCGGTGTGCTTGCGGTTCATGGCCTTCAAAATGCGGTCGGAACCGGACTGCACCGGCAGGTGCAGATATGGCATGAGGAAATCGAGGTCGCGATGCGCCGCGATGAGAGCGTCGTCCATGTCGCGCGGATGGCTGGTTGTGTAGCGCAGGCGCTCAAGGCCAGGAATTTCGGCGAGAAGGTAAGCCAGCTCACCAAGTCCGACGGCGCGGCCTGAAGCATCTTCGCCGTGATAGGCGTTCACATTCTGGCCGAGCAGGGTGATTTCCTTCACCCCGGCATCGGCAAGGCGCCGGGCCTCTTCGAGCACCTGGGCGATGGGGCGGCTGACTTCAGCGCCGCGGGTATAGGGCACGACGCAGAAGGAACAGAATTTGTCGCAGCCTTCCTGCACCGTCAGGAAGGCGGTCAAGCCACGGCCGATGGTGACGTCTTTCTTGGCCGCCGGCAGGTGGGCAAACTTGTCTTCTTCGGGAAAATCGGTGTCGACCACGGCGCGGCGCAGGGCCGGGTGCATGTGGCGATTGCCTTCGGCCTTGGCGAGCATTTCGGGCAGGCGATGATAGGCCTGCGGTCCAAACACCATGTCGACCATGGGAGCACGGCGGGCGATCTCTTCGCCCTCGGCCTGTGCCACGCAACCGGCAACCCCGATCATCAGGTCGCTGCCACTGGCGCGCTTTTCGTTCTGCAATTCCTTGAGACGGCCCAGCTCGGAGAAAACCTTCTCGCTCGCCTTTTCGCGGATATGGCAGGTATTGAGCAGCACCAGATCGGCTTCGGCCATGTCCTGCGTGGGCGCATAGCCATGCGGCGCCAAGGCGTCGGCCATGCGGTCGCTGTCATAGACATTCATCTGACAGCCATAGGTTTTGATGAAGAGTTTCTTCGGCGCGATCTGGTTCATGACGGGCTATTTACCAGACCAGAAGGTGTGATGCTACCGCCTGCAACCGCGCCGGGGGCGAGCGTGTTGTCTGTTCGGAGAGCAAAGGATCTGGTCATGAGCAAACCACACAAGGCAGAAGCCGCTGCCATGCGGGACGGGCGAAAGCCTGGGCCGAAAGATTCCCCGGTGCAGGTCCGCAATGCCGGCGCTGCGGCACAGGCTGACAAGCCGGAAAAATGGGATAAGGTAGATGAGGCGGTAGACGAGAGTTTTCCTGCCAGCGACGCTAGCGCAAAGTATTGACCCGCCCGCCCGGGCCCAACCTGCCAGCCGGCAAGGATCAGGACGCCATGGCAGCACAAGCCCACGACCGAGCCGCAGAATCAGGCAAGGCGAGGAGCCTCAGATCGCGACGGCCCCTGCCGGTCGCGCTTTACCTGTTCGTGCTCATTCTGGTCATTCTCTTGCCGGCACTGATCGTGGCGCTGGTGCTGCTCAACAGCACCAATGACGCCCAGGAAAGCGTCGTCGAGGCGCTGACCAATGCCACCGTGCAGGCCATGGGGCAGTCGGTCGATCGCGAAATTTCGGGCATGGCAACGACCCTTCGTGTCCTGTCCTCGGACCCTGCTTTGGCAGAGGGCAATCTCGAAGAGTTCCATCGACGCGCCACCGTGGCGCTCGCCGGAACCGGCTCCTATCTCATCGGCATCGACGAAGACGCCAACCAGTTGCTCAACAGCCGTGTCGAATTCGGCTCGCCGCTGGGCGTATCCTCCGACGCCGCCACGGCCACAAAGGCCATCGAGCGGGGTCGCCCGACGATTTCGGGCCTGTTCTTCGGCCAGGTGGCGCAGACCTGGGTTTACAATGTGTGGCTGCCGCTCGCAGAAGCGCAGCCCGTGCGGCTATTGGCCCTGACCCAGAACGCCCGCGACCTCATTCCGGTGTTGCAATCGCGCGAATTGCCGGCCGGCTGGAACGCGGCCCTTGTCGACGGCAATAACACCATCATCGCCTCGACGACGGGCGACGACTTTGCCATCGGCGATACGCTGCCGATGCGCCGCAACCAGGAAGACACAACCTCGGGCTGGACCGAGGAACAACTGCATGGCGAAAGCGTCGTGACCTCGGAATGGCGCTCAGGCCTGACCGGGTGGCGCATCGTTGCCTGGGCCTCGGCCTCGAGCGTCAAACGTCCGCTGGGGGAATCGCTCCTGCAATTGGCAGCCTGGGGTCTTGTCATTGCCGTTGTCGCGTCGATGATTGCCGTCTTCATCGCCCAGCAGTTGAGCCGCTCGGTGCGGGGCCTCAGGCTCGATGCGCAGCGCCTTGGCCGCGGCGAAGCGGTGTTCGAGCGTTATTACCCGGTTGCCGAAATCGACGAAGTATCCAAAGCCCTGGTGCAGGCCTCGCGGCAGCGACAGACTGCGGAACGCGACGTGCGCTTTCTGATGCGCGAACTGGCGCATCGCTCGAAGAACCAGATGGCCGTCATCTCCGCCATGGCCAAGCAGACGGCACGGGGCGCGACGGACGTACCGCGTTATGTCGAAGGGCTGGAGCGGCGCATCATGGGGCTGGCGCGCTCGACCGACCTGCTGCTGGCTCATGGCCGCGCCGGGGTGTCGCTGCGCGAACTCGTCGACCTCCATATCGGCCCCTTCAAGCCGCAGGAAGCCGCGCGGGTCAGGATCGATGGCGCCGATCTCAGGATCAATCCGCAGGGCGCGCAGATCCTTGGGATGGCGGTGCATGAACTGGCGGTCAATGCGACCCAGTATGGCGCCTTTGCCGACGAAAAGGGCAAGTTGACCCTCGCCTGGAAAGAGGATGGCGACCAGCTCGCCATGCGCTGGCGCGAGACCCTGTCCCGGCCGATGCAGGCCAGCGAAAGGGCGGGCTTTGGCACCACCGTCCTCCGCTCCATGGTGGGCGGGGCGCTTGGCGCCAAGGTCGAGCGGCACGAACATGCCGACGGGGTCGAGTGGACCATCGATATCCCCATGACCTCGCTCGATCCCGCCTTCGCCGCGGTGCGGCCGGACGAGCAGCTGCAGGAGCGCAAGAGTCAATAAGTCTGGCTTTGTCCGGTGCTTTGCACTATAGGGACCGCCAGCAGGCTCACTTTGCCCGCGCTATTAACAGGCCCTACCTGGACGACATCCTGGCTGGGGCTCTTCATCCTCAAAATTTTAGAAGGATTTGCTGATGTCGATTACCGCTGAGCGCATGACCGCCCTCATCAAGGAATACGCGACCACTGCCAACGACACCGGCTCGCCGGAAGTGCAGGTTGCCATCCTTTCCGAGCGCATTGCCAACCTCACCGAGCACTTCAAGGGCCACAACAAGGACAACCACTCCCGTCGTGGTCTCCTCAAGCTGGTTTCGACGCGCCGTAGCCTGCTCGACTACCTCAAGAAGGTGGACGATGCCCGCTACAAGACGCTGATCGAAAAGCTCGGCCTGCGTCGCTAAAGCGACCCAAGTTTCCGGCGCGGGAGGTCACTTCCGCGCCGGTTGCCCTTTCAGGAGCACTTTCAGGAACAGTGGACACCACTTTTCTGGTTCGAAAGCGCGACCACACTGAACGGGCATCCCGGGAGCAATAGGCTCCTCTTAGGCCGGCAGCGCCGGAGCATGGCAGGATTATTGGCGCCTTCCGCGGTGGAGACGCTTGTTGTCTTGTCCATGTTCTGAACCTGCCTCAGACAGTAACAGTGCCTGATTTTGAGCCGGCGCGCACATGGGGTGCGGCACCGGTGCGGGCACACCGAAGCGTTCGCGGGCCCTCGCCTATCCCGCGTTCCCGCGCTCCGGCAGAATGGAAAGACAAAAGATGTCGATCAATTTTGACCACCACAAGGTCGAACTCAACTGGGGCGGCCAGCCGCTGACGCTCGAAACCGGCAAGATCGCCCGCCAGGCGGATGGTGCCGTGCTCGCGACGCTGGGTGAAACCGTTGTGCTCGCCACCGTCGTTTCGGCGAAGTCCGCCAAGCCCGGCCAGGACTTCTTCCCGCTGACCGTCAACTACCAGGAAAAGTATTTTGCCGCCGGCAAGATCCCGGGTGGCTACTTCAAGCGCGAAGGCCGTCCGTCCGAGAACGAAACCCTGGTTTCGCGCCTCATCGACCGCCCGATCCGCCCGCTTTTCCCCGATGGCTACAAGAACGAGACCCAGGTGGTCATCACCGTTCTGCAGCACGACATGGAAAACAATCCCGACGTGCTCTCGATGGTCGCAGCATCGGCTGCCCTGACCATTTCGGGCGTGCCCTTCATGGGCCCGATCGGGGCTGCACGCGTTGCCTATATCGATGGCGCCTATGTGCTGAACCCGTCCATTGATCGTCGTAACGATTCCAAGCTCGACCTCGTCATGGCCGGCACCCAGGACGCCGTGCTCATGGTTGAATCGGAAGCCCAGGAGCTTTCCGAAGAAGTCATGCTCGGCGCCGTCATGTTCGGCCACGCCGAAAGCGCCAAGGTCATCCAGGCGATCATCAAGCTCGCCGAGCTTGCTGCCAAGGAACCGCGCGACTTCACGGCTCCGGATTTCTCGGCTCTCGAAGCTGAAGTTCTCGCCATTGCCGAAGCCGATCTGCGCGCTGCCTACCAGATCACCGAAAAGGCCGCCCGCTACGCTGCGGTCGACGCCGCCAATGCCAAGGTCAAGGCCGCTTTTGCTGCCAAGATCGAAGCCGGCGAACTGGCCAAAGAAGAACTGGGCGAAGTCGTCCACAACCTCCAGGCCAAGATCGTTCGCTGGAACATTCTCGACACCGGCAGCCGCATCGACGGCCGTGACCTGAAAACCGTGCGTCCGATCCTTTCGGAAGTCGGCGTCCTGCCGCGCACCCACGGTTCGGCCATCTTCACCCGTGGCGAAACCCAGGCTCTGGTCGTTGCGACCCTCGGCACTGCCGAAGACGAGCAGTTCATCGACTCGCTCGAAGGCACCCGCAAGGAAAACTTCCTGCTGCACTACAACTTCCCTCCCTACTCGGTGGGTGAAGCTGGCCGCATGGGTTCGCCCGGTCGTCGCGAAATCGGTCACGGCAAGCTCGCATGGCGCGCCATCAACCCGATCCGCCCATCGATGGAAGAATTCCCCTACACGATCCGTATCGTGTCCGAGATCACCGAATCCAACGGTTCCTCCTCGATGGCGACCGTTTGCGGTACCTCGCTGGCGCTGATGGATGCCGGCGTGCCGATGAAGCGCCCGGTGGCCGGTATTGCCATGGGTCTCATTCTCGAAGGCGAAAAGTTCGCTGTTCTGAGCGATATCCTTGGTGACGAAGATCACCTCGGCGACATGGACTTCAAGGTGGCCGGCACGGAAGAGGGTGTTACCTCGCTCCAGATGGACATCAAGATCGCCGGCATCACCGAAGAGATCATGAAGATCGCTCTCGGCCAGGCCAAGGACGGTCGTATCCATATCCTGGGCGAAATGAGCAAGGCCCTCTCGGCTTCGCGTGGCGAAGTGGGCGAGTTCGCTCCCCGCATCGAAACGCTGAAGATCCCGACCGACAAGATCCGTGAAGTGATCGGCACCGGTGGCAAGGTCATCCGCGAGATCGTCGAAAAGACCGGCGCCAAGATCAACATCGAAGACGACGGCACCGTGAAGGTTTCGTCCTCGGACGGCACCCAGATCGAAGCCGCCATCAAGTGGATCCGCTCGATCACCGATGAAGCCGAAGTTGGCGGCATCTACCAGGGCACCGTCGTGAAGACCGCCGATTTCGGCGCCTTCGTGAACTTCTTCGGTGCCAAGGACGGCCTCGTCCACATTTCCCAGCTGGCCGACCAGCTCGTTGCCAAGACCACCGACGTGGTCAAGGAAGTCGACAAGGTCTGGGTCAAGCTCCTCGGCTTCGACGAGCGCGGCAAGGTCCGCCTCTCGATGAAGGTGCTCGACCAGGCAACCGGCAAGGAACTGGTCAAGGAAGCCAAGGACGACGCGGCCGAATAAGCCACGCCTCCTGATAAAATTGAAAAGGCCCGGAGCGATCCGGGCCTTTTGCTTTTTGTGCCTTTGGGCCAGTATGGCGGCATGACCACGGTGCTTTTCATTCACAGTGCTGGTGCGCAGGGCCCGGGAGAAGGCAGCAGTGCTCTCCTTGCGGCGCTTCGGTCCATCCTGCCGCCGCAGGTGACGCTTCTCTCCCCGCTCATGCCCGAGCCTGACGCGCCCAGAGCGCAGCCATGGGGCGATGCCATCGAGGCACAGATGAAGGCGATTAAGGGCGATTTCATCCTCCTCGGCCATTCGCTGGGCGGATCGAGCATTCTGCAGGTGCTGGCGCGCTCTGGCGTGCCCGACAAGCTTTTGGGCGTCGTGACGCTGGCCGCGCCATTCTGGAGCGCTCCGGACTGGAGCTTTGACGAATATGCCCTGCCCGCGGACGCCGGCAAAAAGCTGGGCGGGCTTTTCCCGCTGCTGATCCTCCAGGGGGACAGGGATGACGTGGTCGCTGGGGATCATCCCCAACGCTATAAGAACGTTCTGCCGCAGGCCGAAATTCGCGTCCTGCCCGGCGTCGATCATGAAGCGGCCAATGCGGCCCCAAAGGTGTTTGAAGCGCTTCGCGCCATCACAGCCCTGTGAAACCTGTGGGATTTGCGCAACAGCCCCAACTATGATCACATTGTGGCGAGGAACTGCCGCATTCGTGCCACGTTAAGCGGGAGAAGCGTTACTGCAAAGGATGAAGGGCCGCTCCCTGGCCCCCGATTCTCCATTGCCTGTCCCGAGGTTCCAGTTTTGATTTCCCGCCGCCTCTTCCTTATCGGTCTTTCAGCGACGACCCTGGCAGCCTGTTCGACCACGCGTCAGCCCGTGGTTCAGGAACCGGTCATCGATCCCTATTACCTGCGCATGTATGGCGCCTCGACCAACGAGCCCTATCAGGTCGCTGCCATGGACCTGCGCCGTGTCGATCCGCAATGGTGGCGCCAGGAAGTGGCCTATTTCACCACCGAGCGCCCCGGCACCATCGTGGTCGATACACCAGCGCACTACCTCTATCTCGTGATGGAGAACGGCCGTGCCCTGCGCTACGGCATCGGCGTCGGAAAGGACGAAGCGCTGCTGTTCCGTGGCGATGCCACCATCGGCCGCAAGGCTGAATGGCCGCGCTGGACCCCGACCAAGTCGATGATCGCCCGCGAACCCGACCGCTACGGCCCCTATGCCGGCGGCATGGAGCCCGGTCCGACCAATCCGCTCGGTCCGCGCGCGCTGTACCTCTACAAAAACGGCGCCGATACGCTTTTCCGTATCCACGGCACCACCGAACCCTATACGATCGGCACCAACGTTTCCTCGGGCTGCATTCGCCTGATGAACCAGGACATCATCGATCTCTATTCGCGCGTCCCCTCGGGCACGCGCGTGACCGTGATCAACGCCTAGAGTTGTCTAGACGCATGATCAGCCCGGAAAACCGGTATCGAGTTTTCCCGATCATGCCTGGCGCAATGTCGCCGCAACATTTCTGGGGGATCGTGTAGCCGAGAGCCGCTTGCTCTCGTCACGACCTCCAAGGAATTGCCGGCTGCGGAC
>NZ_JBEVLL010000262.1:0-27910 GCF_040509215.1 Devosia sp.
CTTCGACGGCGACCACGGCAAAGCCCTTGCCTGCTTCGCCAGCGCGCGCTGCTTCCACCGAAGCGTTGAGGGCAAGCAGGTTGGTCTGGAAGGCGATGTCGTCGATCATGCCGATGATGTTGGAGATCTTGGACGAGGACTGGGTAATCCGCTCCATCGCGCCATTGGCCTCCTCCATCAGGCTGCCGCCTTCTTCGGCCGAGCGGGACACTTCGCCTGCCTTGTTCGACGCGACTTCTGCCTGGCTGGCATTGTCGATCACTGTGCGCGCCAATTGCTCCATGGCTGCCGAAGTCTCTTCGATCGTTGCCGCCTGCTTGGTGGTGCGATCGCTGAGGTCGTTGGCGCCGGAAAGGATTTCCGCCGTCGCCGTCCGCAGGGCGCGCGAGGTACCCCGCAATTGCCCGACGACGTCGGTCAGCCGATCGGCGACCGCATTTGTGTCCGACTTCAGTTTGGCGAAGGCGCCGCGATAATTCCCGTGAATACGCTGGGTCAGGTCGGTATCGGCCAGCGCCGAGAGCACCTGGCCGGTCTCGTCGAGCCCGCCTTCCACCGTACCGACGAGCTTGTTGATCCCCGCCGCCAGCGAATTGAGCTCAGCATCGGGGAATTCCGTCTCCACCCGGCGCGAGAAATCGCCATCGATCGCGGCATCCACCACATTGCCGAAGGCCGATTGCAGTTCGGTCATCATCAGCGCTCGCGCGTCGCGATCCCTGATGATGCGTGCCGCTTCCGCCTCGGTCATCTGCGCCACCTTGATGCCGTTGTCGCGGAAGACTTCCACCGAGCGCGACAGTGTGCCGATCTCGTCCTGGCGCGTCATGAACGGCACGGTCACGTCGTAATTACCGTCGGCCATGGTTTCCACCGTGGCGCCGAGCTGCTTGAGCGGACGCCCCACCAGCCACAGCATCAGCATGAAGACGATGCCGACCGCTGCGGCAACGCAGATCGCCGAAAGCCCGATAATGGCCCAGCGTGCTTCCGAGACTGCGGCGCTGAGCGTCGCCTGCGGCACCATGGAGACGACGGTCCAGCGGTCCTGCGTTCCACCGGCATCAAAACTCACGGCCATATAGCGCCAGGGCGCCCCATCCGAGCCAGCCGCTTCCGCCTCGACATAGGTGTCGCTCTTGCTCGCCGCAGCAGCGACTTGCGCCAGTTCGGTATCGGCCGCCAGCGTCGTGCCGACGAGGCTCGCATCCGGGTGGGCGATAACAATGCCGGTCGCCGAGACCAGGGCCACATTGCCGGTGTCGAACGGCCGCAAGGACGCCAGTTCATCATTGATGGCGCCGAGCGAAAGATCGATACCCGCCGTGCCGACATAGGCGCCATCGACCTTGATCGGCAGGCCAAATGAGGTGATCAGCACCTCCTTGCCGCTCACTACATAGGGGTAGGGCTCGATGGCCACGGCCCGATCAAGATTCTTGGGAAGAAGTGCATAGTCGCCGACGCCGGGCTTGTCATAGTCGATCAGCATTTCCTGCACGATCGGCCCGCCGCCGCGCTGCCAATATGGCACGAAGCGCCCGGTCGCATCCCACGGCGCTACGCCGGCAAATTCGGCATCCTTGCCATCGAGTGCGTTGGGTTCCCACGCCGCCCAGGTCGCCAGCAGTTGCGGGTTTTCGGCGAGCACGTTCTGCAGCACGCTGTCATAGCTGGCGCGGTCGACAATGCCGGCGCCCCGCATGGCCGCCGTGGCGCTGCCGATATCGGCTGCTGCCTGCTTGGCTAGAACCAGATCGCGGGAAACCTTTTCGGAAAGCGACCGCGTCGTTTCAGCCTGCAGCTCGCTCGTCTGCCGCTCCACCGAGCTACCGATGCGCTGCACCAGGAACGTCATCCCGACGCAAAACACCAAGGCAATGACAAGACCCGCAAACAGGGAAACCCTGACCGGTAGAGAATTAAGACGCACGGCTTCCTCCCAGACGCCGGCTGTAGTCCTTCTGGGTGCTGGCGTTCGGTGCTCATTATTTGAGCGTTTGGCTCTATTTCTGGTTAACTTTAACAAGCCGCAAAAAAGAGTCCGATCGAGGGACGCTCTCGCCAGTCGCCCCCTGAGATGACGACATGGTTTTGCTGTGACCGGGCGGAATGTGCTGTTTCATTGTCCGGCCCGCTGTTCTTTGGGTACCGCCTTTCTCGTCTCATGCAGTGCGACCGGTTATGCTGAGCCATCATGCCTTTGCCAGGCCTCCCCCTGGTCGCAGTCAGAGAAGAATTCCATGTCCAAGCTCACCCTGATCAGCTTCCCCACTTGCCCCTATGTGCAGCGCGCCGTCATTGCGCTGAAGGAAAAGGGCGTGCCCTTTGAGGTCGTCTATATCGATCTCGCCAACAAGCCTGATTGGTTCCTGGCGCTGTCGCCGCTGGGCAAGGTTCCGGTGCTCAAGGTCGAGCGCGATGGTCACGAGCCGGCCATCATCTTCGAAAGCGCCGTCATCCTCGAATATCTTGAGGACACGATCACCGAAAAGCGGCTCCACCCCAGCGATGCCCTTGAACGCGCTCAGCATCGTTCATGGATCGAATTCGGCTCGCAGGTGCTGGGCGATCTCTGG
The DNA here is from genome assembly GCF_040509215.1 of Devosia sp. Lineage (GTDB taxonomy): Bacteria > Pseudomonadota > Alphaproteobacteria > Rhizobiales > Devosiaceae > Devosia. The sequence continues at coordinate 2,580 of NZ_JBEVLL010000262.1, forward strand.
CGGCTGAGCGCTGCCAAGGACCAGAGCGAGCTCGATGGCGCGCGCCAGGCCCTCGCGGGCAAACTCCGCCGGCTCGAAGACACTATCGAAGGGCCATTGTTTGCCGGCGCCCAGTTCAGCCTCGTCGATGCGGTTTTCGCCCCGGCTTTCCGCCAGCTCGACGCGCTTGAAACGGTGGTGGCGACTGGCCTGACCTCGGACCTGCCAAAGGTAACCGCCTGGCGGCAAAACCTGGCCGCCCGCCCGAGCGTTAGGGAAGCGGCGCCCGCCGATTTCGTAGATCTCTATCTGCACCGCTTGCGCAATAACGACGCGCACGTCCTCAAGGCCGCGGCATAGGGCAGGGCCGGAAAGCCTGTGTGCCGCAACTCCAATGGTTGCGGCACCAGTTCCCGCGAACTGACCCTACCGGACGGCAGCCTGTGATGGCCGATGCCGTCCGATCCGTTGACCCGCTGCCGAAAAGACCTCGATACGCCCTGGGTCGGAAGACACGGTAAGCGGGCCCTCTTTATCGATTTCGCCGTCTTCGCGATGTTCGATGGTCAGGCTCTGCCCATCGGGCAGGGTGGCGTAAAGGTACTGCGTCCCCCCGAGGTATTCGCTGAAATCGACGCTGACCGTGAATGCCGCTTCCCCGCTATTGTTCACCTCAAGGTGCTCGGGTCGCACCCCTATGGTCACGGCCGTTCCCGGTTCGGCTGGTGTGTATCCAAGTGAAATCATGCGACCGGCAAGATCGACCCCGCCCTCCACGGCAACGCCTTCGATAAAATTCATCTTGGGCGAGCCGATGAAGCCGGCAACGAAGATATTGTTCGGGTTTTCATAGACCTCGCGCGGCGTGCCGACCTGCTCGATCCGCCCGTCGCGCAGCACCACGATCTTGTCGGCGAGCGTCATGGCTTCGGTCTGGTCATGGGTCACATAGATCATGGTATTGCCCAGCTCCTTGTGGAGCCGCGCGATCTCGATGCGCATCGACACGCGCAGCTCGGCATCGAGGTTGCTGAGGGGCTCGTCGAACAGGAACACATCGGGTTTGCGCACGATGGCGCGGCCGATGGCAACGCGCTGGCGCTGGCCACCCGACAATTGCCCAGGGCGTCGTTCAAGCAGCGGCTCGATCTTGAGGATTTTTGCAGCAACGGCGACCCGCGCCTCGATTTCCGCCTTGGGCGTATTGGCCATCTTGAGGCCGAAACCGAGATTGTCCCGCACGCTCATATGCGGATAGAGCGCATAGGACTGAAACACCATGGCAATGCCACGCTGCGAGGGATCGAGATCCGTCACATCGCGACCGCCAATGCTGATTTCACCATCGGTCACCTCTTCGAGCCCCGCGATCATGCGCAGAAGAGTGGACTTCCCGCAGCCCGAGGGGCCGACGAAGACGACGAATTCGCCAGCCGCCACATCAAGATCGATGCCGTGGATAACGGCAGTTGCGCCATAGCTTTTGCGGACCTGCCGCAGCGCCATGCCAGTTGCTTGTGCCATGATCGCTCCCTTAGCGTTCGCGCAGCCAGACGAGCATTTCGCCGGGCTCGCGATTATCCCAGAGATGGTAGGGCACGAGGCGAGCCTGCTCCGCCTCGGTCTCGGGCGCCTTGTCGGAATAAAGCGCGTCGCCCCAGTTTTCGGCCGTTTCGCGCAGTACCGGAATGTCGATGGCGATGGCGCCGCGCAGGTTCGGAATGGTCGCTGTCTGCGCTTGCCCCAGCCCACGCTGCAACAGGATCGAATTGAGGCCGGCACCATTGTCGGTGCCTTCGAGGCAATAGACCAGCGGTCCTCGCATCACGGCAACGCGTCCTGCATCATGCCGAACGGCGGGGTGAGCGCGGAGGGTCCGCGGCTCGAGCGGCAGGTCCAGCGTGATCGCGTCGCCCTTGTTCCATTCGCGCTCGATGCGGACATAGCCATCCTTGGTGGTGACGTCTTGGGCTTCGCCATTGATCGCGAGCTTCGCGCCATGCGCCCAGGCAGGGATGCGGAGGGAAACGGCAAAGCGTGCTGATGCTTCAGGCTCGATCCGGATGTCGATATTGCCCGACCAGGGATAGTTGGTCTTCTGCGTCAGCGTGAACTTTGCGCCATTGGCAAGGTCAACCCGCGCCTGACTTTCGGCATAGAGATGCACGGCGATCTCGTCGTCGGCGACGCCGTATATGTAGGAGCCGAGCGAGGTGACGAGGCGCGCGATATTGGGCGGGCAGCAGGGGCAGGGGTGCCAGGTCCAGCGGTGGTGTCCACCGGTCGACTCCAGCGGGTTTTCATAAAAGAAGGTCTTGCCGTCAGTGGAGAGGCCCGAAATAGCGCCATTGTAGAGCGCCTGCTCCATGATATCGGCATAGCGCCGGCTCGGGCGGCGGCCCAGCATGCGGCTGGCCCAGAAGACGAGGCCCACCGAAGCGCAGGTCTCGGCATAGGCCGTGTCATTGGGCAGGTCGTAATAGTCGGTAAAACCCTCATTGGCCGCTGCGGGCCCGATGCCGCCGGTGACATACATCTGCTTTTGCGTCAGGTCGGCCCAGAGGGTTTCGAGCCCCCCCGTCAGGCTGTCGTCGTGATATTCGGTCGCGATATCGGCCATGCCCGAATAGAGATACATGGCGCGCACGGCGTGGCCGACGACCTTGGTCTGCTCGCGCACCGGCAGGTGCGACTGGCCATAGCCGAGCGTATCCTTCTGGTGGCCGCGCACGTCGCGCTTCTGGGCGATAGCTTCCTCGATGAAGAATTTCGGGTCCTGCCCGCGCTCATCGATGAAGAATTTGGCAAGGTCCATATAGGATTGGTTGCCCGTCGCGCGGGAGAGCCGCACCAGCGCCAGCTCGATTTCCTCATGCCCGCAATAGCCACGCACCTGGCCGGGGCCACGACCGAACATTTTGACGAGGTAATCCGCCTTGCGGGACATGACATCGAGGAATTTTCGTTTGCCCGTCGCCTGATAGTAGGCGACCGCACCTTCCATCATGTGGCCGGCGCAGTAGAGCTCGTGGAAATCGCGCAGATTGGTCCACTTCCATTCCGGCTTGATGCGCTGGAAAAAGGAATTGAGGTACCCGTCCGGGTCCTGCAGTTTTTCATACATGTCGATGATGGCATCGGCCCGCGCCTCAAGTTCCGGGTTCGGCTTGCGGTAGAGCGAATAGGCGATGGTCTCGATCGATTTGCCCAGGTCACTGTCCCAGAACATCTGCGACGTGCCGGTCCAGGTGGTGATGGGGATGACGATGCCGGGGCTCGGCACATCCACATTGATCTGGTTGAGCATGCCCGCTTCAACGCAGCGATCGAGAAGGGCGGCGGCGGTGTGGTCGCAGACCGCGTCCTGCCAATCGCCCCAATATCCCTCGACGGTTACGGACGGCACGGGCAGCGGGCGGAACTGGCGATTGGGCGAGAGCGTCATGGTGTTATCCATTGGGTTGGAAGTCATTTGACCGCGCCGGCCATCAGGCCGCGCATGTAGTAGCGTTGCAGCAGAAGGAAGATGACGAGGCAGGGGATGGTCATGACCATCACGCCGGCCTGCACCGCGCCCCAGTTGATGGCACCCAGCCGCCCGGCGCGAACGGCCGTCATCAGCACTGGCAGGGTGTATTTGTCATTGTCCGAAAGGAGGATTAGCGCCGCGAGAAACTCGTTCCAGGCGTTGAGGAAGGCAAAGATCGCCACCGTCGCCACGCCTGGCATGACCAGCGGCAACAGCACCCGCACCAGCAGCTTGAGGTCACGCGCACCGTCGATCCTTGCGGCCTCTTCAATTTCGCGCGGCACCGCATCGAAGGCATTGCGCATCATGAAGACCGAGAAGGGCAGCTGCAGTGTCACATAGACAAGGATCAGCCCAACCAGCGAATTGTTGAGCCCAAGGTTGGCGAGGATGATGAAGAGCGGCGTCAGGATCGACTGGAACGGGATCATCAGCGTGGCGATGATCAAGACAAAGAAGACGTTCTTGAATGGAAACCGGTAGCGGGAAAAGCCATAGCCGGCGAGCAGCGACACGATCACCGTCAGCACGACCGTGCTGAGCGAGACCAGCAGCGAATTGAAGGTGTGCTGCCAGATGCCCGAACCAAAAGTGTCGAGCGTCGCATAGCTGTCGAAGCTGATGCCATTGGTTGGCCATGGCGGCAGCGGTGGCGTCTGGGACTCGCTGCCACTGCGCAGCGACGAGAGCCCGGCCCAGAAGAACGGGGCGAGAAAGAAGAACGAGGCCACGACCCCAAAGCCGTGAAAGCCCAGGCCGCCGAAGAATTTGCGCCGGGCGCGCGTTTGTTTTGTCGCCGCGCTCATTTGTCGTCTCCCACGCGCAGCAGCCAGAGCTGAACGACGCTGAGCGCCACCAGAATGCCGAGAAGGACGATCGACAGCGCCGAGCCATAGCCGAGCTGGAACGACACGAAGGACTGATTGAAGATATAGTAGACGACCGAAATCATCCGGTTCTGCGGCCCCCCGCTGGTCATGATGTAGAATTGGTCGAAGGCCAGCACCGAGCCGGTAACCGAGAGGATCAGCGCCAGGGCCAGCGTCCGCCGCATCAGCGGCAGGGTCAGGAAACGAAAACGCTGCCAGCGGCTCGCGCCATCGATGCGCGCCGCCTCGATCAGGTCGCTGGGAATGGACTGCAGCCCCGTGAGCAGGATGATCATGGTGAAACCAACGATCTTCCAGACGACCATGACGATGATGGTCGGAAACGCATTGTTGAAGGTGGCGAGGAGATTGGCGCTCCGCCCGGTGACGCCGAAGGCGCGGAGGATCGGGCTAAAGAGCCCGCTATCCACATTGGCGAGCCACACCCAGAGCAGCGAGGCCGTCGCAAGACCCACCACCACCGGCAGGAAGAAAATGGTCCGATAGACGCTGACCCCGCGCCGCTCGTTCTGCACGAAAAGCGCCAGCGGAAAGGCGAGGGCGAAAATCGCTATGGTCGCGATGACGGTGTAGTAGGCGGTAAAACTTAGCGCCGCCGCAAAACGCGTGTCGCTGAACATCCTGATATAATTGTCGAGCCCGATCCAACTCGGCTGGCCCAGCAACGGCCAATTGTGAAAGCTCATCCAGACGGTAAACAGCACCGGAATGACGAAGAAGATTGTCACGAGGATGATGGCCGGCGCGATATAGAGCAGCCCCTGCCATTGCCGGTTTTTGCGGGCGCGGCGTCGCGGTTTCTCTGCAGCCGCAAGTGGTGTGGCGATAGTCATGGACATGGAAAGATCCGGTTGAAGATGCGGGAGGCTCTGGCGAGCCAAAACCTCCCGCCTTTCCCCATCAGGGCGCGTTGTCGATGATCGACTGCATTTCGGACTGGGCGGTGGCAAAGGCGCCATCCACGTCGTCGCCATAGATGGCGGCATTGGTGAAGGTTGCCCAAGGGCCATTGGCGCTGTTGATCAGGTCGTTGAACAAGAGCGTATAGGGCGTCTTGGCGACACCGATGGCATCGACGGCCACCTGCAGGCGCGGATCGAGGCCTTCAAGCGTTTGTGCCGCGATATCGGAGCGGGTCGGCAGTGAGCCGTTCTGCGCCAGGATTTTCTGGCCTTCAGGCGAATAGGCGAATTCGATGAATTCCTGCACCGCAGCCAGGCGCGGCGTGTCCTTGGTGACGACGATATTGTCGCCGCCGGCAAAGGACGAGGTGCCGCCCTCAATCCCGGGGATCAGGGTGACGCCAAAGTCGATATCGGGATAGTCATTGACCAGCGTGCCGATGGCGAAGGCGCCGAGGCTCTGGTGCCCGATCTTGCCATTGGTGAAGCTGAGGAAATTGACGCCATTGTCGGTCGCCGAACCCTCTGGAACGAGGTCCTTCTCCACCATGGACCGGTACTTGTCGACGGCGGCACGCATCTGCGGCGTGTCGAGCGTTGCCGTCTGACCATCCTCGGAGAGAATGTCCACACCCGAAGCCCAGACGAGCGGGGTGAAGGTAAAAATCATGCAGCCGCCGCAGGAGCCGCCGGAGAAATAGAAGCCGTAATTATCCCCGCCGAGCGCGCGAATGGCTTCGGCATTGGCTTCGACTTCATCCCAATTGGCTGGCGCCTTTTCGGGGTCGAGGCCGGCCTGTTCGTAAAGGCCCTTGTTCCAGGCGAGCACCGAGGTTTCAACCAGCAGCGGCAGGCCATAGACCTTGTCTTCATAGGTGCCGAGCGCGACGTGCGACGGGGACAGGCTATCAAAGTATTCGAGGCCCTTGGCCCATTCGGTCAGATCCTGCAACTGCCCCGCGGCGGCAAAGGCCGGGGTGTAGATCAGGTCGAGCGAGAGCGCGTCAGGCGCCTGGCCGCCGGCAATGGCGGTGGCGTATTTCTGCACCAGCTCGGCGAACGGCACTTCGGTCAGCGCGATCTGGTTCTCGTGGCTGGCATTATAGGCGTCGGCCAGCGAGGTGAAGGCGGTACCGATGCCGGTCCGCACCCACATATTGATGGTTTCCTGCGCCATGGCGTTGGACACAAGGCACAGCGAAGCAAGACTGGTCGCGACCAGCAGTTTCCGGATCATGATTTTACTCCTCCCAAAGTGGACCTGTGCGTCGGTCCCTCACGTTTTAGCTGCGGGGCATACCCCCGCAGGATTGTCTGACCACGAGCTGGCACGGCAGCTTGCGTATCCCCGGCTCGACAGTCGCTCCCGCTGCCAAAGCCAGAACCAGGCGACCAGCTTCCCGGCCGAGTTCCTTCAGATTCATGTCGATCGTGGTGAGCGGCGGACGCGTCGCCGCCGCCACGATTTCCCAATTGTCGAACCCGACAACCGACACGTCGCCCGGAATTGAAACGCCGCGCTCGCGTAGCGCATCGACGACGCCACGCGCGATCTGGTCATTGCCGCAGAAAATGGCGTCGGGCTTGTCGCCGTCTTCCCCCCAGATCTGCGCGACGGCCTCATGGCCCCACTGCTCGGACCAGGTGCCATACAAAACCCGTGCGCCGTCCCCCACCGACGCGCGATAGGCGCCGGCCCGCTCTTCCACCGAGGCAAAAGTCTTGGGGCCGGTGACATGCACGATCCGTCGCCGGCCAAGGCCCTTGAGCCACTCGACCGCCTCGCGAGACCCCTCGGCATCGTCGGAAACAAGGCTCACCGCATCGTCCGGACCCTTGGTGAACGCGTAGACGACCGGAACGCTGAGATTGGTGAGATCGACAGGCAATTGCCGATCGATCCGCTTGCCCGAAGCGATGATGCCATCGACCTGCTTGTCGAGCATGGCATCGACATGAATTTTCGCCAGCGCCGGATCGTCTTCGATGGCGCAGAGGAAAACCGACACGCCCTGATCGACCAAGGCCTCGGAAACTCCGGCCATCAGCGGCAAGGTAAATCGCCCATAGGTATCGTTGGTCAGCACACCCACGGTAAAGCTGCGACGCTGGATGAGGCCACGCGCCATGGCATTCGGCCGGAACCCGAGGCTGCTCGCAGCCTCCTTGACGCGCGAACGCGTTTCTTCCGTCATCCGCCCTGTATCGTTCAGCGCTTTCGAAGCGGTCGCAACGCTGACGCCCGCTGCCTGCGCAACGTCATAAATCCGCACCCGCTTCGTCGGCAGTACTGACAATTGTCTATCCCGTGAGAAACCCTTTTCTCACGACAGAAAAATCCTTTTCTCAAACGCCTGTCAAGTCGATTTCTCAACACAAGGGAGTCTGCAGCATTCGGCGCGTCGTGCGCTGCGTAGCTTGGCTTCGTAGGCAACAATCGGAAACCGCTGCACCGGCTCGAAGACTCAGCTAGATCAGGCGCGTGCGCATCTGGGCAAAGCGAATCTGATGGTAGAGACCGACCTTTATCTGCCGCTGAAGGCCTTCATGGAGGGCGCCGGTTACTCGGTCAAAGGCGAAGTCAACGGCTGCGATCTGGTCGGCGTGAAAGAGGGTGACCCTTCGGTCGTCATCGTTTGCGAGATGAAGCTGACGTTCAATCTTGAACTGGTCATGCAGGGCGTCAACCGGGCCTCGATCTGCGACGAAGTCTGGCTTGCTGCGCGCACCTCCAAGACCGGAAAAGGTCGCGAGCACGACGCGCGGTTCCGCAATCTCTGCCGGCGCCTGGGCTTCGGCCTCATCGCCGTATCGGCGTCCGGTGTGGTCGACGTCATCGTCACGCCCTTTGCCGCGACACCGCGCCGCGATCCCAAAAGACGCTCCCGGCTTCTTGATGAGCACAAACGCCGGGTAGGCGATCCGCAGGTCGGGGGCGGCCGCGGCAAGCCGATCATGACTGCCTATCGGCAAGACTGCATCGTCTGCGCCACCGCATTGCTGGCCGGCCCGCAAAGCCCCAAGCAATTGAAGCTTCTGGTCGCAAGAGCCCCGACAATTCTGCGGAGCAACGTTTACGGCTGGTTCGTCCGCGAGAGCAGGGGCGTCTACGGCCTGACCGAACTCGGCAAAACCGCAGTCCTGCCGCGGTGAGCGGAGGTCACCAAGGCGCTTAAATGGCCACGTCCCGCGGGTCAGCGGGATAATCCGCAAATGCCAGAGGTGAGGTTTTCGCCTGGCGGGCTTGTGTCCTTCGATACGGACACGGTCGTGTCCGCAGCCGTCGGGAGAGTACAACCCGTTACTGGCGCTTGTAGGTGATGGTCTGGCACAAGATCGCCATACGACACCCTTGGATGTTGATTGTGTCGGGGCCGGTCTGCGTCACCGTAACTTGGGCGCTTAGATCCCCTGCAGTGATTTTGCCCTTCCAACTGTTGGGCCCGTTTGCGGTTGTCTCCATCACCTGCTTGCCGACATGAGTGAGGTTTGCGGGTGTTGCCGACTTACCTTTGAGAACATCCAGCGTTCCGCATAGATCGGTGCCGGCGCCGCACAACGAGAAGGTGAAGCTGGTGCCGTACTGGTCAGCAAACGTGCCCTTGGGGTTGAACGTGCTGCCCTGGGCAAAGGCAGGGGCGGCGATGGCCATGGCAAATGACGCCAGGCACACAATGGCGCAATTTTTGAACATTCGAATATCTCCGATGGAAGAAGGAACTGCTTTGACATTGTTGGTCGAGCTGCCTTGTACCCGTCGTCGTCGCCCTGTGGCTTCCCCAGAACTAGGGATAACCGTGGCGGGCAATTCCGGAGTTTGTTGATGGGTCGGGTCCGACCGGCGGATCGAGGACGCATCTCGATATCGAGCGTCTCGGCCACGACGTCGCGGAATCATCGGGAGACCAGATGCCGGTTGTTCGAGGGTGGGCTCGAACATCCGCGGTGCACCTACCAAAGGTTGTTCCGGGGATCGCGCATTCTTGCAGCGCGGTCCCCAAGCCACTCCGTTGCGGCCGGTGTCCCGATGACGGCGCCCGCGCGGAGCCCAAAGGAAAAGGGCGGCCCGGAGGACCGCCCTCTCCACGTGGCGGCCAGCGTTGGTGTGCTATGCGGTTTCTGCTAGTTGGATGGGGTGCATTGCAGGTTCCATGAAAGTCGTTTGGTTATGAGAGTCAGCAAGAGAGAACTAATCCTCACCAGCATTCGGACCATCGTCGAACGAGACGGCATCACGGCATTGACCTTCGATGCTGTGGCGGCGGAAACTGGGATCACAAGGGGCGGTATTCTCTACCATTTCCCATCTCGGGAGGCTCTTGTCCGTGCCGCCAACGAGTTCGCCGCCAATGGGTGGGAGGCTTCTCTGTCCGAAAAGCTTGGCAAGGACCGCGACGAAGCAAGCGCAGCGGAACGCCTGATTGCCTATGTCAAAGTTGCCGCAGTTTCGGTGGACCGCTCCGACTTGGCGCTGATCATGGAAAGTGCGACTGACCCGACGATGGGTGGGTTCTGGGTAGAGACTTATGATCGTTGGGTAGAGGCGTCGCCAGACCCGAACGATGACGCATCTATGTTGGCGTTCATCGCGCGCCTGGCTGCCGATGGTCTGTGGCTGCATGACGCCTTGCTCTCACGCCCGCTGCCGGAGGCAACCAAGGCCAAGGTAATTGAGCGGCTGGTTGCGATGATTTCTCGCACGGCCTGAGAGAACTCCGTATCTTAGATCGGCTCGCCGGCACCTTCGGGTAATTCCACGCGATGGATGCCATACCATCGCTCCCAGCCGTCATCACGGCTATCAGAACGGCACCCAGGGTGCGGTCGGTGGCGTATCAATCTGCCTTCGCGATGCGGGTAGGGCGCGCATCAATGGTGGACGATTGAGACGTCACCCTTCTTGCCCCAGGCAAACGCGACCGTGCCGACCAACAGAGCCACCATGATCGTGGTCCCGATAAACAGGGCGGAGGCGACGCCGTCTAGAAAAGCTGCGTTCGCTGCAGAGACGACCGCCTGCTGCGTTGCCGTTGCGACATTGGTCAGGGCAAGCAACGTCTGGTCGATACTGTCCCACGCCGAGGCCGGTAGATTGGCCTCGGCAGGGGGAGCAAAGTTTGTGGCATATGCTGAAGCCATCACACTGCCCATGACCGCCACACCGAGTGTGCCCCCCAATTCGTAGGAAATGGACTCGATCGACCCGGCCATTCCCGCCTGCTCCTCTGGGGCGCCCATCATGATGGCGGTCGAGGCGACGGCCATGCCGCCACCCATGCCAAGCCCGATGAGACCCATTGTCGTCATTTCCCAAACCATGGGGGCGAGGTGACCGGAATATGCGTAGAGAGCCACGCCGAGTGCCGCCAAACCCATCATGATTGCAATCATGCGCTCCATGCCAACCCTAAGCATGAGGCCACCGACAGCTGGTCCGCTGACAAAAGAAGCCAGGGCTATGGGCAAGACGAATAGTCCTGCCTGCAGGGGCGAGAGACCTCTCACTAGCTGCAGTTCCTGGCTGAGAATGTACTGCACCCCCATAAGGCTGAAGCCTGCGACGAGAGCAACCGTTGCCCCAAGCGAGAAACGGCCTTTCTGGAAGAGTTTGAAATCAATTAGAAGCGCCGATGTAGCCGTCTGGCGATGGAGGAAGCGCCAGCCGAACACTATCCCCAAGGCCGCCGAACTGAGCACTTCGTGCCAGTGGATTTCTGGCTTGAGCAAACCCTTCAGTCCATAGAGTAGCGCGATCAACGAGATCGTCAGGTAGGCCGAAGTCAGTGCATCCCATCGACGATCAGGATTTCCAGGCACGTGCGGAATTCTCGTCAGCGCCAGGACCAGTGTGACTATGACAATGGGCACATTGATCAGAAAAACCGCGCCCCACCAAAAATGCTCCAGCAAAATCCCGCCGATGATCGGTCCAAGAGCTGCCGCTCCTGCCCAGACGGCACCCCAGATGCCGATGGCGGTAGCGCGCTCCTGGTCTTGCTTGAAAACCAGACGAACGATTGAGAGCGTCGCCGGCATCATCATCGCGGCCCCTACCGCGAGCAGCCCGCGTGCCGCGATAAGCACAGTGGGGGAGGGTGCGAACGCGGCTAACGTTGAGGAAACGCCGAAGACAATCAGGCCCCAGATCAGAATTGTGCGACTTCCGACACGGTCGGCGAGCGTGCCAAAGCCAGGCAGCAGTCCTGCCATGACAAGACTGTAGGCGTTCACCATCCAGAGTTTCTCTGTGGTGGTGGCACCAAGCTGCTGGGACAGGCTTGGCAGTGCGACGTTGAGCACCGTCATATCGATTCCAATGAGCAGCAAAGCACTCGAGATAATGGCCAGTACCAGCCAAGGATTTGATTTAGTCATGGTCGTACTTTCAGCGGCAGCCGATATGCGTCAGCAATTGGAGTTCCAAACATTTGACCGGGCACCGCTTAGCGGCGGGGAGGCGCGAACACCATGGCGACGCGCTGCTCGGTATCTATCAAACTAAACTAACATGAATGTATAGTTTGAACAAGCGCTGAGGCAATGAACTTGGCTGCCGGCCGTTGTCGAGATCGGGGCGCTGCCCATTGGAACACCGAGACATCTGGTTTCCGCGTTGAGAGCATCGGTGAGTCGCGTCACCTCGACGCCACCACCGAGTATCATCTCCGATCTGGTGATGTATGCGCTGAAGGCAAGGCGACCACAGACCCGTTATGCGGTGGGAATGATGGCGAGACTTTTGCTGCTGCATTGCTATCGGACCGGATGTTCGATCGTTTGGTCACGACCGCCTTCCGTTGATCCTCAAAGAGAAGATGGGCGATGTGCACCGGTGCGGAACACGTCGCCCTGCCGATAAGGGAAGCGATAAAAGCCCTCGAACTCCTGCACCAGGAAGTCGACGAAAGCGCGTATGTGCGGATTGGCAAAGCGGTGATCGTGATAGAGCACGGTGACCGAAGTGGCTGCGGTGGTCCAGGTTGGCAGCACCTCCACCAACTCTCCTCCCAGTAGATGCTCCTGGGCGAAAAATTCAGGGAATAGGCCAATGCCGCTACCCTGTATGGCACAAACCTTGGCCACCCAGTTGTCATCGGTACGCAAATGCCCCCTAGGATCGATCACTGCGCTGGTCTTTCCGTCGCTGAGAGACCAGGCACTGACGCCGTGGGGAGGAACGCCGGCGAGCAGGTCATGCTGGCGCAAATCATCGGGCGTGCCGGGAGTTCCGCGCCTCGCCAGATATGACGGCGCTGCGTAAAGCCGGCTCACGTAGCGCGCGAAGCCGCGAGCTACCAGATTGGCGCTGTTTTCGACAACGGGAAGTCCAGAACAGATCATGCAATCGAGATCGGTCTCGCGCATCAGTAGACGACCTATCGGCATGACATGAAGATCGAGCGCTACTTCGGCATGCGTGCGGCCAAATTGTAGCGCCAGCGGCGCCAGCAGGTTGGTCGAGAGTTCGTCGGTCGCGCCAATGCTCAAACGGACGCTTTGGGCAGGTCGTTGGCCGGCAACCGCATCCATCGCCCGCGTGTAGGCCAGCTCCACATCCTGGGCGTGCTTGAGGAAGGTCCGGCCAGCTTCGGTTGGCACCAGACCAGTGCCGGAGCGTGTCAGCAGCACGGCGCCAACATCTTTTTCCAGCCTGCGCAGCCGATGACTAAGCGTGGCTTTGGGGAGGCTCTGATCGCGTGCAGTGCGCGACAGGGATCCCGATGCCACGATCCACGCAAAAGCCCGAACGTCATCGATTTGCATGGTCACTCCCGTTCAAAAACTTGAACGAGCATCCATGATTAAACCGGCCTGACAAGCCCGCATGGACTGGAAATAGTCTTCATCTTGTCACCATTCAAAACCTCAGGGGCCGGTTGAAAGAAGCTGGCCGTTCAAGGATAGCCCTTATGCATCACAAAAGACTGCTCCTCTCCGCCTTGTTGGCAGCGTCCCTTGGGGCGGCCCAGCCTGCACTATCCGCCAAGTTCATTTATGATCAGGACCTGACTGGCCCGGGGGGTACTGCTGTACAGCCGATCCTGCTGTTCATGAACGCGCCCGATGTTGAACTGCTGGGTATCACCGGCGTTATCGGTGACGACTGGGTGGCCAAGGGTGTTGCCCACACGCTGCGTTTTCTCGAGCTTGCCGGCCATCCCGAGGTTCCGGTCTACGCCGGGGCCAGCGAACCGCTCGTCAACACGCCCGAGCGCATGACCATCTGGGAAAGCGTCTATGGCCCCATCAGTTGGAAGGGTGCATGGAACGGCTATGAGGACCGGGCTGCCGACTTCGACCCCGATGTCGCGCCAGACCTCAAGGAAGGTAATCCGACTATCACAGCGCAGGACCAGTCGGCCGTGCAGTTCATGATCGAGCAGGTCCATAAATATCCCGGCGAAGTCACGATCGTCGCCGGTGGTCCCCTCACCAACATCGCCCTTGCGGTGCGACAGGACCCCGAATTCGCCAGCCTGGTGAAGAGCGTGGTGATTTCCAACGGACCGAAATCTGATTTCGACGCCGCGACCGGCGAAGTGAAATCGATCGATGCCTTCAACACCGTCTTCGATCCGGAGGCCGCCCAGATCGTCCTGACAGCGGGCTTTGACTCCATCGTCGTGACGGGGTTGATCAACACCACTGTCACGGTCGATACGGCCCTGGTCGAGGCCATGAAGAAGGAAGGCTCCGAGCTCAGCTCCTACCTCGTCGACAATGCCTGGCTGGACCTGCCATTGTGGGACGAGGTCATCGCAGCAGTGGCTATCGACCCCAGCCTGGTTAAGCGCGCCGCCACGATCACCGCGGCGGTCGACACCAATTTTGGCCGCTCTTACGGGCAGATGCTTGCCTTCAAGGACGGTGTCGACCCCGGGATTGGATCAGGCAAGGTCGAGATCGCCCTTGAACTCGACGCCGATCGGTTCCGCACGATGTTCCTCGATGCCGTGCATGCTGCTGAATAATTGAAGTGATGACAGGCGAGGATTGCCACCATGGCCTCGGCCAGCATTCTCGCCTGTGACTCCGGGAAGGCCAGAATTGCGGGGTCCATGCCGGAGCATGAGCTACAAAACTGTTGGAGCAGAGTGCGGCGTAGGGCGCCAGCACGGCTGGTGCGTCACTGGGCTGCGATCTTGCAGAAAGAGGGGCGTCGCTGAGGCAGCATAACCGCGACACCCCCAAAATTTCCCGATTACCGGGCAAGCGCTTCCATGAACTCCGCTTTCACCCCTTCGACATCGAGGTCGACGCAAACGTTGACCGCCGGACGGCCCTCAGTCCGATAAGTTCGCCCGATCTCTTCACCATCCAAAACCACACCAAGGGGCGTGCTGTCCGTTTTGAAGAGCTCAGGATGCAGTGCGGCAATGATTGTCATCGGGTCATGGAAGCCGCAACCGGCCTCACCCACAGTCTTGTAGAACTTGAGATAGAAGTGGCTGATGTCGCGGAGAAAGCCGCCGTGGACTGAATTTATCTCGGCCATCTTCGTGAAGTCCTCGGCCATGAGGATCAGCTTCATGGTGACGTCGAGGCCTACCATGGTGATATTGGCCCCACTTTGAAGCACCACGTCCAGGGCATGAGGATCATGCCAGGTGTTAGCTTCTGCGAAGGGCGTGACGTTGCCCTGGCGGTCCAGTGTCCCGCCCATAAATACGATGCTCTTCAGGTTTTTCGCGAAATCAGGATCGAGATCGATCGCGTCGGCAACATTGGTCATTGGGCCAACCGGGCAAAGAACGATCTGGCCAGGATTTTCGCGAGCAACGCGGCACAAGAATTCGGCCGCGGTCTCGGCAATCGCTTTGCCCTTCGGGGCGGGGACCTTGAGATTACCAAAACCTTCCGGACCATGGACATGAGCGGATGGCTCAAAGGGGGGGAGGACCCTCGGGACGTTTGCACCTTCCGCTACAGGAATGTCCAACCCCAACCGCTCCGAAAGGTAGAGTGCATTGTGGGTGCCCTGCGACGCGGTGACATTGCCGAATACCGTGGTAAGGCCCAGCAATTCAATGTCGGGATGCAACGCGGCAAAGGTAATGGCCATCGCATCGTCAACTCCGGGATCGGTATCGATGACGAGTTTCATAATGTGGTCTCCTGGAGTCATTCGGAATTGGTGAGCGGGATGGGTTTCAGGCGGCGCTGCGTTTGAGGAGCCGCCGGCGTCGGGTGGCGTGCAGAAGCAGAGCCAATATGGGGACGACGTAGGGGATGGTCTGCACCAGCTCGCTCGGAATTCCTCCGCCTTGCATGGTGATAGAGATTGTTTCGGCAGTTCCCAAAAGGATCGCCGACGCCATCGTACCCAAGGCGCTGCCATTGCCCATGACTTCAGCAGCCAGCGCTATGAAACCACGGCCCGCCGTCATGTTTTGGGCAAACCAGCTGACGTAGCCCATGGATAGGAACGCTCCTGCGAGGCCACCGAATGCTCCCGACGCGGCCAGCGCCCAGAACTGGTAGCGTTTGACGTTGATGCCGGCGGCGGCGGCGGCTTCAGGCTTTTCGCCCACGGCCCGAAGGCGGATACCGAGCGGTGTACGGGTCAGAAAAACTGCAAGCAGAGGTGCACCGAGCAACGCCACGTAGGTAAGAACGTGGTGGCCGGAAATAGCGGTACCGAGGAGAGGAACGGCCTCCACCACCGGGATGTCGATTGACGGCAGGACCTGACTTTGCAGCGAGCTGGAAACGCCCTTGGAGCCTGTGATCAGGAACAGCAGAAGCGTGGTGCCGGCAGCTGCCGCAATATTGATGGCGATACCCGACAGGATCAGATCCGCCTTCGCGACATGAACCATGATTGCTAAAAGACAGCCCAGGGCTGCGCCCGTGAGAATGGCCGCCAGCAGCCCGATGGGCGCGCTGCCGGTAAAGGCACTGGCGACCACTCCTGCGAAGGCGCCGGCGAGCATCATGCCTTCGATGCCGATATTGAGGACGCCTGCGCGAGTTGAAATGAGCACGCCAAGCCCCGCCAGGATCAGTGGTGTTGAAACGCGAAGCGCAACTGCGATGAATTCGGCAATAGATGCAGGATCCATCAGTGTGCCTCCGCCTTTGGAAGATTCTTCGACATTGTCGCCGAATTGTCGCCGGACACGAGCTGCAGTAGCTTCGGGTTTCGGATGATTGCCGCGGCTGTTGCAATCAGCAGAACCAGTGCGTTGATAAGTCCAACTCCCTCGATCGGCACATCGAAATTGCGTCCCACCAAGTCTCCACCGACCTGCAGGTAAGCAAAAAACAGGGCTGAAGGGACAATTAGGATCGGATTGTCACGCGCAAGGATCGCGACGGTGACGCCGACCCAACCTGTGCCCGGCAGTGTCTGCCAGGAAAAGCGCGTATAAAGCCCAAGCATCTCGATACCGCCTGCGGCGGCAGCGATCAGTCCGCCAATCGCTGCTGACCGCATCATGACCAAGCGTATCGGAAGGCCGAGATGGGCCGCAAAGGCCGAATTCGACCCAACGAGGCGCGCATCAAAACCGCTTCGCGTCCGGAACAGATAGATTGCCCCGGCAATGCAGGCCAATAGCGCGAGGACAGTGCCCAAGTGGATACGGGTGCCAGGGAGGATACGCGGTAGCTGTGCTTCGACAGGGATCTTGTACGACGCCATGGCCCCGGCCGTTGGGTCACGCAAGAAGTAGTTCAGGATGAAGAGACCCACGAACAAAGCTACGAAATTGAGCATGAGCGAAGTGACGAGTTCCGAGGTGTCAAACTGGGCGCGCATCACGCCAGGCAGTATGCAGACGGTGGACCCCACCATGGAGCCGATCAGGAGGGACACAGGAGCTGCGGCCCACCAGGGCATTGGCAGCAACAGGGTCGCGGCGACTGTGGCCAGGCCTCCGAGGTAAAAGGCACCCTCCACGCCTAGATTGAACATTCCCGAGCGAAACATCACCGCGACGGCCAGACCGCAGAGCATGGTTGGCGTTGCCATTTCCACGATGTTGCCCAAGTAGCGCAAGTTGCGGAATGGGCCGAAAAGGAAGGTCTGCAATACGCCTGCAGGGTCCGATGTGGTCAACGCAAGGGGTAGCATGACCACGGCGACGACCAAGGCAAGGATTGCCACGGTCACGATCGCCGGGGCGAGGGCTTTGCGGCTCATGCCGTCTCCTCCAGTCCAAGCATATAAGGTCCAAGGCGGTCCGGCGTGAGGCCGTCGCTATTTTCCAGGCGTGCAACGATGCGCCCACCGAACATCACCACGACCCGATCCGACAATGCGAGCAGCTCATCAAGATCCGAGGTCACCAGCAGCACGCCGACGCCGGTCGCTGCCATGGATCGAATGCGATCATGCAGGAAGGCTGCAGCGGCGACGTCGATGCCGCGGGTCGGTTCGTCGGCAACCAGGAACTTCGGTTGAGATGCGAACTCGCGGGCAGCGATGAGCTTTTGGGCGTTGCCACCCGAGAGGGCGGACAGCGGCGCCTCCGGGCCCGGGCAGCGCACGCCGAATTCGGCGATCATCGCCTTGGTTGTTTCCACCATCTTCCGGCGATTGAGAAAGGCGCCAATCCGAAAGGCCGGCTTGCGATGGGCTCCTGCAATAGCATTGTCCACCAGCGACATAGTCGCCGAGCTGCCATCTTTGAGACGGTCGGCCGGTAAGTGAGCCAATCCTTGTGCTCGCCAATCCCGTGTGCTGCTGGCATTCATGGCGCGCCCGCTGAACACAATGTCGCCGGTAAATGGGGTCCGACGACCTGATAGCAGCGCTACAAGGCCTTGCTGCCCACTGCCATCGACCCCAGCCACGCCGACGATCTCACTCGCATGAACGGTGAGATCTATATCCTCAACACGCTCCCCTGGACGTCCACGCGATTGGGAAACGCCTCGCAAAGTTACGAGGGGAGATCCCAGCGTGCGGACTATGCGCGCGGGGCGAACCGCAGCCGATGCGCCCATGACGAGTTTGGAAACGGCGTCATTGTCCAGGTGGGCGAGATCGGCATCTCCGGCGACTCTGCCGGCACGCAGCACCGTGACATGGCTGGCCAAGGCTCGAACCTCGCGCAGTTTGTGGGAAATGAAGAGAATGGTCAGCCCCTCATCCCGGAGATGCCGAAGGCGCGCGAAAAGCTCTTCGGTTTCGGGAGGTGACAACACCGCCGTGGGCTCGTCGAGGATGAGCAGACGAATATCCCGAGACAGCGCCTTGAGAATTTCGACCTTCTGTTGGGCTGCCACAGAGAGGGTGCTGACGCGCGCGTCCGGATCGACCGCCAGGTTGAACCGTCGCGAGAGCTCGGCCACCCGCTGGCGCGTTTTGAGGCGGTCGACGAACAGGCCATTCCGCCGTTCTTGTCCGAGGAAAATGTTCTCGGCCACCGTCAGGGATGGCACCAGCGTAAAATGCTGATGCACCATGCCGATGCCCAAATCCGCAGCGGCCGCGGGCGAACGGATGTCAACGATGCCGTCGTCAAACCGCAGATGACCGGCACTGGGTTGTTCCAGGCCGAAGAGTATCTTCATCAGGGTAGACTTGCCGGCACCATTTTCACCGCAGATGGCGTGAATGACGCCGCGGGCGACCGAGAAAGAAACATCGGTCAGTGCCCGCGTGCCATTGCCATACACCTTTGAGATAGCCTCAAAGGCGATAAGCGTGTGGGAGGTCATTTTCGGCCTACGGGCGAACGGAGTCACGAAGGGCAGCGAGGGCGCTCGTATCCATCCCAAACGCGCTGCTGACTGTGATGGAGCCATCAACGATCGCCGCCTCGGCTGCGGCTATCTCGGCCTTCAAATCTGCTGATGCGGTCTTCTCGAGATTGCCGGTGTCTGCAAGACCGATAGCGCCTTCCGATATCCCGAGGACCTCTGCAGAACCGAACGGCAGGGTGTCCTTCAGGAACAGGTCGTATGCGCGAGCAACTGACACATCGACCCGCTTGAGCATCGAACTGACGATCTTGTCTGCCATTTCCGGGTCGGTGGGCCGGATCGCCGCCTCTTCGTCCGAATTGACGCCGATGGCCAGTCCATTGACCTCTTCAGCTGCAGCAAACTGCCCGAGTCCCGCTGTGCCCGCTGCCGCAAATCCAATGCCGACACCGGAGCGATATTGGGCCAGAGCGAGTTCCTTGCCTTTGGCGGAGTCGTCAAACGAGTTGGCATAGGAAACGGCAACTTTGACATCCGGCGTAACAGCCTGGGCGCCCTCGATATAGCCGATCAGGAAATCGTTGATCACTGGAATGTCCATGCCGCCAAGGAAACCGAGAGTGGTTCCCTGGTCAGCGGGTACGGTGCCATCGCGAACAAGGCCCGCGGCCAGCATGCCGGCGAGGTAGGATCCTTCATTCTGCTTGAAGAGGACGGAGTAGACATTTCCGAACTGACCGCCGGCGTAGTCCATAGTGCCATCGACCAGCACGTACTTCTGATCGGGATACCTGCTGGCGACATCGGCGAGCGGATCGACCATCTGGAAGGTGATCACATAGATAAGGTCGTAGCCCTGCTCGGAAACGTCTTCGAGCGTTGGCAGCCATTTCGTCTGATCAAAGCCCATCTCGATGACCTTGGTCTCAACGGCATCGCCATGCTGGCTTTTGATCTCATCGAACCCCGCCACGCCAGAGTCGAAGAATGAGCGGTCACCAAGATTGCCGTTGACCAGAAGGACTATCTTCTTGGCCTCTTGAGCCTGCACAAGTGGAATGCCCCCTAGGGTAGCAAGCGCAAGCGTGATGATGCCAGCCGACACGGCCCGACGTGTGACGCGGGTGCCATTCATTTCGGATTCTCCCTGGGACTCCCTCCCTACAGCCGCCTGTCCCTAAAACAGCTGCAAACCGTCAGTTAAACGGTTTTCTAACGCTAGAAAACCGTTTACCTTCTGTCAAGCGGGGATATAAATAGCGCGATTGTGGGGTTCTGGCCCTGCGTGGGCGACAGTTCAGTGAGGCCGCGAGATGGCGACAATCAAGGAAGTTGCAACGCTGGCAGAGGTTTCGATTGCCACCGTCTCTCACTACCTCAACAAGACCAAGACCGTGACCGAGCAAACCGGTCAACGCGTGCAGGCGGCCATCGACCAGCTGAACTATCGGCGAGACGACATGGCTGCGTGGCTAAAGACTGCCGGCGCGCCGGTCGTTTTCATTGTCTATCCTCACGCCGATACGTCATTCTTCGACGATGTCGCCGAGGAGATCGAAATCTGTCTGATGCCTCACGGCCTCAACGCGCTTCGTGTTCGTAAATCGACAATCGACAGAATGCTCGAGGGTGGCGCACTGCGATCCTTCCTGACGCGGTCGGCAGGCATAATCGTTCTCGGGCACTCCAATGAATGGCCCGCCAATGCAACAGCAGCGAGCGCCATCCTGCCTAGCGTCATGCTGAACTGGGATGACCTCGACGGCTTCAAAGAGCAGGGCTTGGTGGAACATCTGGATGGCGGCGCGCATGCTGCCGTCACCTACCTGGCCGAGCGCGGGCACCGCAACATCGGCCTGATGACTGGGCCGCTGCTTTCCAGAGGAAGCGCGCTCCTGGAGGGTTCGCTGGCGACTGCTCGTGACTTGGGCGTTACCATTTTGCCGGAGTGGGTCGTTCAGTCGACCTACGGCTTGCAGGATTCCTACAACCAGGCGCGCAAGATGCTTGAACGAGCAAATCGGCCAACCGCCTTGTTCACTTTCGGAACGCAGTTCGCTTTCGGTGCCCTTCAGGCCTGCTACGAGTTGAAGATCAGGGTGCCCGACGATATTTCCATCATTAGCTATATCGAATGTCGTCAGGCCGAGTTCTCTGCTCCCCCTCTGACCACGGTGACGCCGTCGATCCAACAAATTGCCGCCCATGCCGTTGATCGGATTGTTCGGCAGATAAACGGCGAAGCGACTGACGTCCGCACATCCCTGGATATTCAAGTCGTTGAGCGTCTGAGCGTTGGGGTAGTAAGGGCAGGGGACGGCTGACGCGCGGAGGATGCGGTGCGTCTGCAACGTCAGGCTAGCAAGCGTGAACTTCTCGTGATCGATCTATCCATGACATCCCCGCTCGGGCCAACCCTTAAGGCAATGACATCGATTTGCAATTGATAGGGCAGGGGCCGATAGAGCTCTTGTGAACGTGCGGATCTAACCGCAGACGACCCAATGCCATTCAATGTAGCGATTGAGTTGGTCTGGAACACCACGAACCCTAGCTGAGCTTGTCGCCATCGATGATGGCTTG
Source organism: Devosia sp. (assembly GCF_040509215.1). Classification (GTDB taxonomy): domain Bacteria; phylum Pseudomonadota; class Alphaproteobacteria; order Rhizobiales; family Devosiaceae; genus Devosia. The sequence goes on from NZ_JBEVLL010000262.1 coordinate 24,116, forward strand.
GACCTCGCGTTCGACTACGTCGATGATGCGGCCGATGGCGTCGACGGCGCCGTCCGGGCTTTCTGCGAGGATGGCGTCGGCCAGGTCGCGGTGGAACGGGAAGGAATCGAGGCCGAAGACGTCGGCGGAGAACGGCGAGGTGCCGCCGCGTTCGAGGGCATGGTCGAGATTGACGAGCAACTGGCCATACATGGGATTGCCCGAGGCGTCATAGATGGCGCCATGGAAGGCGTGGTCGGCTTTGCGCCAGGGGCGGCCAGCATAGACTTCGACGAGGAGCACATCGCAGAGCCGCGAGATTTCCTGACGCTGCTCGCGCGTCGCCTTGATCGTGGCCTTGCGCACCACGTCATTTTCGAGCGTGCGGCGGATTTCGAGGAGGCGCAGCAGCGCCTCGCCTTCGAGGCGTACCATGGTGGGCACGAGGCCGCGGGAGGTCTGGACCCGGGCTGAGAGATAGGTGCCATCGCCGCGGCGGCGGCGGATGATGCCAAGACCTTCCCAGCGATTGAGCGCTTCGCGGATGGTGGAGCGCCCAACGCCGAGCGTCGCGGCCAGCGAGACTTCCGGTGGCAGGCGGTCGCCGATCGTCAGGCCCGAGCGCTCAACCATGTCGGCAAGTGCATCGAGCACGGCCATGCCCCTTGTGCGGGTTTCCAGCGGCTGGAGATAATCCAGGGCAGCCTGGCTCACGGCGTCATTCCTTCACTTCGGCGCGGGCCACCTTTCACCACAGTTTGCGCCATTTGTCAGCCCTAGCCGGCGGTGCCGGTCCCCGCCTTGCCGAGGCCAAGGATCTCGGAGAGGGCTTCGATCAGCCTATCCATCTGTGGCCGCGAATTATAACCCTGGACCGAGACGCGCGCGATGCAGTGGTCCTGCCATTTGAACACCGGGATTTCGATGCGGTAGCGCTCGAAGAGCTGCTTGTGGATTTCGGCGGTGTCGCATTCGGGGATCGGCATGGCCACCATTTGCGGCGCGGAGAATTCCGGGCTGCTGAGCGGGGGAAGACCAGTCAACTCACCAAGTCGCCGTGCGGTATCCTGCGCCAGCTGGCGGCAGTGATCGGCGATGGACGTCCAGTCGTTCTCCTTGCGGAAGGCGATGGCCGAAGGCACGGCGAGCCAGGCGGACGGGTCTCGCGTGCCCTGCATCTCGATGCCATCGATGAAAGGAGAATTGCCGAAGGCGCCAAGCGCGCCGGGCTCCTTGGATTTCTTGGTCCAGCCATGGCTGATGACGAGCGGATCGAGCAGGCCCTGCACTTCCGGCCGCGCGTGGAGGAAGGCGGAGCCCTTGGGCGTCATCATCCACTTGTGGCAATTGCCCGAATAGAAATCCGCGCCGAGGATATCGAGCGAGAGCGGAATATGGCCGGGCGTATGGGCGCCGTCGATGACGGACCAGATGCCGCGCTTCCGCGCTTCGGCGAGCGAGCGCTCGATGGGGAAAACCAGGGCGGTCGGCGAGGTGATGTGGCTGAGGAACAGCACCTTGGTGCGCTCGGTCATCCCGCCGATGATCGCGTCGGTGAAAGCCTCTTCAGACACGAGCGGCATCGGCACTTTTACGACCACGACTTCGGCACCGGTCTTGCGGCATACATAGGCCCAGGTCTTTTCGAGCGCCGAATATTCGTGATCGGTGGTCAGTATCTGGTCGCCGGGCTGGAGCGGCAGCGACTGGGCGACGATATTGAGACCGCTGGTAGCGTTGATCACCGCCGCGATGTTGCTGGAATCAGACCCGAGTTCGGCGGCAACGGCCTCGCGCGGGGTCCGCATCAGGTCGTTGAGACGACGGCCCAGAAACTCCACCGGCTCGCCTTCAAGTTCGAGCTGCAGGGCCTGATAGGCAGCAAAGACCGGGCGAGGGCAGGCGCCGAAAGATCCGTGGTTCAGGAAAGTCACATCCTCGCGAAGGAGGAACTGACGGGCAAGATTGTCGGACACTTCAGCGGCCTTTCAGGGTCGGGTCGAGCGCATCACGCAGGCCATCGCCGAAGAGCGAGGTTGCGAGCACGGTGATAGCAAGCGCGGCGGTCGGGAAGACAGCCAGATGCCAATAGAAGAACATGAAATCAATGCCCTCATTGATCATCTGTCCCCATGTCGGCGTTGGCGGGGGCACGCCGACGCCGAGGAAACTGAGGCTCGCTTCGAGCATCATGGCCATTGGAATGGCAAGGACGAAGCCGATGATGATCGGGCTGATTGAATTTGGAATGAGATGGCGGCGGATGATGTACCAGGGCGATGCGCCCAGCGCCTGGGCCGCACGCACGAACTCCTTCTCGCGGAAGGCTTTTATCTGTGCTCGGACGAGGAGGCAGACATTCACCCAGCCAAAGAGCGCGGCGATGAAGACGATGGTGCCATAGCCGCCGCGGGTCAGCGCGCCGAGAAGGAGCGCGGCGAGGAGCGGCGGGACCACCGAAAACACCTCAATGATGCGCATGATGACCCAGTCGGTGCGACCGCCGAAATAGCCGGCCAGCGCCCCAAGAGGTATGCCCACGAGGATGCTGAACAGGGCCGCAGTGAAGCCGATGGTCAGGGAAACGCGTGCGCCATAGACGATGCGGGAATAGAAATCGCGGCCAAGATTATCGACGCCGAACCAGTGCGCGGCCGATGGGAAAGCCAAAGCTTCGGTGAGAAAGCTCTGGGCCTCCGGATTGTATGGTGTGATGAGCGGGGCAAAGACGGCCATCAGGATGAGGATGCCCAGCACGACGCCGCCGATGACCGCCGCCTTGTTGGAGAGGAACCGCCGCCAGGCGAACCAGAGCGGGTTGCGTTGGCCGGTGGCTGCGATGGGGGCGGTCGTGTCGGTCATTCGGCGCCTCCCACGCGAATGCGCGGATTAAGCAGCGCATAGGCGATGTCGGAGAGAAGATAGGCGAGGCAGTACATGAAGGTGATCAGCAGCATCAGCGCCATTTGCAGCGTGTAGTCGCGTACCTCGATGGAGGAGACGAAATAGGCGCCGAGGCCCGGCACGCGGAACATGGCTTCTACAAAGATCGAGCCTGTGGCGGTACCAATGAACATGGGCAGGAAGACCGTCACGAGCGGGATCGCCGAATTGCGCATGACATGCTGGAAAACGATACGGCGCTCGCTAAGACCCTTGGCGCGGAGGACTGTGACAAAGGGCCGGTTGAGCGTGTCGAGCATTGCCGAACGCGTATAGCGGGCATAGGTCGCCAAGGGGATCGCGGCATAGCAGGCGATGGGCAGGATCCAGCGATTGGGCTGCGGCCAGCCACTGGCAGGGAGCCAGTTGAGCCACACCGCAAAGATCAGGATCAGCAGCATCGAGGTCACGAAGACCGGAATGGTCAGCCCGAGTGTTGCCAGGGTCGAAGCCAGGTAGTCGATCCAGGTGTTGCGGTTGAGAGCGGCGGCCATGCCGAGAAGGATGCCGAGCGGGGCGCCGATGAGAACGCCGGTGCCGCCAAGAACAAGGCTCGGGACCCAGGCACGCGAGATCAGTTCGACGACCGTTTCGCCCGGGCTCTGGAAGGGCACGCCGAAATCGAGATGCAGCACGCCCCACATGTAGTTGAAATACTGGACATGCAGCGGCTGGTCGAGACCCCACTGGGCCATCATCTTGGCGCGCACGGCCTCGGAAACCGGCATGTCATTGGCATCGAACGGCCCACCGGGGACCGAGTGCATCATCAGGAAGATGATGATCGACACCAAGATGAAGGTGAAGGCGACCGAGAGAATGCGACGGATGATATGGGCTGTCATCGCGGTCTCCTCAGGTCGTCACGATCGC
>NZ_JBEVLL010000263.1:0-5670 GCF_040509215.1 Devosia sp.
AAACGCGATTCTTAAGTGCTTGTTTATGCTTGTGAATGCGCTTTTGGGATGTTTGGACCTCCGGGTAAGGCGCTGGTGTGTTCGGGCCCGGCGGCCGCTACATGTGGTGGAGAACAAAGCCAGCATTGTCGCCGAAGCTTGATTCTGGCCCTGTTCGTTCTGTTTTTGGACCAAAGGTTAATCGCGACGTCGGCTACCCATCAAAAGTGCCCGCTTTTGATACACACTGCGTTTCGATGAGCCGGGTGCGGTTCGACGCTGTCCGGCCGTTCGGAAATTTCTGCCACGCCCTTACGACTCCTGGCCCTTGCTCTCGACGGTGGCGTCGGGCGCAAACAGGGCCCGCAATGTGGTGGCATCGTTTGCTGGGCGCCCCTATCGCGATCCGCTCAGATCACTGTCAGCATCCGCCCCAGGCTGGGACGTCAAACGGAAAAGTATGAATATTGCGCCGCTGAACCGCCGTGGTGGTTGGGGCAGAGTGCTAACGGCAAAGAAAAATTTCGGCGTCAGGACTTCACTCTTCGTTCGTAAACACCTGGAATTCTTTGATTTTCATTGTTCCGTAACAAAACTGAATGGGATTTGCCGCAAATCGGTCATGCGCGACGCTGGTGTGACGGTGATAGTGGCTTTTCCCAATGCCAGCCCACTAGATGTTGCCGTGAACAAACCCAGATTCCCGAGTCGAAACCGATTCTGTCCCTGTTCGTTCTATCTCCGTTCCAAATCTTAATGGGCCCGGGCAGTGTCACAAAAAGGCGTGCTTTAGTGGGACAATTGCTCTCGCCCCTCGCCATGGCAGGTTCGGCACCCTAAATAGGGAAGCGATGACTTCTTTCTCCTCCCAGTCGGTCAAGGCCATTTTGGGCCCGACCAATACCGGCAAGACCCATTACGCCATCGAGCGCATGCTGGCCCATCCCACGGGGATGATCGGCCTGCCGCTGCGCCTTCTGGCGCGCGAGGTTTATGCGCGGGTCGTCGAGCGCGTCGGCGCGCAGGCCGTGGCCCTAGTAACGGGCGAAGAGCGTATCGTGCCGCCAAAGCCGCGCTACTGGGTGGCGACAGTGGAAGCCATGCCCATGGATATCCATGTCGACTGCGTAGCGGTCGATGAAATCCAGACGGCGACCGATTTCGATCGTGGCCATGTGTTTACCGACCGGATCCTCAAGGCCCGGGGTTTTCACGAGACGCTGTTGCTTGGCTCGGGCACGATGGCCAATGTCATCCGCAAACTGCTGCCGCATGCCGAGATCATCGAGCGGCCGCGCTTTTCTCAACTGACCTATGCCGGCTCGAAGAAAATTTCTCGGCAGCCGGGGCGCAGCGCCATCGTCGCCTTCTCCGCGCGCCAGGTTTACGCCATTGCCGAGTTGATCCGTCGCGAACGGGGCGGGGCCGCCGTGGTCATGGGCGCGCTTTCCCCCCGCACCCGCAATGCGCAGGTCGAGCTTTACCAGAATGGCGATGTCGATTTTCTCGTTGCCACCGACGCCATCGGCATGGGGCTCAATCTCGACATCCAGCATGTCGCCTTTGCCGACGACACCAAATTCGATGGTCGCCAAAGCCGTCCGCTGACGCCGGCCGAGATTGGCCAGATCGCCGGCCGCGCCGGACGGCACAAGCGCAATGGCACCTTTGGGGTCACCGGGGGCACCGAGGGTTTTGACGAAGAGCTGGTCGTGCAGCTCGAAACGCATGACTTCGAGCCGGTCAAGGTTCTGCAATGGCGCAATTCGGTGCTGGATTTTTCGTCCATTGATCGGCTGCGGTCGAGCCTTGAAAAATCGCCTGAGGACAGAACTTTAACCCGAGTGCCGATCGCGACTGACCAGTTGGCGCTGGAATTTTTGTCGCGAAATGAGGCGGCGGGGCTCGCGCGCGGCCACGAAGCGGTCAAACTGCTCTGGGAATGCTGCCAGATTCCCGACTATCAAGGGATATCGCCGGCGGCGCATGGCGAGATCGTCACCCGGATCTTTTCGGATTTGAGGCAAAATGTATCGGTCAACGCTGATTGGATTGCCGAGCAGGTCCGCTTTTGCGACAATGCCGAAGGTGACATTGAAACGCTCAGTCACCGGATCAAGCAGATCCGGACCTGGACCTTCGTCGCCAACCGCAAAAACTGGCTTGCAGACCCACACTATTGGCGCGAAAAGACCCGTGAGATTGAAGATCGCCTGAGTGATGCCCTCCATGAGCGTCTCACCCAGAGATTCGTCGACCGGCGCACCAGCGTGCTGCTCCGCCACCTGAAAGACAAACGTATGGTATCTCCCGAGATCAATGAGCGCGGCGAAGTAAGGCTGGAAGGCCACCTTCTCGGCACGCTCGAAGGCTTCCGCTTCACCCTGGCGCGCTCCGATGGAGAGCTCGATGCCAAGGGCACCCGCACCGCAGCGGACCAGGTCGTGGCTCCGGAGATCCGCAATCGCGCCGATCGCCTCGCGGGCGCGCCCAATGAGGAATTCGTTCTGGCAACCGATGGTCGTCTGCGCTGGCGCGGCGATGTGGTGGCAGAACTTGCCGAAGGCGATAGCCTCTATCGGCCGCGCATCATCATGCTCGCCGACGAATCGCTGACCGGCATCGATCTCGAACGCGTGCAGGATCGCCTGTCGCTTTGGCTGCGCCATCACGTCAATACGACCCTTGAACAGGTCATGGCGCTTGAGGCTCCGGCCGACGTCGATGGTCCGGCTCGCGGTATCGCCTTCCAGCTGTTCGAACATCTGGGCCTTCTGCCACGCGGCCAGGTTTCCGACGAGGTCAAGAACCTCGACCAGGATGTGCGCGGCAAGATGCGCAAGCTTGGCATCAAGTTCGGCGCCTATCACATCTATCTGCCGCTTTCGCTGAAGCCGGCGCCGCGCGAACTGGCCCTGATCCTTTTCGCACTACGCAATGGCGGCATTCGCCAGCCGGGCGTCACCGACATCCCGCATATCGTGCTGTCAGGCCGTACCTCGTTCCTCGTTGATCCTGAAGTCGATCCGCGTCTTTACGAGATCGCCGGCTTCAAGGTGGCCGGCAAGCGCGCCGTGCGCGTCGATATCCTCGAACGCCTCGCCGACATCATCCGCCCGCTGATTGCCATCGATCCCACGCGGTTCCAGGGTGAACCGCCGGCCGGCGCTGCCGAGGGCAATGGTTTCCGCGTGACCGTCGAAATGACGAGCCTGCTTGGTTGCTCGGGTGAAGATTTCGCTTCGATTCTCTCCTCGCTTGGCTATCGCGTCCGCCGGACGCCCAAGGTTGCAACGCCTGCGGCAGAAGCCAGCGCGGACGCGCCGGCGCTCGACGCAGTGCTGGCTGACAATCCGGCCGAGGTCGATGCGCCTGCTGAAGACGCGCCGGTTGTCGAGACGGCCGACGAGGTTCCAGCCGTAGCCGAGACGCCGACTGTTGCCGAAGGTGTTGTCGACGAAGCTGTGGTCGCGGAAGCGGCAGCGCCTGCCGAGCCGGAATTCGACGAAATCTGGTTCCCCGGGGGCCGTCGCCACAACGAGAACAACCACAACGGCAAGAACCGGTCGGAAAATCGTCGCCGCGACAATGCCGAGGGTGGGGAAGCCAAGACCGAAGGCCGTGGCCGTCCTGATCGCTCGCGCCCGAAGGGGCCGCGTCGCCCCGAGGGGGAAGCTGCCGCCGCTCGTCCTGCCGGCAATGCCAACGCCCGGCCTGCCAATACGCGTCCGCGCAACGAAGAGCGTCCGCGTCCGGACAACAAGAACGAGCGTCCGGAACGCGGCGACCGTCGTCCGCCGCGGGAAGAGCGCAAGGTTGCCTTCGATCCGGACAGCCCGTTCGCTGCCCTTGCCGCCCTGCGCGGCAAGGCGGAGTAAGATTTGACAGGGCCGGGCGAAACGCTTCGCAAGGAGCGGCTCGACCGGTTCCTGTTTTTCTCGCGCGCCGTCAAATCGCGCACCTTGGCGCAAAAACTCATCGAGACTGGTGCCGTTCGGGTCAATTCCGAACGGACTGATCGTACCGATCATAAGGTCGGCGCGGGTGACGTCCTTACCATGTCGCTGCATGGCCGGATTATCGTCTGGCGCATCCTCGACGCCGGTACCCGGCGTGGACCGGCCAGCGAGGCCCAGGGGCTCTACGAAGACATTTCGCCGCCCTCGTTACCCAAAGCCGAGCGCTCGCCCTATGAGGCGGCCATTGCCGAGCGTGCAGCCGGTGCCGGTCGACCGACCAAGAAAGAGCGTCGCGAGACCGATGCGCTGCGGAGCGAGGACGACTAGGACGTCGTCACTATCCGCGGGCCCGGCTCGGCAGGCACACAATTTCAGCACAGCCTGATTTTGCGCCAATCCGTCCCGCGCTACCGCCTTGCCCGAAAACTGAAAAGAGTTTAGCACCAAACGCGTTGAGACTGCCGCCGCGCCAGCCCCCAGGCTGCGGCGCCCGCCAAGGACTGCCCTCTCTATGACCTATATCGTCACTGATAATTGCATCGCCTGCAAATATACGGACTGCGTGGAAGTGTGTCCGGTGGACTGTTTCTACGAAGGCGAGAACATGTTGGTCATTCATCCCGATGAATGCATCGATTGCGGCGTCTGCGAGCCCGAATGCCCGGCCGAGGCTATCCGCCCCGACACCGAAAGCGGCCTCGACAACTGGCTCGAACTCAATCGCAAATATGCGGCCGCCTGGCCCAATCTGACCGAGCGCCGCGATGCCCTGCCTGAGGCAAAAGAGCGTGATGGCGAGACCGGCAAGCTCGAAAAGTACTTCTCCGAAGAGCCCGGCGAAGGCGATTGATGGCTCAGGCGCTTCTACTGGCGCCGAGAAGTTAAGCATTAGCAAGGATTTGTCATCGCTCTGTCACGGGCAGACGAGGACGCGGAAGGGACGAGTTGCGGCAGCGATTCGTTCCTTTTGATTTTGCTGAATTTTTGTGCTATGGTCCTTCTAAATGCAGTTCAGCCCTTCACCCAAACCGTGCCGCAAGGCACGATTTTTTTGACACAACATTCCCTGTTGCATGGTGCTTCGGAACAAAGCGGAACCGAAGACCGTGGGTGTTCGTACTGTAAAAGGGCCCGTTCAAGCGGGCGAAGTAGTTTGGATGGACAGTCCTTCCCGCAAGGAACTGCCCATTCTGGGGCGTCAACAAGGAGTTCCAGCATATGGTAGCCAAGAAGTCTCAGCAGCGGCTCGGGTTTAAGACGGGTGAGTACGTCGTCTATCCGGCCCATGGCGTCGGTCTGATCGTCAACATCGAAGAGCAGGAGGTCGCTGGCCTCACTCTCGAACTGTTTGTCATCAGCTTCGAGCAGGACAAGCTGACCCTTCGCGTTCCCGTTGCCAAGATCAAGTCCGTCGGCATGCGCAAGCTGGCCGAAGAAGACGAAGTCAATAAGGCCCTCGAAACCGTTACGGGCCGTGCTCGCGTCAAGCGCACCATGTGGTCGCGCCGCGCCCAGGAATATGAAGCAAAGATCAATTCGGGCGATCTGATCGCCATTTCGGAAGTTGTGCGCGATCTCTATCGTTCCGACGACCAGCCCGAGCAGTCCTATTCCGAACGCCAGCTCTTCGAGCAGGCCATGGACCGCATGAGCCGTGAAATCAGCGTCGTCAACAAGCTGACGCTGACCGAAGCCGTGCAGCTCATCGAAAAGCAGCTCGCCAAGAGCCCCA
>NZ_JBEVLL010000264.1:0-3525 GCF_040509215.1 Devosia sp.
GCCTTCTTGCGCAGGGAGGGCGCTCAGGAAATCAGCGGTTGGCGGCAATGAGTTGCGAAAGCTCCTCACGCTCTTCGCCCGTCAGTTCTGTCAGTGGGCTGCGTACCTTGCCGGCCCCGCGGCCAACCAGATCGGCGCCGGCCTTGACCATGGAAACGGCATAGCCGCGCTTGCGGTCGCGCAGTTCGATCAGGGGCAGGTAGAAGTTCTTGAGCAGGGTTTCGATCGTTGCCGCATCGCGGGCGCGCACGGCTCTATAGAAGCGCAGGGCCAGTTCCGGCACGAAGTTGAACACGGCCGAGGAATAGGTGGTGACGCCCATTTCGAGATAGGGCTGGGCAAAGACTTCGGCGGTCGGCAGGCCGCCGATATGCACCATGCGGTCGCCGATCAGGGTCGAGATTTTGACCATGAGCTGCAGGTCGCCAATGCCGTCCTTGTAGCCGATAAGGTTGGGGCACATTTCGGCCAGTTTTGCGAGGGATTGCGGCGTCAGTCTGGTGTTGTCGCGGGCGTAATAGATGACGCCGATATCGACCGCGTCGCAGATGGCCTTCATGTGGGCGATGATGCCTTCCTGCTCGGCAAACATCAGATAATGCGGCAGGACCAGGATGCCGGCTGCACCAGCCTTTTCGGCGCGCTTTGCCAGCTCGACCGCCATGCGCGTGCCATAGCCTACGCCGGCCAGCACCGGCACGCCGGGCGCGGCATTATTCACGGCCGTGCTGATGATGTCGTCATATTCCCCATCATAGCCGATCGAGAAGAACTCCCCCGTACCGCCCGCTGCGAAGAGGCCCGCCGAGTCATAGGAGGACAGCCATTGCAGCCGCTTGGCGTAGGAATTGCGATCGAACTCGCCTGCGGCATCGAAGTCGGTCACCGGAAATGACAAGAGGCCCGAGCCGATCTTGGTCTTGAGTTCGTCGAAGTTCACGTCCGGCCTCCTGCGGGGCAATTAGTCATACTTCTTTCTGTATGCATGGCCAGAGCCGGCCTGTCAACGGCATGTGAAATGTCGCTTCTCAAAAGAAGTATGATTGATTGTTGACATTGCAATTGCAGTCATACAAGAGTGCGGACCTCAGCAATCGCCAGGAACGGTACATCCGCCGGCGAAATCAGTCTGATGGGAGGGAAAATTGAAACATTTGAGGGTAGCCGCCCTGGCGGGAATCTCGCTCGTGACGCTGGGGAGCGTCGCGGCATTTGCGCAGCAATATCAACAGTCTCCGGCGCTCGATGGGCTGGATCTGCCACCCGTGGCCGAGCGCGTCGGCAGTGATCCGCGCGTCGTCACGCCCGTCAGTGAAGTCGGCAAATATGGCGGCACCTTCCGCGGCGGCATGGTGGGCGGCAACGACCGCAACATGCTTTTCACCTACTTTGGTTACGAGCCGCTGCTCACCTGGGATGCCGACTGGTCCGGCGACGTTTACCCAAATATTGCAAGCGCTTACACGGCGAGTGAAGATAGCAAGTCCTTCACCTTTACCCTCCGTGAGGGCATGAAATGGTCGGACGGCACCCCCTTTACGGCCGATGACATCGCCTTCTTCATCGAAGACGTTCTGCCCGATGAAAAGCTCTTCCCCACCAAGCCGGGCTGGCTGACGGTCGAAGGCGAATTGCCAACGATTTCGGTGACTTCGCCGACCGAATTCACCATTTCCTGGACGAAACCCAACGGGCTTTTCATCATTAACGCCGCCAGCGTCTATGGTGTGCAGTTGGCGCTGTTGAACAAGGCCTATTGCAGCCAGTTCATGCCCAAATACAACCCGGATGCGGACGCCAATGCCAAGGCAGCCGGGGTCGCTGACTGGGCCGAGCACATGACCAATATGTGCGGCGTCGGCATCGAGAACATCCAGCGCTGGCGCAATCCCGAGCGCCCGACGCTCGAAGCATGGCACATCACCGAGCCCTATGTGGCCGGCGCCACCCGCGTTTCGTTCGAACGCAATCCCTATTACTGGAAGGTCGACACGGCCGGAAACCAGTTGCCCTATATCGATGGGCTCAGCATTTCGGTGAATGCCGAAGCACAGACGCTGCTGCTCAGCGTTCTGGCCGGCGAAATCGACTATGAAGTGCGCCACACGGCCAATGCCTCGAACCTACCGGTTCTTGCAGAGGGAACTGAAGCGGGAAATTTCTACATTTCCCCGCGAGAATCCCGCGTCGGCAATTCGCTCGCCGTTTCGGTCAATCTCAACTCGCATGATGCGGTGAAGGCCGAAATCTTTGGCAACAAGGATTTCCGCGTGGCGCTATCGCATGCGCTTGATCGTGTCGCCATCATCGACACCCTGTTCCTGGGGCAGGGTACGCCGCAGCAGGTGTCGCCGCGCGAAGGCACGCCTTTCTACAATGAACGCCTCGCGACCCAATACCTCGAATACAATGTCGACGAGGCCAACCGCCTGCTCGACTCCATCGGCCTCGACAAGCGCGGCGGCAATGGCTTCCGCCTGGCGCCCGATGGCAGCCCGCTGGTGGTCAATGTCGCGGCGGTGACGGCGCTCGGCGCCAATGCCGATGCGGCTGAATTGCTGGTGCAGTATTGGCAGGCCGTGGGCATCGATGCGCGGTTTTCGGCGCAGGATCGCACGCGCTTCTATGAGGAAAAGACCGCGAGCCAGCACGACATCGTCGTCTGGGGCGCTACGTCCGGCGGCATCGACGTCTTCATCGATCCGCGCGACTACTTCCCGTTCTCGACCGAGTCCAACTTCGCAGTCGATTGGGCAAAATACTATATCGGCGATGGTGGCACCGAGCCGCCCGAATACGTCAAGGAGCAGTGGGCGCTCTACGACCAGATCAAGGGCACGTCGAACTCTGAAGAGCAGGCTGCGCTCTTCCAGCAATTGCTTGAGATCACGGCGGACCAATTCTACCAGATCGGCATCAGCACGGCCATTCCGGGGCTGGCGGTGGTCTCCAACAATCTCGGCAACGTGCCGGCGGATACGCCAACGGGCTGGATCCACCCCGATCCGGGCACGCTCAATACCGAGCAGTTCTACTTCAAGAACTAACCCTGTCTTCTTGCCCGGCCGGTCTTCCGGCCGGGTTCCTCGACCAAGGGATCGCTGTCCATGCTGATCTTCATTCTCAAACGGATAGCCGGAATGATCCCGGCCATGTTTGCGATCTCGCTACTCGCCTTCACCGTCATCCAATTGCCGCCCGGCGACTACGTCTCGACCTATGCGGCCCAGATCGCCCAGACCGGCGAGGCCGTCGACAGCGCCGTGCTGGCCAATCTGCGCGAGCGCTATGGGCTCGGCGAAAACATCGCCGTGCAATATTTCAAATGGATCGGCGGCATTGTCCGCGGGGATTTCGGCCAGAGCTTTGAGTGGAACCAACCGGTGACCGAGCTGGTCTGGGGCCGCATGGGGATGACGGCGCTGATCTCGTTCCTGACGCTGATCACCATGTGGGCGGTGTCCCTGCCCATCGGCATCATCTCGGCAGTGCGCCAATATTCGGTCATTGATTATCTGACGACGA
>NZ_JBEVLL010000265.1:0-13516 GCF_040509215.1 Devosia sp.
CTTGCGCCGTCCGTGCTGTCTTTTATCCGTATTGGAGACGGCGATGGAACGACGCGCCTATTATCGCAACGGGGTTCTGCCATGGCTGTTGATCGGCCCGCAGCTTCTCCTGGTGCTGATCTTTTTCTACTGGCCCACGACCCAGGCCCTTTATTGGGCATTCACGCTCGAACAGCCCTGGGGCGGCGGCAATAGCTGGGTCTGGTTCGACAATTTCATCGCCATCTTCCGGGATCGCGAATATTGGGCGACCGTCGCTCGCAGCGCGTTCTACGCCATGTGCACGACTGGCCTCTCCATGGCCGTCGCCCTGTTCCTTGCGTGCTTCGTTGATCGCTCGCTCAAGGGCACCAAGCTTTTCCAGTCGGTCTATGTCTGGCCTTATGCCATCGCAGCTCCCGCGGCCGGCGTGGCGTTCCGCTTCATTTTTGCCCCGCAATCGGGCTTGATCGGCTCGATCAACCAGATCTGGCCGGGCATCTGGGACCCATCCACCAATGGCATGCATGCGCTGGCGATGGTCATCATCTGCCACGCCTGGCTCGGCATCGGCTATAATTTCATCTTCTTCCTTGCGGCCCTGCAGATGATCCCGCGTTCGATCACCGAGGCCGGCGCCATGGATGGCGCGCGTCCCGTGCGCCGCATGTTCGACCTGCAACTGCCGCTGATCGCGCCGACCGTGTTCTTCCTCCTGATCATGAACCTGATCTCGAGCTTTACCGACAGCTTCGGGCTCATCGACACGATGACCGAAGGCGGTCCGGTCGGGGCAACCGAAGTCATGGTCTACAAGATCTATTTCGACGGGTTCAAAGGCCTCGACTATTCGGGCGCCGCAGCCCAGTCGATCGTCCTGATGTTCCTCGTTATCGCGCTCACTTTCGTCCAGTTCAAATGGGTCGAAAAGCGCGTGCACTACAATTGAGGACGACAAGATGATCGAACGTTCGCCCTTCTTCAATCTCGTCACCTATGCCGCCATGGTTCTGGGGCTCCTGGTGGTGCTGGTTCCCTTCTGGATCGTCATTGTGGCCGGCAGCCAGTCGCTGCAGGAAGTCAGCCGCGTGCCCATCGTGCTCTGGCCGTCTTCCCACCTTTGGGAGAACATCCAGGCCGCATGGGCCCGCGCCGATCTCGGCCCGAAAATGATCAACAGCCTGATCGTTGCGTCCGGCGTCACCTTCGGCAAGATCCTGCTCGCCTCGATCTCGGCCTTTGCCATCGTGTTCTTCGACTTCAAGGCGCGCATGGTCTGCTTCTGGATGATCTTCATCACCCTGATGCTGCCGCTCGAAGTGCGCATCGTGCCGACCTATGCGATTGCCGCCAATGCGCTGCTGCCGTTCCAGGTCGTGCTCGATACGCTGGGGATTACCGGGCTCGTGGAGGCCGTTTCGAGTGTCCGCATCGGGCTCGAATGGAACCTGCTCAACTCTTACACCGGCCTTATCCTGCCGCTGGTCGCCACGGCGACGGGTACATTTCTCTATCGCCAGTTCTTCATGACCATTCCCGATGAACTGATCGAGGCTTCGAAGATGGATGGCGCAAGCCCTATCCGCTTCTTCTTCGATGTGCTGCTGCCGCTCTCGCGCACCAATATGCTGGCGCTTGCCACCATCATGTTCGTATCGAGCTGGAACCAGTATCTCTGGCCGCTGCTGATCACCACGGACCGCACCAATTACGGCACGGTGGTCATGCAGCTCAAGGCACTGATCCCCACGCAAAACGGCACGCCTGACTGGAACGTCACCATGGCAGGCGCCCTCATCATCATGCTCCCCCCGCTGCTCATCGTTGCGCTCATGCAGCGCTGGTTCGTGCGCGGCCTTATCACCCGAGACAAGTGAGACTTTCATGGCTGCGATCAGCTTTTCCGGCGTCAAGAAGCGCTACCAGAAGAACGACGTAATCCATGGCGTCGATGTCGAGATCGAGGCGGGCGAATTCGTCGTCATCCTCGGACCATCGGGCTGCGGCAAGTCTACCCTGCTGCGCATGATTGCCGGGCTCGAAGAGATTTCCGATGGCACGATTGCCATCGACGGCAAGGTGGTCAACGAGCTCGAGCCGCGTGAGCGCGGCTGCGCCATGGTGTTCCAGAACTACGCGCTCTACCCGCATATGAGCGTGCGCCAGAACATCGGCTATGCACTCAAGGTCGCCGGCATGCCCAAGGCAGAACGCGAGGCCAAGGTGCTCAAGGTGGCGAAATCAGTCAGCCTCGAACCCTATCTCGACCGCAAGCCGGGCGAGCTTTCGGGTGGCCAGCGCCAGCGCGTTGCCATGGCCCGCGCCATGGTGCGTGAGCCCAAGGTGTTTCTGTTCGACGAGCCCTTTTCCAATCTCGATGCGAAGCTGCGCGTCGCCATGCGTGCCGAGGTTCGCAATCTCCATCGCAGCCTCGGCGTCACTTCGGTTTTCGTGACCCATGACCAGACCGAAGCCATGACGCTGGCCGACCGGTTGATCGTGATGAATTCCGGCTTCGTCGAACAGGTCGGAAAGCCGTCCGAAGTTTACCACCACCCAGCGAGCCTTTTCGTCGCTGACTTCATCGGCTCTCCGGCCATGAACCTGGTGCGCGGCTTTTTCGGCGAAGACGGCTATTTCCGCCACGGCAAGGGCGGCATGCTCAACCTGCCGGGCCTTGCCAAGGCGCATCTGAGCCGGGAAGTGTCCATCGGCATCCGTCCCGAACTGGTTCGACGTGTCGATGCCGGCCATCAGGACGCCATTGCCGCGGTGGTCGACTACACCGAAGAACTGGGCGCTTCGCGTCTCATCTATGCCCGCGCTGATGGCAGCCCGATCATCGCTATCGATAGCGGCAATGACGCGCTTGGCACCGGCATGCCGATTCACTTCGCCATGAGCGAAGGCGACGTCCACGTCTTCGACCACACGAGCGGCCGCCGCATCGACCACGAAGGTCGCCCGGTTCGCGCCACCGATTCCGTTTCTGCCTGATCCCAAGGAGGCCCCAATGGGCAATATCATCGGCACTGGCTTCAATGTCGGCTCCACCGACGGCGAATTTTTGAGCTTTCATGACGACCTGCGCGCGCTCGCCGAAATGGGTGTCGACACTGTGGAACTGGGGCTGACCAGCCTCGACCTGATCTCGGGCGGCCGGATCATTCCCGAGCGCGCCGAGCGCCTCGTTGCCATCACCAGCCAGTTCGATTTCCGCTACACGGTGCACGGCCTGGTTTCGTCCAATTTCATGGACCCGGTGACCCAGCGCTATCAGATTGATGCCGCCAAGGCGCTGGTTGAAGTCTGCGATCGCGTCAATGCCCGCGTCATCGTGCAACACGGTGGTTTCGTCCGCGCCGACCAGATCGCCGAGCGCGCTGGGGCCGACAATCGCGAACGTGAGGCCCTGACGGAACTGGCCGACTTCGCTCGCCCCTATGGCGTGCGCATCGCGCTTGAAAACATCTTTACGACCGAACTCGGTCAGTATCGCCAGACCCCGAGCCAGGTCGCCGAAACGGTGAAGGCAGTGAACCACCCCAATGTGGTTGCTCTCATCGACTTCAGCCACGCCTATCTTGAAGCGACCTATCGCGGCCTCGATTTCTTCAGTGAAATCGCTGCCATGGCGCCGGTCGCGGGGCACTTGCATGTCCACGACAGCTTTGGCCGTCCGCAGGGCTTCTTCAAGCCGTATCACCCGCAGGAAAACACGGCGATGGGCATTGGCGACCTGCACATGCCGCTCGGCTGGGGCGATATCGACTGGGATCGGATTTTCTCCGAACTGACCTTCCTGCCCGATACCGTGCTGATGATGGAAATCGGCCGTCGCTATCGCGCCGAGCAGCCTCAGAGCCTGCGCCGTGCACGGGCACTGGCTGGCCTTGATGGTCAGGCGCTGGAAGCGGCGCAGTAAGCGCTAATCTGCTCCGATAGAAATGAGAACGGGCGTCGGCCATGCCGGCGCCCGAGCTGTTTCTAGCTGGCCGTTTGCGGCTCTGCTGCGCGGCGGGAGTTGAGGGCGCAGGCGGCGATGATGAGGCTGCCGCCGAGCCAGAGTTGCGGGCCGGGGATTTCGGAAAAGAAGAAAAAGCCGAGGAGGCCGGCCCAGATGAGGGCGGTGTAATCGAGCACAGCGAAGACGCTGACCGGGAGGCGGCGGAGGCCGTTGATGAGCAGCAGGAAGCCGACGGCGCCGAGGAGGCCGATGAGCGTGCCGAGGCCGGCGATTTTCGGCGTGATTTCGGGCCAGGCGCCGAGGGCGAGCGGGAAAGAGAGGAGGGCCGCGATGAGGGACTGGCCCATGGTCATGGCGGCGGGATCTTCGCGGGTGGAGTGGTGTTTGAGGAGTGCTACGACGATTGCGTAGGTGAGCGGGGCGAGGAGCGCGGCGGCCCAGGCAATGGCGTCGCCATTGGCGGAGGCAAAGGGATTGCTGTGGCCGGCAAAGATGATGGTGGCGGAACCGGCGGCGCCGAGGCCAAGGGCGAGCCAGGCGCCGGGGCCGATCTTTTCATGGAAGAAAATGGCGCCGAGAAGGGTGACATAGACCGGGGCAGTCATGCCGAGGGCGGCGACGACCGCGAGGGGCAGGTGGGTGACGGCGTAGAAGAAGAGCGATGCCGTGACGACGAGGAGGGCGGCGCGCTGGGCCTGGCGGCCGAGGTCTTCGCGCTTGGGCCAGGAGGCGCCGGTGAGAGCGATCCAGAGGATCAGCCAGAGGGCGGCGCCGAGATAGCGGAGGAAGACGACCTGGAAGGTGGTCAGGTCTGCGCCGAGCGCCTTGGCGACCGCATCCATGCAGCACATCAGGACGATGCCGGAGGCGCAGAAGAGCATGCCGCTGAGGGATTTCACCTAGAGATCCTTGGAGAGAAAGCTGCGAGTGCGGCCCGGAGGGAAGTTCGGCAGGGTCCCGAAGACCGTGTAACCGGCCTTTTGGTAGACGTGCAAGGCATGGGGATTGAAGGTGTCGATATAGGCGCCGTGGCAACCGCGGGCGCGCGCTTCCTTTTCGGCGGCGGCGAGCATGTGGGCGGCCATCTGCTGACCGCGCTTTTCCTCGGCGACCCAGAGCCATTGCACATAGAGCCAGCCCCAGGCGGTGTAGCCGGAAATGCCGGCAACGAGGGACTGGTCGGCATCATGGACCAAGACGGCGAGGGGCCGGCGATCAGCGGGGCCGACATCGGCTTCGTTAAAGCTCGTGAGGCCCTTGCCGATGAGGTCGAGTGCCTCGGCGGTGGGCCGGTCGGTGACTTCGATGGAGACAACCATCAGGCGGCCAGTACGCCGCCGGTGAGCGGATGGGGTGCGCCGGTGGTGGTTGGGAAGCTGATGGGGAGGCCGCGGAGGACGCGGACGGCGAGGAAGGCGAAGCATTCGGCCTCGATGGCGTCGCCGCGCCAGCCGACGGTTTCGGCGGGGACGGCTTCGACGCCGGCGCGGGTTTTCAGCATGGCCATGATCGCCGGATTGTGCCTTCCGCCGCCGCAGACGACGAGCTTTTCGGGGCGCTGGGGCAGGAGGTCGAGAGCCTTGCCGACGGCGCCGCAGGTGAAGGCGGTGAGGGTTGCCGCGCCATCATCGGCGCTGAGGCCATCGGCCATGGTCGAGAGGAAGTCGAAGCGGTCGAGGGATTTTGGATAGGGGGCGCTGAGATAGCGGTGGGTCAGCAGCTTTGCGAGGCGCTCTTCGTCGACCTTGCCGCGCAGGGCCATCTCGCCATTGTGGTCCATGTCGCCGAGGCCGAGGCTTTTGACGAAGTCGTTGATCGGGGCGTTGGCGGGGCCGGTGTCGAAGGCGATGAGCTGGTCTTTGCCATCCCAGAAGGTGACATTGGCGACGCCGCCGAGATTGAGCACGGCGGTCTTACCGTCGGTGGCGCCAATCTTTTTCAGGAGGGCTTGGTGATAGAGGGCGGCGAGGGGCGCGCCCTGACCACCGGCGCGGACGTCGGCGGAGCGGAAATCATAGGCGACGGGGATGCCGAGGAGGTCGTGCATCAGCTTGCCATTGCCGAGCTGGCGGGTAGCGCCGATGCGGCCGGGTTGAGGCGCGCGGTGGAGGACGGACTGGCCGTGGAAGCCGACGACGCCGATGTCTTCATTTTTGAGGCCGGCGTCCTTCACCAAGGCGGCGACGGCGGCGGATTGGGCGCGGGTGAGGGCGTCTTCGGCTTCAGCGAAGATCGCGGGCTCTGGGCCTTCGAAGGCCCAGGTGCGGGCTTGGGAGAGGGTTTCTTCGAGCTGGTCGCGGATCGATTGGGGATAGGGCGCGAGGGTGTAGGCGCCAAAACTTTGGACGGTTTCGCCGTCCGTGCGGAGGAGGGCAACGTCGATATTGCCGTCGAGCACCGTGCCGGTCATGAGGCCTACGGCCCAGATTGGTTCAAAGGTCATTTGCTTACTCGGCGTTGATGCGGTCGCCCACGGCCCGGCGCAGCGCAAAGATGCCGCTGTCGAAATGGCGGGTGGGGTGGACGCGATTGGTCAGGAGGGTCCAGGCGTGGCCGCGAGCGAAATCGATCCAGATGCCGGTGCCGGTAAA
Source organism: Devosia sp. (assembly GCF_040509215.1). GTDB lineage: Bacteria > Pseudomonadota > Alphaproteobacteria > Rhizobiales > Devosiaceae > Devosia. Next base: position 6,538 of record NZ_JBEVLL010000265.1, read on the forward strand.
GCCGGTATGGCCGATGGTTTCGGCGGTGCAGTTGTCGCCGCCCGACCAGCCATCATAGGGGCGTTCCCAGCCATGGGTGCGGCGGGCGCTGAGGGGGGTGCGGATCAGGGCGTCGGGGCCGGCATTGGTGAGTTTGTTGCCAGCGAAGTCGAGCATGGAATGAACGGTGCCGAAGAGGCCCGCATTGCCGGCGCCTTCGAGGGCCGAGCAATTGTCATCGTGGACTTCGCCGACGAGGACGCGGTGGCGCCAGTAGCAGAGTTCGGTGGCGGCGGCGTTTTGCGGATCGGCGGACCAGGCGAAACCGGGGCCGGGGTCCTGCTCGCGTAGCCACTTGCCGTGGATGCGTTCGAGGGCGAAGCCGAGCAGGATGAAATTGATGTCGGAATAGACGGCGGGGCCCGCAGGGAATTCGTGCTGCAGGAGGAAGGTGCGCAGGAGGTCCGGGTCGCGGCCATAGGTGTAGAGCGGAAAGACGGCTGGGAAGGGCGTCTGGTGGCCGAGGCACTGGCGGAAGGTGATCTTCCGCTCCCAATTGTCGAGATTGTAGTGGCGGTAGTCGGGCAGGATGGTCGTCAGCGGCGCGTCGAGATCGATGGTGCCGGCTTCGGCGAGGGCGAGGATGCGCTCGGTGGTGAAGGCAACCTTGCTGATGGAAGCGAGGTCGAACCAAGTGTCCTCGGTCATCGGGCGGCTGGTGGGGACCGTTTGGGCGGAGCCGATGGCGCGGGTGGCACGGTTGCCGTCGCGGTCGATGATGCCGAGGACGCCGCCGGGAATGCGGCCGGATGCGATGGCTTGTTCAAGGGCGGGGAAGGCCCGCTCCAGCATGTCTTGCGGCTTGCTCATTTGATTTCTTCGATGCGGACACGGTGATCCCGCCCGGCCTCACGCCAATTGGCTGGGGGCGGTTCGTAGCCGGCGGGGCGGACGAGGGATGGAACCTGGGTGGCGTCGAGCGCAAAGTGCTGGCGACGGCGCTCGACGGCAGGAACGGCCGAGATCAGGCGCTTGGTGTAGCTGTGCTGTGGGTCGGAGAGGACCGCGCGGGCTTCGCCGATCTCGACGATCTGGCCGGCATACATGACGGCGATGCGGTGGGCGATGCGTTCGACAACGGCCATGTCGTGCGAGATGAAGAGATAGGCGAGGCTGAATTCGCGCTGCAGATCGACGAGAAGATCGAGGACGCGAGCCTGGACCGAAACGTCGAGGGCGGAGACGGCCTCGTCGAGCACGACGACGTCGGGATTGAGCATCAGGACGCGGGCGATGCAGAGGCGCTGGCGCTGGCCGCCGGAGAACTGATGGGGATAGCGGTTGAGGACGTCGGCGGGGAGGCCGACGCGGTCGAGGAGGAACCGCATGCGGGTGCGGAGGGTCTCATCGAGCTTCTGGCCGTTGGCGATGGCAGGTTCGGCGAGGAGTGCTTCGACATTGAGGCGCGGATTGAGCGAGGCGAAGGGGTCCTGGAACACCATTTGGATGGGGCGGCGGGAGCGGCCAGCCTTGGCGGCGATGGCGCCGCGGTGCTTTTCATTGAGGCCCAAAATGGCGCGGGCGGTGGTGGATTTGCCGGAGCCGCTTTCGCCGACGATGGCGAGGGTTTCGCCGGGCATGAGATCGAAGCTGACGCCATCGACGGCGTGGATGGCGCCCTTGGGCTTGAAGAGGCCCTTCTTTACCGGGAAGCGGACGACGAGGTCGTCTACCCTAATGATGGGTTCGCTCGTAGCAGTGCGCTCGTTGTCGGCGCGGACGGCCTTACCGGAGGTGAAGTGCGGCACGGCGTTGAGGAGGTGCTTGGTGTAGTCGTGCTGCGGATTGTCGAGCACGGCGTCGGTCGTGTTCTGCTCGACGGCGAGGCCGTGTTGCATGACCATGATGCGGTCGGCAATGCCGGCGACGAGGCCGATGTCGTGGGTGATGAAGATCATCGACATGCCGGTTTCGGCGCGCAGCTCGGCGAGGAGCGCCATGATCTGGGCCTGCACGGTGACGTCGAGCGCAGTCGTCGGCTCGTCGGCGATGAGGAGGCGCGGACTGCTGGCGAGGGCCATGGCGATCATGACGCGCTGGCGCATGCCGCCCGAGAGTTGGTGCGGGTAGTAGCCGAGGCGGGATTTGGCGTCGGGGATGCGGACGCGGTCGAGCACGTCCAAGGCTGCGCGCTCGGCTTCGGCGCCGTGGAGGCCGCGATTGAGCTTGAAAGCTTCCTCGATCTGGGCGCCGACGGTGTGCACCGGATTGAGCGAGGTCATCGGCTCCTGAAAGATCATGCCGACATCGCGGCCGCGAATGGTGCGGAGGACCTTTTCGTCTGCCTTGGCGACATCGAGGGTCGAGCCGTCGCTGCGTTGCAGGAGAATGGAGCCATTGGTGATGCGGCCGCCGCCGAAATCGACGAGGCGATTGACCGAGAGGGCGGTGACGGATTTGCCCGAGCCGCTTTCGCCGACGATGGCGAGGGTTTCGCCGGGTGCGAGGTCGAAGCTGACGCCCTTCACCACTTCATTGGCGGCAGGGCTTTGGCCGAAGCCGACGCGCAGGTCGCGGACGGAAAGGAGAGGGGTCATGCTTCTCTCCTCTGGGTGCGGGGATCGAGAATGTCGCGCAGGGCGTCGCCGGTGAGGTTGAAGCCCAAAATGCCGAGCATGATGGTCAGGGCCGGGAAGATCATCAGCCAGGGGGCCTGAGTCATGAGGTTCTTGCTTTCGGCCAGCATGAGGCCGAGCGACGGGGTGGGCGGCTGGGTGCCGAGGCCAAGGAAGGAAAGACCGGCTTCGGTGAGGAGGGCCCAGGCGAGGGCCAGCGTCACTTGCACCGCCAGGGGGGCGACGAGATTGAGCAGCAGGTGGTGGCTCAAGATGTAGGGCTGGGAACTGCCGAAGGTGCGGGCGGCGTCGACGAAATCGCGCTGCTTGAGCGACAGAGCCGGGCCGCGGACGACGCGGGCGAAGATGGGCGTGTAGACGATGGCGATGGCGGCGACGCTGGTCGAGGTGCCCGGGCCGACAATGGCGATGATGAGGAGGGCGAGGAGGATGGCCGGGAAGGCCAGCAACACGTCCATGATGCGCATCAGGATGCCATCCCACAGCGTGCCCCACCAGGCGGCGAGGAGGCCGATGACGGTGCCGAAGAGAGTGGCGAGGCCGACCGAACAGAAGGCGATGATCATCGACTGCTTGATGCCGACCATGAGGCGGCTAAACGTGTCGCGGCCGAGGAGGTCGGTGCCGAACCAATAGGTGGCGCTGGGGGGCTTCAGCCGATCGATTGCGAAAAGTTTTAGCGGGTCATGCGGGGTGAGGCCAACGACGCCGAGCAGGGCTGCGATCAGGTAGAGCGAAATGATGGCGAGGCCGATGCGCCCGGAGGGGTGACGCAGGAAGGCGCGAGCGAGCTTTGACATCAGCGTCCCCCGATCCGGATGCGCGGATCGAGCGCGACATAGGCGAGGTCGACGAGCAAGTTCACAAGCAGGAAGTTGAAGGCGATGAAGAGGACGGTGCCCTGGACGAGCGCGTAGTCGCGCTGGGTGATGGCATCGAGAACGAGACGGCCGAGGCCGGGCAGGGCAAAGATCTGCTCGACGATGACGGCGCCGCCGAGGAGATAGCCGAATTCGACGCCGGAGAGGGTGACGACCGGAATGAGCGCATTGGGCAGCGCATGGCGCCAAACGACGCTGCGCTGGGAGGCGCCCTTGGAGCGGGCGGTACGGATATAATCGTCGCTCAGGACGTCGAGCATGGCCGAACGCGAAATACGGGTGACCGAGGCGGCGAAGGCAAAGCCGAGCGTGATGGCCGGGAAGATCAACTGGCCGATGCTGGCCAAGGGGTCGACTGTCAGCGGCGTGAAGGTGCCCATGGCGGGGACGAAGCCGAAGAAGACCGACAGGACATAGATGATGAGCACGCCGATGACGAAGCTCGGCGTCGACTGGCCGAGCATGGCGAGCATGCGGACGATGAGATCGCTGGGCTTTTCATTGCGGGTGGCGGCGAAGACGCCGAGCGGGATGCCGACGCTAAGGGAGATCACCATCGACATCAGCGCCAATTGCAGGGTCAGCGGGAAGCGCTCGAGGATGATCGAGAGGACCGGCTTGCCATAGATGGAGGAAATGCCGAGATCGCCCTGGAAGAGGCCAGAGAGCCAGCGCAGATATTGTGACCAGATGGGTTGATCGATGCCGAAATAGGCGGCGAGGGCCGTGCGTTGAGCGGGGGTGAGAAGGCCGGCTTCAGTGCCGAGCATGGCGGTGATGGCATCGCCGGGCACGAGGCGGATCGAGACGAAGACGAGAACCGAAACCCCGAGCAGGATCAGTGGGAACGTCAGGAGGCGTTGCACCACATAATTCATCGAACGCCTTCTCCTGGATAAAAAGGGGCCGGCCCGTGGGCCGGCTCCGAACGTAATACAAAATTACTGGATTGAAACTTCGGTGAGGCCGAACAGCGTGCCGGTCGGCGAGGGGACAAAGCCCGAAACCGTCTTGAGCTGGGCGGTGTAGCCATAGCCCGTCGAGAGCCAGAGCCACGGCGCCTGTTCGACGAGGTGGTTTTCGAACTTGTGGAAGATTTCGACGCGCTTGGCCGGATCGGTTTCGGCCTGGCCTTCACGCATCAGGGTGTCGAGTGTGTCGTCGACGAAGTTGGAAACCTTGAGGAGGTTGCCGTCCTTGGTGAAGTAGCGGTTGTACATAGGGAACGGATCCGGACGGCCGCCATTCTGGGCGACGGCCATGTCGAAATTGCCGGCGAGCCAGGTGTCGACATAGACGTTGAGTTCCATCATCTCGATTTCGAGATTGATGCCGATTTCAGCGAGCTGGGCCTGAAGCACCTGGGCTTCGGAAGCGGCAACCGGGGGTTCGCCCGTCGCGCCGATGACCTTGGCAGTGAAGCCGGTGACGCCCGATTCAGCCATGAGCTGCTTGGCCTTTTCGAGGTCCTGCTCGTAGCAGAAGAGGGTGCTCGGGTCCTGGGCGAAGGCCGGCATAGTCAGAGGGCCTGTCACCTTGCCTTCGCCGGCGAGGGCCGCATCGACGATTTCCTGGCGGTTGATGGCGCAGGACATGGCCTGGCGCACCTTCAGATTGTCCATGGGCGGACGCGAGGGATTGAGCTGGAGCACGTTGTAGGCGAGGCCGGCAACGCGGTTGAGCTGAAGATTGGCTTCGTTGGGCACCATGGTGGCGACCAGCGGATCGTTGAGCAGGGCAAAATCAGTCTGGCCGGCGCGGAGCGAGGCGAGGATCGCGGTTTCGTCAGGCAGGACGGAGATGGCGATGCCGTCGACCTTGACGTCGCCGCCAGCCCAATCGGCATTGGCGCTCAGCACTTCGCGGGAATTGGGTTCCCAGCTATCGAGCTTGAAGGGGCCGGAGCCGATGGCTTCGGTACCGATGGTGCCGGATTCGATTTCGCTGGCCGGAACAATAGCGGCGTTGATGGTCGCCATGGCGACGAGGATCGGCACGTCGGCGGTCTTGAGGTTGAAGACCACGGTCTCGGCGTCGGGCGTGTCGATGGTGTCGATGGAGAGGAAATTCGAGCGCGCGGCGGCGGCGGTTTCCTCGTTGAGGATGCGCTCAAAGGACGCCTTCACGTCGGCCGGGGTGACCTGGGCGCCGTTGGTGAACTTGGCGTTGGGATCGAGCTTGAAGGTCAGCGTCTTGGCGTCGGGGGAGAATTCCCAGCTCGTTGCGATGGCGGGAATGACGTTGAGATCGGCATCGAAGCGGACCAACGGCTCATAGACCAGTTCGAGCAGGCGAATGGACGGGAAGGCGGTCTGCTTATGCGGGTCGAGGCCCGTCGCGTCCTGGCTCCAGGCCATGCGGAGCGTCGCTGCCTGCACCGGCAGGGCGACGGCGGCCGTGGAAAGCGCCGTGGCGATGGCGAGCCCGGTCATGAGCTTGCGGTGGTTGATCCAGTTCATCTTATTCCCTCCTTGCTGGCGGCCTTCGCGCGAAAGCCAATCTCCTGAAGTGCATTGCCGCTCCAACCCCTCGGGGCTGCCCTGTCGGCGACAATGGTTCATGACAAGCCTATGAAGTCGCGCCAGTCTGTGTCAACGAGTTTCAGAATATTGGCCTTATGTGAAACATTGTTTCAGTTTTCGGTTGATTTGGAGTAGCGTTGCCGCATATCGGGCCGGCGCCCTGGAGGATGCTTTGGGAATTCAATCGACCATTGAGGCTTCGTCCGCGAAGTTCACGCCGGCCATGCAGCGGGTAGCCAGCGTGATCAGCGATACGCCGAGCCTGGTGCTCGACAAGACGATCTATGAGCTGGCTGAAACCTGCCAGACTTCGGTGGCTTCAGTGGTGCGCTTTTGCCAGGCGCTGGGGCTTTCGGGCTATGCGCAACTGCGCATGTCGCTGGCGACGGAGCTGGGCAAGGAGACCGCCCAGTATGGCGGCAACCTGATCCTCGGCGCGGAGATCGCCAAGTCCGATACGCTGCGGGAAATGGCGTCAAAGGTTGCCTCGCTCGAAATGCTGGCGATCGACGAGACGGTTTCGGGGCTCGATTATGAGGCGCTGGAGCGGGTGGTGGCGGCGCTCGACAAGGCGCAGCGGATTTTGCTGTTCGGCATCGGGGCGAGCCAGTTCGTGGCGCAGGACCTGCATCACAAGCTGTTCCGTATCGGGCGCAATGCGTTTCTGCTGGCTGATCCGCATGAGGCTTGGACGGCGGCGCTGCTGTCGCCGGCGGGGACGGTGGCGTTTGGGTTTTCCCATTCGGGAGAGACGGCGGATACGGTGCGCTATATCGAGATTGCGCGGCAGGCGCGGGCGCTGACGATAGCGCTGACGGGGTCGCCGGAATCACCGCTGGCAAAGGCGGCGGAGGAGTGTCTGGTGAGCCGGGCGCGGGAAAGCCGATTGCGGGCGGGGGCTATGGTCAGCCGCATTGCGCAGCTGGCGATCGTGGACTGTTTGTTCCTCGGGGTGGCGAAC
>NZ_JBEVLL010000266.1:0-3659 GCF_040509215.1 Devosia sp.
GCGACCTTGATGCCGAGCGAGCCCACCGAGCGCAAGAGGCCGGTGGAGAGCAGGGCAGAAAGATCGGTTGGAACGGCCAGCCGCATGAAGGGTCCTCGCGCCGGCCCAAATGCCGAGCGGGCAGAGAGTGCCAGAACCCCGTCAAGAAGGTCTTACCGTGAGGGCGTTTAGGCCCTCACGGCGTCGTGTTTGCCTAGTGCCGGAAGTGGCGCATGCCGGTCAGAACCATGGCGATGCCGGCAGCGTCGGCGGCGGCGATGACTTCGTCGTCACGCATGGAGCCACCGGGCTGGATGACGGCCGTGGCGCCGGCGGCGACGAGGGCTTCAAGACCATCGGCGAAGGGGAAGAAGGCGTCGGAGGCGACGACTGAACCAATGGTGAGAGCGCCTTCGATACCGGCAGCTTCGGCCGCATCGATCGACTTGCGATGGGCAACGCGGGCGGAGTCGACACGGCTCATCTGGCCGGCGCCGATGCCGGCGGTGGCGCCGTCCTTCACATAGATGATGGCGTTGGATTTGACGTGCTTGGCGACCTTGGCGGCGAGTTTCAGGTCAGCAAGTTCCGCTTCGGTCGGCGCGCGCTTGGTGACGACCTTCAGTTCGCAATCATCGACATTGCGATTGTCGCGGCTCTGGACCAGCAGACCACCGGCCACGGATTTCACCTGCAGGCCCTCGGCCTTGGGGTCGGCCAGGCCACCCGTGAGGAGAAGACGCAGGTTCTTCTTGGCGGCAATGATTTCCTGCGCTTCCGGCGTGGCGGAGGGAGCGACGATCACTTCGGTGAAGACCTTAACGATCTCAGTGGCCGTCTCGGCGTCGATTTCGCGATTGGTGGCGACGATGCCGCCAAAGGCGGAAACCGGGTCGGTGCGCAGGGCCTTCTTATAGGCCTCGGTCAGGTTCGATCCCGTGGCGACGCCGCAGGGATTGGCGTGCTTGATGATGGCGACAGCAGCAACCTCGGCCGGGTCGAATTCGGAGACCAGCTCGAAGGCAGCGTCGGTGTCGTTGATATTGTTGTAGGAGAGTGTCTTGCCCTGGACCTGTGAGGCGGTGGCGACGCCCGGACGATTTTCACCGGTGCCATAGAAGGCGGCCCACTGATGCGGGTTTTCGCCATAGCGCATGACTTCGCGCAGGGTGCCGGCAAAGCTGCGATAGCTCACATCGGCAAAGTCGATTTCCTTGGCAAACCAGCTCGAGATCGCGCTGTCATAGGCGGCGGTGCGGGCATAGGCCTTGGCGGCGAGCTTCTGGCGCAGTTCGTAGGGAATGCCGCCATTGCGGATGGCTTCGAGAATTGCCGGATAGTCGGCGGGATCAACGACCACGGTCACATAGGCGTGGTTCTTGGCCGCCGAACGCACCATGGCGGGGCCGCCAATGTCGATGTTCTCGATGATCTCATCGTAGCTGGCGCCTGAGGCGACGGTCTTTTCAAACGGATAGAGATTGACGGCGACGAGGTCGATGGGGCCGATCTCGTGTTCGTCCATACTCGCCTTGTGCTCGGGATTGTCACGCACCGAGAGCAGGCCGCCATGCACTTTTGGATGCAGCGTCTTCACGCGGCCATCCATCATTTCGGGAAAGCCAGTCAGATCGGAAATCTCGCGCACCGGCAGGCCGGTTTCCGAAATCAGCTTGTGCGTACCGCCGGTCGAAACCAGCTCCACGCCGGCCTCCGAAAGCCCGCGGGCAAAATCCGCCATTCCCGATTTGTCGAATACCGAAAGCAGTGCCCGCCCGACCGTGACCGTCTTGCCCATGAGTTTTTGCTCGCATTGGAGGAGATTTCGCGGCTCCGCTAGCACGAACGGGCCGCGGAGTCCAAGCTCAACCGTGTTCGCGCGTCAGGATCCAGCCCACTTCGACGCCCGGGGCGAGATCGACTTCCAGCACAAGCTGGATGGTGCGGTTGAAACCGAGATAGGCCGATTGGCGGACGCTGTCGTCCTGCCGCAGCGTGGCGCCTTCCCAGAGGAAGCTCCAGACCTCGCCATTGGGCAGGGTCAGCCGGCGCATGCCCTCGCCGACCGGGGCATGGACGGAAATGCCGGGCGCTAGGTGGAAGCGGATGGAAAGCTGCCCGTCGGGCGTGCCTTCTGCAACAACGCGATCCTGCCCGACGAGCGTTGTGCCATCGCCGAGGAGGGTCAGGCGCCGTTCGATCTCGGCGCCAAAGCGCGTGGCATAGCCGATGGAAGAGACGGCCAGCATATGTTCGGCCGGCACCAGTTCCATATCGGGCACAGCAGGCGGTTTTGCGCGGAGACCCTTGGGAGGCACGAAGGCGTCTTCATCCTCGATCGTGGGCGAGGAATGGGCAATGGCCTGGCGGAAGAGGTCGCGTGTCTCCGGCATGTCGGATGGGGCAGGGCCGCAAGAGCCGAGGATCAGTTCGCTGCCGAAGGAAAACTCGAAAGCAAGCGCACCGGCATGGGCTTCGGCATCGAAACCGGGCTCCGGGCGCAGGCCAGAATCGGCGATGACGACGGCGCGGCCGCTGCGCAGGATCCCGTATCCGCCGAGAATGCGCGACCGTCGTGCCGGGGTCGGGGCATTGGCCTGCACAGCCACCAGCACGTCATGCGGCACCTGTCCGCAGCCGTTGAAATAGGCGAGTTCGCCGCTCGAAAGGGTGACGGCATCGAGCGCCTCATGCATCCGGTCGATGCGATTGGAGAGCGACGCGAAGGTCGGGCTGCCATGGCGGTTGGCGGCCTGGCGCAGGCTCGAAAGCTCGACCAGGAGATTAAGCTGGATGCGCGGATTGCGGCTCTTGTGGAAACCCTCTTCGTCGAGCTGTTCGCCAAGGGCCGCATCGAGCTGCATCAGGCGCGCCTCGACATCGGCCGATTCCTCTGGCTCGCAGAGTTCGGCGCCCAGAATGCCGAGCGCGGCAAAAAGCCGGTCGGTCGGGTCGGTTGCGAGCTTGCCGCGCACGCGCAGGCTTTGCACCTGCGTGCCCAGGCTACGCTGCATGGTCTTGGCTTGGTCGGGCGTCGCGCCATCGAGCAGCAGCGGCAGGTGGCGGAGCCAGTTGAGGACGCGCTGCCCGGTCAGCGGCAGCGACCAGCTTTCCGGATCGAACTTTCCTTCGCGTCCTATCCAGTCGAGCACCAGCGTGCGGGCGAAGAGCTTTTCGCCGGGATCGCGAACGTCGCGAAAATGCCGGAGCCAGGAAAAGCTCTGCAGATTGTTCCACCAATCAGGGAAATCGACATCGACGGAAAAGGGTGAGGTACCGCCGGTTTCGATGAGCTTTGAGGCAAGCAGATAGCGCCCCGACATCATTTCGCGCACGGCGTCGCTGTCGGCGGGGCGGAAATCGGGGAGTTCGCCCTTATAGCCTTGCTCGGCAAGGCCCTGCCAGGTCCAGCGGGTGAATCGCGAGGTCACGATGGCGTCGGCCAGGCGCAATCCAAAGCGCCGGGAGGTCGTACCGAACCGCCCGCTCACCTTTTGCCTCCGCGCGAGAAACCAACGCGGGCAGGTCGGTCGCTGCCCTTAGAACTCACTGAAAGAACCTTCCAAGACGCGGCACCGGCCGCACAATGATGAAGCGTCTAGTGAATATGTCGTGATTTGCCCAGCGGAGGATAGATTTGAGGCTGTAAAACTTCGTGCCCCACAGACTTAGCCTGTGCG
>NZ_JBEVLL010000267.1:0-2546 GCF_040509215.1 Devosia sp.
GGCTGACGGGCGCCTGCCCCGGCGTCCGATTGATATATCCAGTGGCACGCGTCTCTTGCCCAAGCGACGCAGCTCCAGCGTCCACTGGCTCCTGCCGCAAGCACCTTGCCCCGTGCTTGCGGCTTTTTCTTTCTTTACCTAGATAGAGGGCATGACCCAGCCCCAGCCCTTCCAGGACATTGCCGACAATCTTTCCTTCCTCGATGATTGGGAAGACCGGTATCGCTATCTCATCGAACTCGGCCAGGCCCTGCCCCGGCTCGAGGCAGAGGAACGCGTCGACGCCAATAAGGTGAATGGCTGCATCTCGCAGGTCTGGCTCGTCTCCGAACCGGTGGAAACGGACGGCGCTGTCTCGCTTCACATCAAGGGCGAAAGCGACGCCATGATTGTGCAGGGGCTCGTTGCCATCCTTCTGGCGCTCTATTCGGATCGCCCGGCCCGCGAAATCGCCGAAACCGATGCCGTTGCGCTCTTTGACGAGATGGGCCTGCGCGAGCACCTGACGGCTCAGCGCTCAAATGGCCTCGTCGCCATGGTCAACCGCATCCGCAGCGAAGCGCGGGCGAAGGTTCACTAATCAGCTTTGTTGCGCTGCAGTTTTCGCAAAAGCGGCTGCTCGACGAACCGGTAGAGCAAAAGCCCCATCCAGATGCCAGTCGCGATCGCCAGAACGGTCACGACCGGCACGATGCCGGGCAGGTTGGGCCCGATCAGCTTGAGGCCGACGCCGGCCATCAAGGCTACGGCGAAGATGTGCACCAAGTAGATCGAATAGGACGCATTGCCCATCCGTTCGAGAAAAGCGAAATGCGGCAGGCGTCCTTCGCTGCGCAGGGCCAACACCACGGCGGCGCCTGAAAAGCCAAGGAAACCCGCGAAGGCCGTGACATCCTCGACGAAGCCGTGATTCCACACAAAGCCTTCCACAAGGCCGGCGAGGCCGATCACGGCCAGGACAATGACCACCGACCTCGGGAGCCTCGTGATCCAGCCTTCCATCTGCCCAAGACCGATCCAGCAGCCAACGACAAAGGCCAGCGGCAGGAAGCTTGTATAAAATTGCGGGATGGCTGACTGCGGAGCGAGCAAAAAGCCGACGACAGCGAGAACAGCATAGGCCAAGGTCAGCCCCACCACCCTGCTCCGCGCCGTGAACATGGCGAGCAGGGCAAAGCAGGCATAGAAGAACATCTCGTAGTTGAGCGTCCAGCCGAGCTTATAGAGCGGATGCAGCCCGTGGCTCGCGCCATTGTAAAACGGGATAAAGGCCAGCGAGAGCGCCAACTGGTTGCCGTCAAAACTCGTGGTCTTGAACAATTGCGGCGCAAGCAGCGCCAACGCTGCGGCCACAAGGGTAAAAGCCCAATAGAGCGGCACAACGCGCAGGATGCGCCGTCGCATGAACTGGCGCCCGTCGAAGCGACCGGCATCGGTCACGCTGACCATGATGAAGCCGGAAATCACGAAAAACAGGATGACGCCGAGCCAGCCGAGCCGTCCATAGGCGATGTTCTCTCCCACGAGTGGGTAGAGCAAAGCGTGCGACGCCAGCACCAATAAGGCAGCAATGGCGCGCAGATATTGGACGGAGACGATCTTTCCGGGCATTTCACGGTACCGATTGCGGCACGCTTCCCTTATCACGCGCACCGCCTGTCAGAACATTACAGACGCTTACATCGTTAAGAAGCTTCTGCTGCTGGAAACATTTGCACCCGCTCGGGCAACCAATGCCGCTGCCTTTGGGCCTCACGCCCCCGCGCTTCCGCATCGAGCCCATAGTGGGCGGCGAGATGAGACAGGGCGATGCGCAGCACCAGCTTGCCGCCGCGCCGCGGCCAATCGCGCTCTGTTTCGACATCCTGCAAGCCCCGATCGAGCCCGCAAACGTCGAACAGCACCGCCCAGCAATCGGCTGGCATCATGGCCGCTATATCCGCCAATTGCTTTCGCGCATCGGCCGCACTGGCGGAAAGCTCGCCCTGAACTGGGCTACCCCCACCTCTCCCTCCGGTCCGCGTCGGATCGTAGGACATGGTCACGCGCTGGCGCAGCCGTGCCCGCTCGAATGTATGCGCCAGTTGTCGCGCTGCCTCGATATGATGGGGCCGCAGAAAAGGCGCGGAATCCCGTCGCGACGCCGCCAATCGGCCGACTGCCTCAGGCAATCCTTCAGTCATGATCCCCTCCTCCCACAAGCAGCGCTTCGAGCCGGTCGAGCTCGGCGTCAAACTGCGCATCGTCGCGCAAATCTTCAATCAGGCCACAGGCGTAAGAGACTGTTGTCCTATCCCGTCCAAAGGCGGCGCCGATTGCGGTCAGACTGATGCCCTTGCAGACATGGGCGAGATACATGGCCAGTTGTCGGGCCAGCGCCGTATCAGCCTGGCATCGAGAAACGTGCACCAACAATCGGATAGGGATTTTTCGTTCCCGGGAGATCAACGCGAGAACTTGGGCAAGGCCGTCATCCTCGTGGACCGCGGGCAGGCGCTCGCGCGGCGCGTTGCCATGATGAGTTTCGATTCGCACGGTCATCCTCC
>NZ_JBEVLL010000268.1:0-41916 GCF_040509215.1 Devosia sp.
CCGAAACGGCCGGCTTCACATTGGAGCCAAACAGCCGCGCCGTGGATTTGACCCCCACCAGCGCATCGTCCTCGATGTCCTGAAGCGCATAGAGGGTGTCATAGCCGATCACCCAGAGGATGGTGCCGAGGTAGAGCAGGATCGGCGGCCAGGAGAGACCGCCGGTTTCGCTCGTCCACCCGATCAGCGCACCGTAGGAAAAGGCGAGGCCAAGGAAGGACTGCGGCCACCAGGTGATCCGCTTCATGAAGGGATAGATCGCCACGAGCACCAGGGAGGCGACGCCCGCCCAGACGGTGAAGCGATTGAACTGGAAAAGAATGATCGCCCCAAGCAGCGCCTGGGCAACCAGAAAAGCCAGCGCCTGCTGCGAGGTCACCTGGCCCGAGGGAATCGGCCGCAACCGCGTGCGCGCCACCTTCATGTCGATGTCGCGATCGACGATGTCGTTAAAGGTACAGCCCGCACCCCGCATCAGCACCGCGCCGATGAACATGAAAACGGCTGCGATCCAGCCAAAGCCACGCTCCGGAATTTCCACCGCCGCCAGCGCCAGGCCCCAGGCACAGGGCCAGAACAGCAGCCAGAAGCCGATCGGGCGATCCCAGCGCGCCAGCCGCGCATAGGGTTTCAGCCAATCGGGCGCATGGCGATCGACCCAATTGTCCCTCTGGGCGTCAGCAACGGGTGCGGAATGAATATCGGACATGGTGCCACGACCTCGCGGTTCGACTCACCAGAGGTCTACTCCAATCGCTTGAGACAAAGTAGACCTGATCCCAAGCCCATCCAAAGAGGAGGGCGCGGCACGCTGCCACGTCCCAAGAAAAATGCCTCGTAGCCATGCCAGCCTGCCCCGCCTTTTCGTTGACGCCGATCTCGCCAAGGGCGGCGAAGTCTCACTCAACAAGGACCAGTCGCTCTATCTTGCCGCCGTTTTGCGCAAAAACGTCGGCGACGAAGTCGTGCTGTTCAACGGCCGCGACGGAGCCTGGCTCTGTCGGCTGACCAGCGATTCGAAGAAATCCGTCACTCTTGCCGTAGCCGAACAAGTCGCGGCGCAGACGGAAAAATCCGACCTCTGGTACGGCTTTGCTCCCCTGAAGAACGAGCGCCTCGATTATGTGATCCAGAAGGCCGTGGAGATGGGCGCCGGCGCGATCCAGCCGGTGATGACTCAGTATACCCAGGTCCACCGCCTCAAGACCGAGCGCCTCCACGCCAATGCCATCGAGGCCGCCGAGCAGTGCGAAGTGCTCTCGGTCCCCACCATTGCCGAGGAAATCGCCCTTGAGCGCCTCCTCTCCGATTGGCCAACGGACCACGAAAACCGCAAGCTGATCTTTGCCGACGAAGGCGAGGCCTCATCCTCGCCCGTCGAAGCGCTTTCCGCGCTGAAAGGCCAAAAGATCGGCCTCCTCATCGGCCCCGAGGGCGGATTTTCCGATGCCGAGCGCGAAAAACTCCGCGCCCTCCCCTTCGTCGTCCCCATCAGCCTCGGCCCGCGGATCCTGCGGGCCGACACGGCCGCCGTCGCTGCAATGGCCGTCATTCAAGCTATCATCGGTGATTGGCGATAAAAGCCGATTGCATTCCGGCTTGCGCTCGCTATGGTGCCGGCCCAATTTAGACCTCACCCTTTAGACGAGGATCACATGGCCGGCGCCGACACTGCTTCGCCTCTGATTGAATCGCGCGCAGACCTGATCGAAGCGATGGAACGCGGTAGCAAACCCGCTTCCGAATGGCGAATCGGCACCGAGCACGAAAAGCACGTCTTCCACACCGATCCCCTGCGCCCCGTCGCCTATGAGGGCGAAAACGGCATTCGGGCGCTGCTTGAAGGCGTCGAGAAGGAAACCGGCTGGCATCCCTTCTACGATGGCGAAAACCCCATCGGCCTTCGCAATAATGAAGTTGCCGGCGGCATTTCGCTCGAACCAGGTGGTCAGTTCGAACTTTCCGGCGCGCCGATGGAGACCCTCCATGGCACGGCCGACGAAATGGCCGAGCACATGCGCGTCACCAAAAAGGTCGCGGCCCCGCTCGATATCCATTTCCTTGGTCTCGGCGTCACCCCGCTCTGGGCCGTCAATGAAATCGAAGTCATGCCCAAGTCGCGTTATGGCATCATGACGCCCTATATGGACAAGGTCGGCACGCTTGGTACCTCGATGATGTACCGCTCGTGCACCGTCCAGACCAATCTCGATTTCTCCGACGAAGCCGACATGGTCAAGAAGCTGCGCGTCTCGCTGGCTTTGCAGCCAATCGCCACCGCGCTCTTTGCCAATTCACCTTTCGCCGATGGCCGCGATACCGGCTATCTCAGCTTCCGCAGCCACATCTGGCTCAATACCGACAATGCCCGCACCGGCATGCTGCCCTTCGCCTTCGACGAAGGCTTTGGCTTCGAGCAATATGCCGACCATGCCCTCGACGTGCCGATGTATTTCGTCATCCGCAACGGCCAGTACGTGAACGTCGCCGGCGAAAGTTTCCGCGCTTTCCTCAAGGGTGAACTCCCGCAGCTTCCCGGCGAAAAGCCCACGGTGAAAGATTGGGAGGACCACCTTTCCACCCTGTTCCCGGAAGTGCGCCTGAAGCAGTTCCTCGAAATGCGCGGCGCAGATATGGGTGATGAAGCCCATGTCACTGCCCTTTCCGCCTTCTGGACCGGCCTCCTCTATGATGAAGTCTCGCTCGAAGCCGCCTGGGAATTGACGCGCAACTGGACGCAGGAAGATCGCGAGTATCTCCGCCGCGAAGTCCCGCGCCTCGGCCTCACCACGCCCTTCGACCGCTCCAGCATCTTTGACGCTGCCGCCCAGGCCGTCGGCATTGCCGAAGCCGGCCTCGTGCGCCGCAACCGCCTCAATGCCAAGGGCCAGGACGAGACCATCCACCTCGCCTGCCTCGAAGAGACGGTCCGCACCGGCAAATCCCAGGCCGGGCGCTGGCTCGACAAATTCCGCAACGAGTGGAACGGCGACGTCACGCCGATCTTCAAAGAGGCCGAGATGTAACTCGTTCCGACCAGCTTTCCCTTGCCCTTCCCGTCACTCTCGTGCATCACGCCCGCAGCACGGCATGGAGGCACGAGATGCGGGTTCTGGTCATCGGTTCTGGTGGGCGCGAGCATGCTCTTGCCTGGAAAATCGCCCAGTCGCCTGACCTGACCAAGCTCTTCGTCATGCCCGGCAATGGCGGCACCGAAGCCATTGCCGAAAACCTGCCGGTCGACATTACCGACCACACGGCGGTGATCGCCGCCGCCAAGGCGCACAACATCGACTTCGTCGTCGTCGGCCCCGATGCGCAGGTCGTTGCCGGTCTTGGCGATGACGTCCGTGCGGCCGGCTTCACCTGCTTCTGCCCCTCCAAAGCCGCCGGCCAGCTCGAAGGCTCGAAGAGCTTTACCAAAGCCCTCTGCGACGAGTTCGATATCCCCACCGCCGGCTATGCCCGCTTCGAGGATGAAGCCTCGGCCCTTGGCTATATCTACACCCAGGGCGCGCCGATCGTGATCAAGGCCGATGGCCTTGCCGCCGGCAAGGGTGTCACTGTCGCGATGAACGTCGAAGACGCCGAAGAGGCGATCATCGACTGTTTCTCCGGCGCCTTCGGCGCTTCCGGCGCGGCCGTCGTCATCGAGGAATTCATGGAAGGCGAGGAAGTCAGCCTCTTCGTCCTCTGCGATGGCGAGACCCTGCTTCCCCTCACCACCGCCCAGGATCACAAGCGCGCATTCGATGGTGATACCGGCCCCAATACCGGCGGCATGGGTGCTTATTCCCCCGCCCCGGTGATGACCGAAGAGCAATACGAATTCGCGATGACCCACATCGTCGAGCCCACCGCCCGCGGCCTGGCTCAGCGCGGTACGCCCTATCAGGGCGTTCTCTATGCCGGCCTCATGCTCACCGACCAGGGTCCAAAGCTCGTCGAATACAATGCGCGCTTCGGCGATCCCGAAACGCAGGTGATGATGATGCGCATGGAAAGCGACCTCCTTCCCCTCCTCCACGCCACCGCCACCGGCACTCTCAAGGGGCACGATGTGACCTGGAAAGACGCCTATGCATTGACGGTTATCATGGCGACCAAGGGCTATCCCGGCGACTATGGCAAAGGCAGCGAGATCAACGGCGCCGACGGCCTCGATACGGATGATCTGACCGTGTTTCACGCCGGAACGAAGCGCGACGGGGGCCGTTTACTCGCCAATGGTGGGCGCGTGCTCAATATCACGGCGCTTGGTAATTCGGTGAGAGAGGCACAGGACCGTGCTTATCGAGGCGTTGACGCAGTGGATTGGCCAGAAGGCTTCTCCCGAAGGGATATCGGCTGGCGTGAAATCGCCCGCGAGCGGACCTGAACCTTTCCTCAATCTTGCGGGCCTAGAGTCGCGCCGTACCGTCTTCGACGAGACGCCGCCGGAACGCGAGCTGACCCCGCTGCAACTGCGAGGCAAGGTGCTGGTGGACCGGCTGCGCTCCAAGGGAAGGGAGCGAAGCGGAATGAGCACTGCGTCTGGCCCCAAAATCGGCGTCGCCCTCGGCGGCGGGTCTGCCCGCGGGCTTACCCATATCCCCTATATCGAGGCGATGGACGAACTTGGCATCAAGCCTTCGGTCATCTCCGGCACCTCGATCGGCGCGTTGATCGGCTCCGGCTGGGCCGCCGGCATGACCGGCAAGGAACTGCGCGAACATTCCTTTGAGGTCCTCGGCACGCTGCGCACCATTGCCACAAAGCTCTGGTCGACGCAGATCAAGGGCATTGGCGGCCTGCTCCGCAATGGCATTTCCATGCAGCTCGACGCCACCCATATCGTCGACGCCTTCACCCCGCCAAACTTCCCAAACAATTTCAGCGACCTGAAAATCCCGCTCTATGTGGTCGCGACCGATTTCCAGTCCTGGCATCAGGTCGTTTTCAATTCGGGCCCTCTCCGTCCCGCCATTGCCGGCTCCATCTCGATGCCGAGCATCTTCAAGCCGATCGTCCACAACAACCACATCCTGGTGGATGGCGCCGTGGTCAATCCGCTGCCCCTCGACCAGGCCGATATCGGCACCGACTTTCTCATCGGCATCGACGTCAATGGCGACCCGTCGGTCGGCATCAACAAGACCGACCATCGGCCACTCGATATCTGGTTTGGTTCGGCGCAGATCATGATGCATTCGCTGATCGCGCATTCGATGGCCGCCTATCCGCCCGACATCTATATCCGGCCCCATGTCGCCAATTTCGGCGCCATGGAATTCTGGCGTGTACGCGAAATCATCACCCATGTGGAATCGGAAAAAGACCGCTTCAAGCACATCCTGACGCGCAAGATCGAAGACTATATCCAGAACAAGGTCGAGCCGATCCAGAGCAATCCGCGCTAGGATTTACGGGCCACCATGACATTGAGGGTGGTGCGAACTTCATAGCCGAGCGTCTGGTAGAGCGTGATCGCCCCGACATTGTTATCGAAGCAATGGAGATAGGGCCGTTCGCCCCACTCCTGCATATCGGCCGTGACCCGCGTCGAGAGCACCCGTGCCAGGCCCTTGCCGCGCTGGTCGGGATGCACGCAGACCGCGCTCATTTCCGCCCAACCCGGCTGCCGCAACCGCTCGCCCGCCATGGCGACCAGCCGCCCCTCTTCAAAGACGCCCCAGAATTTTCCCATGCGCATGGTGTGCGGCGCGAAAGGCCCCGGCCGGGTCAGCGTCGCCAGCGCATGCGCCTCCTCATCGTTTTCCGCGCTCAATCGCACCAAGCGATCATCCGGCGCCGTGGCCAGTTCCTTCTCCGCCACCATCTGCACAACGCGCGCTTCGGAAACCACCGTCATTTCCGGTGGCGCCACAATGGGCTCGCTGCGCACCATGACGATCGTCTCGCCGGGCGTCACGAGATCGGTCAGGCTATGCAATGTCTGGGGATCGTCATTCTCGACGGCTGCGAATGGGCTGATCAGCGGATCGTACGGCCAGGCACCGCCTCCGCCACGGGCAAAGTTTGCATGGCTCGAGGTCAACGCAGCCAGTATGGGCCGGTCCAGAAGATGGTCAGTCATGATCGATCCTTCAGCAATCGGCCAATCGATCCGAGATCTCGATCAACCGCAAACGCCTTTCGTTATGCCAAGCGGCCTAGCTGCGCAGCTTCCTGAAAAAGTCCACCAGCATGGCCTCGGCGCGTGAGGCCGAAACTCCGCCGATCACCTCGGGCTTGTGGTGGCAGGTCGGCTGCTCAAACAGCCTGACCCCGTTCTCCACCGCACCGGCCTTGGTGTCTTCGGCAGCAAAATATACGCGACGCAGCCGCGTATGCGCTATGGCCCCGGCGCACATGGCGCAAGGCTCGAGCGTCACATAGAGATCGCAGCCATCAAGCCGGCCCGTGCCCCGCACCTTCAGCGCCTCGCGGATCGCCAGCATTTCGGCATGTGCCGTCGGATCACCCAAAGCCTGCATCTGGTTGCTGGTCGCCGCAAGCACGCGATCGCCCTCCACCACCACGGCGCCCACTGGCGCCTCGCCAAGCGCGGCCGCCTCTTCGGCAAGGCGAAGCGCGAGATCCATGGGAGCGAGGGATTGGTTCATCAGCCGGATTTAACGCGTGACGATGCAGACGGCAAGAAAGGCGCTCATCGCTTCGGCGCGATGCCGTCGAGCAGAAAATCGAGGCCCCTGCGAAACGTGCCGTCCCAATCGTCGTCGAGCAACAGACGCGATCGCTCGATGGAGGGGTAAAGAGCACCGAGTTCGGCGAGGCGCTGTTGGGACGCAGCCCTATCCTCGTTCGAAGGCCCGAAGCTGGCGCGCGTTACCGTCGCCCCCATCACGTAGTTCCACAGCGACCAGATGGCGGCATTGACCTCGCCATCCGCCACCCCGCCCGCGGCAAGGCATTTGCTCAGGCGCTCTAGGCGGACGAGAATATTGGGGCCAAGCGCCCGCCGCGGCAGCAGCGAGGCCGACCAGGGGTGACGCAGCATGGTGGCGCGCCAATCCTCCAGCACGTGCACGATGTCGCCGCGCCAATCCTGCAATGCCGTCGGGCCGCGATATTCGAGCACCGTGTCGAGTGCCAGATCGAACACGTCGTCCTTGTTCTGCACGTGCCAATAAAGGCTCATGACGCCGGAGCCTAGCGCCTCGGCCAGTCCTCGCATGGTCAAGCCGTTGAGGCCATTGGCATCCAGCATGACGACGGCGGTTGCAGCGATCCTCTCGCGCGTCAGCCCGGGTTCATTGGGCTCAGCGCCCTGCTCCCGCCCGCCTCGCGCTTTGCCTTGCTTGTCTGCCATCCGCGTCCTCGTTTCCCGTCCAATTCTGACCAGCAGGACCAGCCTTGTCCATTCCGGGTAATTGACTCGTACATCGTACGATGCAATGAATTCGTACACCGTACGAGTCTTGCCTAACGACATCTGGAACAAACTTCAATCGTGTCGGAAACCGGCGGCGCCGCGATCCGCAAAGCCACGAGATCATCATGCCAAACGCCATAACGCGTCTCATCATCGGAGGAACAATCATCATGACCGCAGCCTTTGCAGCGACAACCAATGCCGCCGAAAGCAAGCTGACCATCGTCAACCCGCCCAATCTCGGCGACCCCGCACCCAATGGCTACAGCACGGCGGTGATCGTGGCGCCCAATGCCCGCATCGCCTATATTTCCGGCCAGGGTGGCCAGGACAGCACCGGCGGCCTCTCGCCAGATTTCGCCACCCAGGTCAAACAGGCCTATGCCAATCTCGGCGCCGCGCTTGAGGGGATCGGCGCCAGCCCCGATCAGGTCGCCAAGCTCACCGTCTATGTTGTCGACCACGACATGTCCAAGCTCGGCGTCCTGACCCAAAGCGTCGTGGGAATGTTCGGGACGAACCTGCCGGCGCAGACCCTGGTGCCCGTGCCGAAACTCGCCATCGACCCCATGCTGTTCGAGGTCGAAGCGGTGGTCGTCCTCGACTAGCGCGAGCAGTCTGGGCACAAATGCCATTCCGGGTCGGAAAGCGGCGCGCCCTCCCCTATATTGTGGGCAAGGAGAATCGCCTTGCCCATTCGCCAGCTACCCGAAGACCTGATCAACCGCATCGCCGCTGGCGAAGTGGTCGAGCGCCCCGCCAGCGTCGTCAAGGAACTGGTCGAGAACTCCATCGATGCCGGCGCGCGCCGCATCACCATCGCTACGGCCAATGGTGGCATGGATCTCATCCGCATCAACGATGACGGCCACGGCATGGACCGGGACGATCTAATGCTCTCGGTCGAGCGCCACGCCACCTCGAAGCTCAGCGAAGACGATCTCGACGATATCCGCACCCTCGGCTTCCGCGGCGAGGCGCTGGCCTCGATCGGCTCGGTCTCGCGCCTCTCGGTCGCTTCGCGACCCGCCGATGCCGAAGCCGGCCTCGCCGTCGTCGTCGATAATGGCCGCCGCACCGGCCCCATGCCGCAGGCGATGAACCGCGGCACCGTCATCGAAATGCGCGACCTCTTCGCGCAGGTCCCCGCCCGCCGCAAATTCCTCAAGAGCGCCCGCTCGGAAACAGCCGCGATCACGGATGTGGTCAAGCGCCTCGCCATGGCCAACCCGGAAATCCACTTCATCCTCGAAGGCTCGGACCGGATGATGTCGAATTGGCCGGCAATCACCGGCGAAGGCGCGCTCGCTGCCCGCCTCGGCCAGGTCATGGGCGCCGATTTCGTCGAAAACTCAGTGCCCCTCGCCATGGCGCGCCACGGCGTCGTCGTCGCGGGCATGGCTGGCCTCCCCACCTATACCCGCGCCAATTCCCTGTCGCAGTTCTACTTCGTCAACGGCCGCTCGGTGCGCGACAAGGTGCTGGTCGGCGCCATCCGCGCTGCCTATGCCGACTATGTCTTCCGCGATCGTTTCCCCGTCGTCGCGCTCTATGTCGCCATCGATCCCGCCGAGGTCGACGTCAACGTGCACCCGGCCAAGGCCGAACTGCGCTTCCAGGACCAGGGCGCCATTCGCGGTGCCGTCATCCGCGCCATCGGGGTGGCCCTCGCCGCCGCCGGCTTCAAGGCCTCCAACAGCGTCGCCGAAGACATTCTGGGCGCCTTCACCGCCCCGGAAATGGCCCCCACGCCAGAGCCGATCGGCTACACGCCGACCTTGGCCCCGCCGCGCCCGATGAGCTACGGTTACGCGCCAAGCACGGCCCCACTCAATCTCGACCGCTCTCCCGGCCGCTTCAGTGGTTTCACCGAGCCCAGCGCCCGCGTCGAAGCCCTGCCGGAAACGCCCGAGATCGTCGACTACCCCCTTGGCACCGCCCGCGCCCAGATGTTCGACAACTACATCATCGCCCAAAGCGACAAGGGCCTGCTGCTGGTCGACCAGCACGCCGCCCACGAACGCCTCGTCTACGAGCGCTTCAAGGCCCAACTCGCCTCCGGCCCGGTCGCGAGCCAGGCCCAGCTCATCCCGATCATTGTCGAGCTGCCCGAGGAAGACTGCACCCTTCTCGAAGAAGCGGCGCCTGAGCTCGAAAAATTCGGCCTTTATCTCGACCGCTTTGGCCCCCGCGCCATTGCCGTGCGCGAGACCCCAGCAATCCTGGGCAATAGCGACGTGGAGGGCCTCGTCCGCGATCTCGCCGATGGCCTTGCCGAATGGGAAAGCGCCGCGGCGCTGACCGATCGCATGGAAGCCATTATCGGCCGCATGGCCTGCCACGGCTCCGTCCGCTCCGGAAGGCGCCTGCGCGTCGACGAAATGAACGCCCTCCTCCGCGACATGGAAGCCACCCCCCATTCCGGCCAGTGCATCCACGGCCGCCCCACCTATGTCGAACTGAAAAAGGGCGACATCGAGCGCCTCTTCGGGAGAAGCCGATGACCTCCGGCATCCACCACGTCACCCTCATCACCGGTGACGTGCAGGCCAATGTCGATTTCTATGTCGGCTTTCTCGGTCTTCGCCTCGTCAAGCGCACCGGCGGTTATGAAGACGCGCGCCAGCTCCACCTCTTTTACGGAGACTACGCTGCCTCGCCCGGCTCGCTCATCACCTTCCTCGTCTGGCAAGGCGGCTCAACGGGCCAGGCCGGCGCCGGACAGGTCAGCGAACTCTCCCTTGCCATCTCGCAGGGTTCGATCGGCTATTGGCTCGAACGCGCCTTGACCCATCAGGTCAAGGTCGAGGGCACGGCGCAGGAATTCGGCGAAACCGTCCTCCGCCTCCGCGATCCCGATGGCGTCGTCATCAAGCTCGTCAGCGCAAATCTGCCGGCCCTGACCATGCCCGAAACCGACATCCCCGCCGAACACGCCATCCGCCGCATTCGCGGCGTCACCCTGCTCTCGGAAGTGCAGGAAGAAACCACCGCCTTCCTCACCCGCTACTTCGGTTTTCGCACCGGCCCGACCGAAGGCAAAATCCAACGCCTCGTCTCTGACATCGGCGATGTCCTGGACATCAGAGACGCCGCCGGCTTCTGGCCCGGCGCGCCCGGCACGGGCACGGCCGACCACGTCGCCGTCCGCGCCACGAATGAAGCCGAGGTGGAAGCGGTCGAGCGCGAATTGCGCAAGCTCAATTCGAGCCTGACCAATCTCCACGACCGGCAATATTTCACCTCGCTCTACGTGCGCGAGCCCGGAAATGTGCTTATCGAAATGGCCAGCGACGGTCCCGGCTTCACGCTCGACGAGACGCTCGAAAAGCTCGGCCACACCCTGTTCATGCCGCCCGACACGCCCGACCCCGAGGCGATGAAGGTCATGTTGCCCCAGTTCGGCCTGCCCGGCGAAGAGCGCGTCGTCTACCGCGACCTCATCTACAAGCACCGCTTCTTCACGCCCGAAAACCCTGATGGCACCACCATTGCCCTCCTCCACGGCACCGGCGGCAACGAAACCGACCTGATGCCACTGGCACACCGCGCCGCGCCCAACGCGACCCTCCTCGGTATGCGCGGCCGCAGCACCGAAAGCGGCGTGCAACGCTGGTTCCGCAGCTTTGGCCCGTCAATCTTCGACCAGAAGGACATCCGCTTCGAATCCGGCGCCCTCGAAGCCTTCTTCGGCGAGGTCAACATCGCCTACCAGCCAGATCCCGAAAAGCTCATCGCCCTCGGCTATTCCAACGGCGCCAACCTCCTCGCCGCCGCCATGCTTCTCCACCCCGGCTTCGTCCGCCGCGCGGTGCTCATCCGCCCCGCCATGGTGCTCGACGATGTTCCGCAAACCGACCTTTCCGGCACCAGCGTCCTCATCCTCCTCGGCGAAACCGACGCCTTCCAAACGCAAGGCGAAAAGCTGGCCGAAGCTCTGAGAAGCCTCGGCGCCGAAGTTTCGGTCGAGGTTCTCAACGCCGGCCATGGTCTGGGAGACGACGATGCCCCGGCCATAGCCAACTGGCTGAACTAACCCTCTCCAAAAACAGAAATCCCCGCTTTCGCGGGGATGACGTCGTGCTTGGAATTGCAGGCTCAGGCGTTCCGCCCGGCCCATTCGATGGCGTAGTCCGCCACTTCTTCCCAACCCGGTTCATTGGCGAGGTAGTGCGACCGGCCTGCAAACTCGTGGAAGTCGGTCACTGCCTTCGAACCCTTCTGGCGACCATAGGCCTGCTTGGCCAGGTTCGGCGTCACCGTATTGTCCTTTTCGCCCACGACGATCAACAGCGGCTGTGTGCGCTTCTTCGGGCTCACCCAGGTGCCGATATTGAGCGCGGCCTGGAAGAAGATGCGGCCGGGCGCCGGCACGACATATTTGGCATATTCCTCGTCGCGCTGCGTCTTGGGCGCGGTATTGGCAAAGCTCTTGTCATAGGCGGCCTTGCTGAGCGTAAAGGGCCGGCTCCAGCCATTGAGACGTGCCAAAACCGGGAAGGCGGCCGACAGCGGCTTGGGCCCGGGAATGAGCCCGCCAATCGGGGCCGGGTCCAGTGCCACGCCGGCGCTGCCAAGACCACGATCAAGCAGCAACTGAGCGATGAGACCACCAAAGGAATGGCCAAGGATCAGCGGCTTTTCCGGCAGCGTGCGGATGATGGCTTCATAATGGTCGACAATCGCGCCCACGGTCAGCGAGCCGAATTTCGGGTCGGGATTGGCATTGAGCTCTGCAACCGGGCGATCCATCAGCGGCCAGCTCGGCGCGATGACGGTGTAGCCGGCGGCTTCGAACCGGCTCTTGAAGCGATCCCAGCTTGCCGGAACCTGCCAGGCACCATGAATCAGAACAACTGTCTTGGTCATTTCGGTCTCCCATTGCTCGATGCCGGCCCCATGGCCCCTCAGCACCTTCGATGGCAATTACATCGCATGCGATTAGATCGTATTGAAGTGCAAAAATTGCATGGCTGATGTGAAATCCGCCTCTTGCGATTCCATCGCACGCGACTATATCAACTTTTTGACGTGGAGACCGAAGATGAGCGTGAACAATCTGAGCCCGGAAGAGATCGCCGAGCAGATGACGCTCGACCACATGATCTGCTTTGCCGCCTATTCGGCGAGCCAGGCCATGAACCGCTTCTATCGTCCCATTCTCGAGGAGATGGGCCTCACCTATCCGCAGTTCATTGCCATGATGGTGCTTTGGGAAGACGGCCAGACAACCATGAAGGCGCTGTCGGATCGGCTCATGCTCGAATCCAACACGCTGACGCCGCTGGTGAAGAAGCTCGAAGCCGCCGGCCTCGTCACCCGCGCCCGCAACAAGGACGATGAGCGCCTGCTCGACATTGCTGCCACCGAAAAAGGCATGGCGCTAAAGCGCCGCGGCTGCATGGCCCCGGTGGAATTGGCCGCCGCGACCGGCGAGACGCTGGAGGGTGTCGTCGAACTCCAGCAGCGCCTCGCCAATCTGCGTAACAAACTGAACGCGAAGGCGGACTAGGCGGCCTTGGGCCCAACATAGCGCGATTGCGGGCGGATCAGCCGCCCGTTCGCCACCTGCTCATGGGCGTGGGCAAGCCAGCCGCCGACACGGCCGGCTGCAAAGACGCCGGTAAAGGCATCGCGCGGAAAGCCCAGCGCTTCGAGCAGCAATGCGGTGAAGAATTCCACATTGGTGTCGAGTGCCCGATCCGGCTTCTTGAGCCGCAGCAGCGCCAGTGCCTCACGCTCCACCGCCTCGGCCAGTTTTATCCGCTCCGCATCCATGTCGCCCGCCGCACCCAACCGTGCCAACGCGCCCTTCAGCGCATCCGCCCGCGGATCGCGCACGCGATAAATCCGATGCCCAAAGCCCATCAGCCGCTCGCCGCGCGCCAATTCGCCCGTCAGCCAGGAACTGGCCCGCTCCGGCGTCCCCACAGCATCGAGCATGTCAAGCACCGGCCCAGGCGCCCCGCCATGCAGCGGCCCCTTCAATGCGCCCAGCGCCGCGAGTACCGCCGAAGTATAGCCGGCCCGCGTCGAGGCCACGACACGCGCCGCAAAAGTGGACGCATTGAGCCCATGATCGCTCACCGTCACGAGATAGGTATCGAGTGCCTCAATTTCCGCCTTGCTCGGCGCCTTGCCCTTGAGCATGGCCAGCATGTCGGCCGCATGGCCCAGCGCCGGATCAGGCGCAATCGCCGCCTGCCCCGCCTTGCGCCGCACCAGAGCCGGCACGAACACGGCCGGCGCCGCTACCAGCAACAGTGCCGTATCAGCATCTTCCCCATCCGGCAGCCGCGCCATCAGCGCCCGCAGGCCCTCGGTGATCGACAGCGCCAAAATGGCCTCGTCGAGCCAGGCAACCTCGGCAAAGGCGCGCAGCCGCGCCATGCCCAGCCGCGTCTTCAGCGCCGCGCCGCGTGGCAGCACCTCGCCAGCCAACAGCGCCAGAACTTCCTCATAGGATTTCGACCCGGCCAATTCGTCAAGCCGGTACCCGCAGATCACCAGCCGGCCATTCGTGCCGTCGACTTCGGACAGCGTGGTTTCGGCGGCAATGACATCATCCAGTCCAGACATGTTGCGTCTCCTTCGTCTTTACCGCTAGATTGGCCACATCAAGATTGACGTCAATCTTGATGCAAATGATCAATGTGAGACGCCATGAGCTGGATATCCGCGGAAGCCGCCCTTGCCCTCCTCGGCACCAAGCCACAAACGCTCTATGCCAATGTCAGCCGCGGCCGCATCGCCGCCCGTCCGGATCCGGAAGACCCACGCCGCAGCCTCTATAGGCAAGACGATGTCGAACGCCTCGCCGCCCGCCAGAAGGGCCGCCGCCCGGCCACCACCGTCGCGGCCGAGAGCATCGCCTGGGGCGAACCGGTTCTCTCCACCGCCATTTCCACAGTCGCCAATGGTCATTTTTACATCCGCGGCGAGGATGCAGCGGAGCTTGCGAAGTCTGCAACGCTCGAAGACATGGCCAAGCTGCTCTGGAGCACATCGGCCCCAGTCGATTTCGGCACCATGACCACCACGGGCGCCGATACCGGCCTCATCGCCGCCTATCGGCAGGTGGCCGAACTCGCTGCCACCCAGATGCCACCCTCTGGCCGGGCCCGCAGTGTGCTCATCAAGGATGCGACGCTTGTCGTGTCCCTCGTCGCCTCAGCCATCACCGGCGCACGAACCGGCCCGGTGCACGAGAGGCTGGCCGCTCAATGGCAACGCCCCGAGGCCGCCAACGCCCTGCGCTGCGCCCTAGTGCTCCTTGCCGAACATGAATTGAATGCGTCCACATTTGCGGCCCGCGTTACAGCATCCACAGGCGCTCCACTTGCGGCCGCTGTGCTGGCCGGCCTGGCCGCGCTATCCGGCCCCCTGCACGGCACCGCCAGCCTCAGCATGGGCGCACTCGTCCGCGACGCGAAGCGTTACGGCGTCGAAACCGCCATCTCCAGCCTATTGCGCCAAGGCCGCCCTCTGCCCTGTTTCGGCCACCGGCTCTATCCCGATCACGACGTCCGCGCGCCGGCCCTGATGGCGACTTTCCCCGTTCCAGCGCTCTTTGCAGAATTGGCCGAAACCGGCGAAAAACTCAGCGGCGAAAAGCCCAATATCGACTTCGCCCTCTCCGCCCTCGTCGCCGCACACGACCTGCCCGACGACGCGCCGCTGCAAATCTTCGCCCTTGCCCGGTGTGTCGGCTGGCTGGCCCATGCACTCGAACAGATCGAGACGGGCGCGCTGATCAGGCCAAGAGCCAGATATGTCGGCTTGCCGCCCCTCCAGGAGGCAGGTCACTCCACCTGAGGCGCCAGACGACCCTAAAGCACTACGATGCCGGCGTGCTTTGCCTTGTCTTCGGGCTCGACGTGGATGGTGATCTGCAGGTCTTCGACGGCTTCGCGGAGCTTTGCCTCGATGCAATCGCAAATGGTGTGTGCAGCCTCGACAGTCATGGCGCCGGGCACGACGAGGTGAAAATCGATAAAGGTCAGCTTGCCGGCCTGGCGGGTGCGAATGTCGTGGGCCTCGATGGCGCCATCGGCATTCTGGGAAATCACTTCGCGGATGGTCTTCTGCGTTTCGGGCGGCACGGCAACGTCCATGAGGCCGCCGACACTTTCGCGGATCACGCCCCAGCCGGACCAGAGGATATTGAGCGCGACGAGAGCCGCCAGCACCGAGTCGAGCGCCGCGATTCCGGTGGCATAGACCAGCACAAGGCCGATGATGACACCAATGGTGGAAACAACGTCCGTCATCAGGTGCTTGGCATCAGCGACGAGGGCCGGCGAGCGCACGCGACTGCCATAACGACGCAGATACTGAGCCCAGCCGATATTGATCAGGGTGGCAAAGACGCTGACAGCAAGGCCCTCAACCGGAGCCTCGGGAAGCTGTGGCTCCAAAAACCCGAAATAGGCTTCGCGCAGGATCAGGATGGCGGCGACGATGATCATGACGCCGACAAGCACGGCCGAGAAATATTCGGCCTTGTGATACCCATAGGGCAGAGACGCATCGGCCGGGCGCTGGGCGAGGCGAACCGCGATCAGCGCAAGAATGGCGGTCACGACATTGACGATCGATTCGAGCGCATCGGAATAGAGCGCGATCGAGCCAGTCAGATACCAGGCGAGGAATTTAAGGCCGAGGACGATAAGGCCAATGACGAGGCTAGCCGCCGCAATGGCGAGCGTACGGTTGGTTATGGCCATGTCGTGAGTCCCCGCTGCGGTTCGTCACGCGGCCATAGCGGGAATGCCAATTGCTCGCAAGCCCTTGTAATTGCGAGTGATTTTCAGAAGCATTTGTATCTGCGAAACGCGCCGGCAAGCCCTTGATTATGCTGAGTCTTCTTTCACGCGTCGGCCATGGGCGGTTCGCCTTTTAGTGTGAATGGCAGCCCTGCGGCGACGAAATAAACATCGTCGCAGACCTCGGCGAGGCGCTGATGGGCTGAGCCGGCCAGATCGCGAAAAGTACGGGCCATGGCGTTTTCGGGGACGATGCCGAGCCCAACCTCGTGGGTGACCAGAATCACCTTGGCATCACGAAACTCGACGAGCGTGGCGCAGAGTTCGTCGACCGCCCGCGAAACATCCTCGCTGGCGATAAGGAGATTGGTGATCCAGAGGGTAATACAATCGACCAGAATCACATCGTTCTGCCGGTCTGTCTCGATGATCGCGCGGGGCAGCAACAGCGGCTCTTCGCGTGTCGAAAAACGCCCGGCATGGCCGGCACGGTGGCTGGCAACGCGATCGCGCATTTCCGGATCAAGCGCCTCGGCGGTTGCGAGATAGAGAGGATGCTTGCCGGCACGCAATGCCAGTCGTTCGGCAAAGGCGGTCTTGCCCGATCGGGCGCCGCCCAGAACCAGTGCGTGGCGCATGGGATTTGCTCCTTGGCGAGTGCAGCAAGCCAGATAAAACCCGGCTGAGGGGCAAGGCGTTCCCATATCGATTGCGCTCAGGTGGAAACCAGCTATGCGAAACCTGCTCTTGGCTGGTCGATTTTGTCCGATATGCTACTTTCGTCTTAGCGTCTTTCGCATTATGGTCCGCGCCGAAATGACACCTTAGGGTGTGGCTCTGCGTCGGGTAGGGCAAGGTCCACCCCGGCGATTCCCGTAGCCCATCCCCCTTATGGAGAGACTGCGTGCCCCGATATTATCTTGGCGTCGACGGCGGTGGCACCAATTGCCGCGTACGTTTGGCCGACGAGAATCTGGTGACGCTGGCCGAAGTGAAGAACGGCCGTTCAAACCTGCAGATCGATGCCGGTGATCCCGCCTATAAGGCGATCAGCGATGGCACTCGTGACGTGTTCAAGGCTGCCGGTGTCGATTATGCGGAAACCGCCAATACCTATGCCTGCTTCGGCATGGCCGGCGGTCGCATGGATACGGCCCGCGCCGAGTTCGCCGCGCGGCCTTGGCCCTTTGCGGGCGTAAAGGTTTATGACGATATCGATATCGCCCATGCCGGCGCCCTTGGTGGCGGCGAGGGTGGCGTTGTCATCATCGGCACCGGTTCGGCCGCCATGTCCATCGTCAATGGCACGCGCTACCAAGCCGGCGGCTGGGGTTTTCACATCGGCGACCAGATGTCGGGCGCCATCCTTGGCCGCGAACTGGCACGCTACACGGTTGAAGCCGAAGACGGCCTTGCCGAGGGCTCGCCCCTGACCAAGGCAGTCGCAGCAGCGCTCGGCGGAGACAACCAGGGCATCATGACCTGGTCGTTTGCGACGGCGATGGATTTGAAGCTTTTGAGCGACGATGGCACCGAAGGGTGCGATGATGCGCTGATCGGCCGGGCGCCGGGTGAATATGGCAAGCTGATGCCGCTCTGGTTCGACTATCTCGAACAGAACGACCCGGTTGCCCTCAAACTGCTCGACGTGCAGATGGGCTATATCGACACCTATGTGCGCTGGTTCAAAAGCCACGGCGCCGAGGTGATGGCCATTGTCGGCGGTCTCGGCCAGCGGCTGTTCCCGCGCCTCAATGAGCGTTACGGCACGTTCGTCGCCCTGCCGCAATTCGAACCACTGCATGGCGCTGTTATTCTCGCCAAGCAAAACTTCGCCTCAAACTAGGGACTACGCCTCGTGTCCAGCCGCATCATTCCCGTCCAGCCTTTCGACTATGTGGTGTTCGGCGCCACCGGCGACCTGACCAAGCGCAAGCTCATTCCTGCGCTCTATCACCGCTTCAAGGATGGCCAGTTCGACGAGAATAGCCGCATCATCGGCGCCTCGCGTTCCAAGCTCAGCGAAGCCGATTTCCAGAAGACGGCGCGCGAAGCCATCCAGCAGTTCGTCGAGAAGGAATATCAGGATCAGGCGGTCATCGACCGCTTCATCAAGATTTTCACCTATGTGCCGGTGGATGCCAGCAAGCCCGATGAATCAGGCGATCTCGGCGCGGCCCTGCGCGACGATCCCAAGGTGGTGCGCGCCTTCTATCTCGCCGTGGCGCCCGATCTCTTCGAGCCCATCGCCGAATATCTCCATGCCAAGAAGCTCTATCGCCGCGACGCCCGGGTCGTGATCGAGAAGCCGCTTGGGCATGACCTGGCCTCGTCCAAGGAAATCAATGACGGCGTGTCCAAGATCTTCCAGGAAGATCAGGTCTACCGTATCGACCATTACCTCGGCAAAGAGACGGTGCAGAACCTGCTCGCTCTGCGCTTTGCCAATACGCTTTTCGAGCCAGTCTGGAATTCGGCCCATATCGACCACGTGCAGCTCACCGTGGCTGAAAGCGTCGGCGCCGGCACCCGCGGCTACTATGACGAATCCGGCGCCTTGCGCGACATGATCCAGAACCACATGCTGCAGCTTCTCTGCCTTGTGGCCATGGAGCCGCCGGCATCGGACGACGCCAACGCGCTGCGCGACGAGAAGCTCAAGGTCTTGCGCGCCCTGCGCTCCATCACCAATGGCGAAGTCAGCAAGAACACCGTTCGCGGCCAGTATCGCGGCGTGAAGTCGGAAACCGTTTCGGTGGCCGGCTATCAGGACGAGCTGCCCGAGGACAAGAAGGGCAGCCGCACCGAGACCTTTGTGGCCATGAAGGCCAATATCGACAACTGGCGCTGGGCCGGCGTGCCGTTCTACCTGCGCACCGGCAAGCGCATGGCCGAGCGCGTCTCGGAAATCTGCATCCAGTTCAAGCCCATTCCGCACTCGATCTTCGATCATGCCGAAGGCGCGCCGCGCCCCAACAAGCTGATCATGCGCCTGCAGCCCAATGAGGGCGTCAAGCTCATGATGATGATCAAGGACCCGGGCCCAGGTGGCATGCGCCTGCGCGAAGTGCCGCTCAACCTCTCCTTTGCCGAGACGTTCAACGAACGCACGCCGGAAGCCTATGAGCGTCTGTTGATGGACGTCGTGCGCGGCAGCCAGACCCTCTTCATGCGTCGCGACGAGCTTGAAGCTGCTTGGGCCTGGGTCGATCCGATCCGCGAAGCCTGGGACCGTTCGAGCGAACCGCCGCAGAGCTACACCGCAGGCACCTGGGGCCCGAGCGGCGCCGTGGCCCTGATCGAGCGCGATGGTCGCTCCTGGTATGAGGGCCCCCTCTCGTGAGCATCGACCGCCGCAGCTTCGCCGACAAGCCGACCCTTGCCAAGGAATTGGCCGAGGCTATTGCCGATCGCATTCGCACGGCCATTGCGGAGCGTGGCGAAGCCGCGATTGCGGTGAGCGGTGGTTCAACGCCGGGCAAGTTTTTCATGGCCCTGGGCAAGATGCGGGATATCGACTGGACCAAGGTCATCGTTACCCTCGTCGACGAGCGCTGGGTCGATGAAACCAGCGACCGCTCCAATGCGCTGCTGGTCAACGAGAAGATGCTGCAGGGCCCGGCGGCCGTGGCGCGCTTTTTCCCGCTCTATTCGGGCGGCGATGAGCCAAATGCGGAACAGGTTGCCAAGACCAATACGCTGGTCTCGACCCTGCCAAAGCCCTTTGCGGCCGTGATCCTGGGCATGGGCAATGACGGGCACACCGCGTCGTTCTTCCCTGGCGGCGATACGCTCGAAGCGGCGCTGACCTCGCAGGGCCCGACCCTCGCCATCCATGCCCCTGGCGCCGGCGAGCCGCGCATTACCTTTACGTTGCCGCGTCTCCTCGAGACCGACGGCCTTTATCTCCACATCGAAGGCGACGAAAAGGCCGCGGTGCTGGAGCAGGCGCTGGGCGATGGTCCCACCGAGGACATGCCCATTCGTGCCGTGCTGCGCTCGAATGCGCCGCTAGTTGTTTACTGGTGCCCGTAAGACCCCTGGGGCGGTCCCCAATCGACCGCCCTGGCCGTTGAACGCACCAGTCATTGATGCAAGGAACACCGTGCCAGCGGCCCCCCTTTGGCGCGTCCTTGCCCTATAGGAGCGTAGAACCATGACCGTCCGTCAGGCAATCCAGGACGTGACCGACCGCATTGCGGCCCGCAGCCGCGACACGCGCCGCGACTATCTCAATCGCCTCGATGCCGCCCGCGAGGCCGGCGTTTATCGATCGACCCTTTCCTGTGGCAATCTGGCCCACGGCTTTGCGGCCTGCACGCCCTCCGAAAAGGCGGCGCTGGCCGGCAATAAGACCCTCAATCTTGGCATCGTCACCAGCTACAACGACATGCTGAGCGCCCACCAGCCCTACCAGTTCTATCCCGACATCATCAAACAGGCGGCGCGCGAAATCGGCGCGACGGCGCAGGTTGCGGGCGGCGTTCCGGCCATGTGCGACGGCGTTACCCAGGGCATGCCCGGCATGGACCTGTCGCTGTTCTCGCGCGACGTGATCGCCATGGCGACCGCCATTGCGCTATCGCACAATATGTTCGACGCAGCGGTCTATCTCGGCATCTGCGACAAGATCGTGCCCGGTCTCGTCATCGGCGCCCTCAGCTTCGGGCACCTTCCCGCGGTGTTCATTCCCGCCGGCCCGATGCCCTCGGGCTTGCCGAACGACGAAAAGAGCAAGATCCGCCAGCTCTATGCCGAGGGCAAGGTTGGTCGCGCAGAGCTGCTCGAAGCCGAGAGCAAATCCTATCACTCGGCCGGCACCTGCACCTTCTACGGCACGGCCAATTCCAACCAGATGCTCATGGAAATCATGGGCCTCCACCTGCCGGGCGCCAGCTTCGTCAATCCCGGCACCCCGCTGCGCGATGCATTGACCCGCGAAGCCACCAAGCGCGCCCTGTCGCTGACGGCGCAGGGCAATGACTATACGCCCATCGGCCACATCATGGACGAGAAGGCTTTCGTGAATGGTCTCGTCGGCCTCCACGCCACGGGCGGCTCGACCAACCACACCATGCACCTGATCGCCATGGCAGCGGCTGCGGGCCTGCAAGTGACCTGGGACGATATGAGCGACCTGTCGGACGCGACCCCGCTCCTCGCGCGGGTCTATCCCAACGGCGTTGCCGACGTGAACCATTTCCATGCCGCCGGCGGCATGGGCTTCCTCATGCGCGAACTGCTCGACGACGGCTACCTCCACGACGACGTGAAGACCGTCTGGGGCCATGGCCTCCACAATTACACCGTGGAAGCCAAGCTGATCGAAGACAAGCTGGCCTTCGAACCGGCCCCGGCCGAAAGCGCCCTGCCCAAGGTTCTCACCAGCACCAAGACCCCGTTCCAGACCTCGGGCGGCCTGAAGCTGCTCACCGGCAATCTCGGTCGTTCGGTGATCAAGGTTTCGGCGGTCAAGCCCGAGCATCGCGTCGTCGAAGCACCGGCCCGCGTGTTTCACAATCAGGACGGCATGCTTGCCGCGTTCAAGGCAGGCGAACTGACCGGCGACGTCATCGCCGTCGTCCGCTTCTCCGGCCCCAAGGCCATCGGCATGCCCGAGCTGCACAAGCTGACCCCGCCGCTGGGCATTTTGCAGGACCGTGGCTTCAAGGTGGCTCTGCTTACCGACGGCCGCATGTCGGGCGCTTCGGGCAAGGTGCCCGCGGCGATCCACATGACGCCGGAAGCCAATGACGGCGGCCCGATCAGCAAGATCCGCGATGGCGACGTGATCCGGCTCGACGCCAATGAAGGCACTCTGACCTTCCTGGGCGACGAGAAGGAATTCTTCTCGCGCACCCCCGCCAGCGAAGACCTGCGCCCCTCCCACTATGGCATGGGCCGCGAGCTCTTTGCCGGGTTCCGGAGCCTTGTGGGTGTCGCCGATCGCGGGGCCAGCGTTTTTAGCTGACCGCCCTCGCCTGGCCCTCCCCTCGAACGTGGGGAGGGAGCAAGGTCAACAAAGCGAAACAACGGCCTGAGCGACCCTGCGGACCTTGCCGCGAACCCGCGACGCAGGCAGGATCTCCACCATGCGCCTTTCCCTTGCCCTTCTCGCCTCCCTGCTCCTTGCCATGCCGGCCTTTGCCCAATCGGGCTGGGGCTATTATGCCAATGCCCGCTATGGTTATGAGCTCGACATTCCGCCCGGCTTCGAAGGCCAGGGCGAGAGCCAAAATGGCGACGGGCAGGTCTTCCTTCTCGATGGCCGCGTTGGAAAGCTCACTGCCTGGGCCGGCTATTTCGTCACCGAGCCCGATTTCGAGGCCGAAGCCAATACCCGCTTCGCCTCGGACACGGCAGACGGCTGGGGTGTCACCGCACAAGCGGCAACACCGGGCTGGGCCACCTGGTCGGCAACCAAATCCGGCCGCGTGCTGCAGCAGCACATGATCCAGCTCTGCGATGGCTCGGGCTATGCCGCCCTGCGCCTCGAATATGCGCAGGTCGACCGCTCAAAACTCGACGACCTCGTGCAGCCGCTGACCACCTCGCTCAAGTCGGCCTGCTGACCCTCAATATTCCGGCTGCGGCAGTTCCTCCGGCCACGGATAGCCAAGATTGATCGATTGCACGCGCACATCGAGCGTTTTGAGCAGCGGCTCGGAAGACGGCACGGACACCTCGCCCGAAACGGCAGAGACATCCAGATCCTGCGGATAGTCTTCCGTTGGCGCAAAGCCGATCCAGAAGCCGCAGCCCTCGTCGGAATTGGCCAGCGCACCCGTTTCAAATGTGCTGCCGCCACCATAGTCCCACCAGAAGCCGCCAAGGGTGAACGGAGCGCCATTGATGGCTTCCACTTCGGCCACCGTCATGCCGATCTTCACGCCGGTCGGGGTTTCCTGGCTCGGGGAGAGTTCGACCGAGCTCAAATATTCGTGCTTTTCGTCGTCGAACCAGCTGAACTGCATCACGCGGTCGGGGTCGTTGGGATAGACGGTCGACGCCTCAAACTCGATGCCCTCGACGCCATAGACCAAACCGGTCTCGACATTTTCGTCGCCAAAGGTTTCGCGCACCAGCGCATCCGAGCTTTTGGGACCAAAAACCCCCTCGCAGGTCACCGCCACAGGTGCATCGGGAGTGGTCTTCACCTTGTCCTTGGCCATGACCGGCGTCACGGCCACCGCGAGACTCAGGGCAATCAGCGAGATACGAAAATTCATCAAATGTCCTCCTCAAGCCGCGACATTCTGGCCGAGCTTACGCGTGCCGACAATTGGCGACTCGCGCTATGAACCGGGGCTGAAGGAGTTTTCTCATGAAGCCGATCAAGTTCGACCGCGACGAGACCAAAGCCATCGTTGGCGAGATCCAGGACTATTTCCGCCTGGAACTGGACCAATCCATCGGCGCCATTCCGGCCGAAATGCTGATGCAGTTCTTCGCCGACAAGATGGGCGCCTATTACTACAATCGCGGCCTCTATGACGCGCAGGCGCTGATCCGCAAGCAGGTCGACAGCCTCAGCGACGAGATCTTTGCGCTGGAACAACCGACCAAGCACGCACGCTGATCGACTTGCCAAGTCAGGGCCGCAAGCAGACAAATCTGCCGACGGCCCCTTGGCCGATTCGCTCGTCTTACCGGTGAAAAATGGGCTTCAACACTGCCACGCTGGCCCCGATCGGCCTGCTCATCGCCTCCAACATTTTCATGACCTTCGCCTGGTACTGGCACCTGAAATATCACGGCATGGTGCTCTGGGCCGTGGTGCTGATCAGTTGGGGCGTCGCGTTTTTCGAATACTGGCTGGCCATCCCGGCCAACCGCATCGGCAGCGCCGTCTATTCGGCTGCAGAACTCAAGACCATTCAGGAAGTCATTTCCCTCTCGGTCTTTGCGTTCTTTGCCGTCTTCTACCTCGGCGAAAAGCTCACCTGGAACCACGCCATCGGCTTCGGCTTCATTGCCCTCGGCGCCCTTTTCATCTTCAAGGGACCGCTGAAATAATCAGGACCATGCCGGAAACGGATCAGGCAAACGCGCCCAGGCGTCGGGCGTCATCGTCCGCGCCGGCACCAGACATGCATCGAGCCGCCGCCTGATATCGGCCTCGCTCATCGGGTCCGTGCCGATAAACACCAGTTCCTGCCGCCGGTCGCCCCAGATAGCGTCGAGATAGGGCGCCATGGCATCGCGCCATTCCTTATTGTCGGGCCAGCGTTGCGCCGGCACCGCGGCCCACCAATGGCCCCGCCGTTGCGTGCGCACCAGCGCCCCTGCCTGGCTCAATTCCCCGACAAAATGCGGCCGTGTCGCCAGCCAGAAAAAGCCCTTGGCCCGAATGACACCCGGCCAAGCCTCTTTCAGAAACCGATCCAGCAGCAGCGGATTGAACGGCTGGCGCGCGCGATAGACGAAAGAGCGCACGCCATATTCCTCGGTCTCGGGCACATGGTCCCTGAAACCGTTCAGCTCCTTGAACCAGAGCGGATTGGTCTCGGCAACTTCGAGATTGAACAACCCCGTATCCAAAACCTCGTCCAGCGCCACGACGCCAAAGTCCGTCTCGACAATCCGCGCCATGGGATTGAGCGCCTTGATGATCGTCCGCGCCGCGCGGCGATCACCCTCGGAGGCTGTCGAAATCTTGTTGAGCACGACCACATCGGCAAATTCGATCTGCTCCACCAGGAGATCAACCAACGCCCGCTCGTCACCCTCACCCGCCGTCTCGCCGCGATCGCGCAGGAAATCGGACGAGGCATAATCCTTCAGCAGGTTCGCGCAATCGACGACGGTCACCATGGTGTCGAGCCGCGTCAGATCAGACAGCGAGAAGCCGCGCTCATCGCGAAAATCGAACGTCGTCGCCACCGGCAGCGGCTCGGAAATGCCGCTCGATTCAATCAGCAGATAGTCAAAACGCCCTTCGGCGGCGAGCCGCGTCACCTCGGCTAGGAGATCGTCGCGCAAGGTGCAGCAGATGCAGCCATTGCTCATTTCGACGAGCGTCTCCTCGGTGCGACTGAGATCGGCGCCGCCATCGCGCACCAGCGCGGCGTCGATATTGACCTCGCTCATGTCGTTGACGATGACCGCGACCTTGCGGCCCTCGCGATTGTTGAGGATGTGATTGAGCAGCGTCGTCTTGCCGGCGCCGAGAAAGCCGGACAGCACGGTGACGGGGAGTTTCTTGGGGGCCATGGGATCTGTCCAAAGAGGAAAATGCCCTGCCGCCGGGGGCGGCGGCAGGGCTCGCAGTCAGTGCTGGCTGCCCGAGCCGCCAACGGCGACGATATTATAGGGCGCGCCTTCGACCGCGATTTCACCGGCGAGGGCGAAGTCAGCCACATCCACCAGATGCACCACGCCCTTCAGCGGATCGGTCACGGCAACCTGGTCGCCCGCCACCGCAATGCGCGGCCGCGGCAGGCTCCATTCGCCATCCATGGAATAGGGCTCGGTCACCTTGACCGATTGCACCAGTTCGCCTGACACCACATCGAGCTGCCGCAGGAAGCCGTCTTCGGTGAAGATGTAAGCGAATTTCGGTCGCACGGAGTCCGTAACGAAATGCACGCGACGCGTGGGCAGTTCGACCAGACGATAGGGCGCAGCCTCGGCAGGATCGATGATGACCACCTTGTCGGCCCCATAATTGCCGAGGAAATACTGGATTCCCTGCCCTCCGATCAGTGTCGTGGTCTTACCCTCCGGCAGGCCGGAATAGTCGAGCTTGGTCACCTGCGGTTCGCCCGAGCCGGAAACGATCAACACGCCATCGCCGCAACCGATGATGAGCAGATTGCCCGAGGCGGCCTCGCCATGAAGATCGGAGCAGGCATGCGTCTCGCCCACCAGATTGCCCGAAGCATCGAGCACATTGAGCCCGATCCGCGGCTTCTTCTCGTCCTCGGCATTGGCCGTCGAGACCAGCGTGAACTCACCCCACGGCACGGCCAGCCCATGATGCGGCGTGCCACTGTCGAGCTGGGTGGCCGTGACCTTGCCCTCATCCGCCCATTCGTGCGGGCTGAAGAGATCGACTTTGCCTGACCCGTCGAAGAACAGCGCGACCTTGCCGTCATGCTCGACAAAATGCGCCGGCTTTTCGCCTGTGATCACTGCCTCGACCAGCGTGGGCTCAGAGACTTCGATATCGCCGTGATCGCCATGGTCATCAATGGCAATGCCCGAGCGAATGGCCGAAACCTGATTGCCCGCCCCCTGCACGGCAAACACCGCCTCGCCCGATTGACTGGCAACGAGAGAAGCCGGGCTCTTCAGCGCAAAGCTCCCCAGCGTTTCGCCATTCAGCGCATCGAGCGCGGTGACCTTGCCCTCGGCATGGTCACTGACGAACAGCCGCCACGCGGCGACATCATCGGCCAGAACCGGCACCGTCAGCGCCGTCGCGAGGAGAAGGGAGGTAAGGATATGACGCACTTTAGTTGCTCCGATATGTTAGAACGTTACGTTTTTGATGCTGAGAACGGCGCGTGCGTCATCACCCCACCCTCATTCCCTCCACATCAAGGGGAGGGAGACGCAGACTGCACGTTCTCGGTTCCATCGTCTCCCTCCCCCTTGTGGGGAGGGATCAAGGGTGGGGGTATTTCTTTGGGGCCGGACTAAACTTTACCCCAGGCAATCTACCAGACCCGCCGCGATGCTGCGCAGCAGATCACCATAAAGCCCGGGCCCTTCCGTGAGCGCGCTGCCCTCGGGATCAAGCACCCCAGCCTTTGCCTCGGTGCCTTCCACAATCGTGCTGACGATAGCCGGCTCAAAATTCGGTTCGGCAAACACGCAGGTCGCCCCCAGTTCGCCCACCTTCGTGCGCAACTCATCCACCCGCGCCGCGCCCGGCATGGTTTCAGGCGACACCGTTACAGTCCCCGCGACATCGAGCCCAAAACGGTTCTCAAAATACTGGTAGGCATCGTGGAAGACGATGAATGGCTTTTCCTTGACCCCGTCCAGCGTCTGCGAAATCTCGTTCTCGAGCGCCCCCAGCGCTTCGATTTCGACCTCGGCATTGGCCTGATAGGTCGCCTCGTTCTCGGGATCGGCCTTGCTCAACACCTGAGCGATGTTGGCCACCATCAGCTTGGCGTTTTCCGGATCGAGCCAGAAATGCATGTCGCCTTCTTCATTCTCATGGGCGTGATCGTGCGCTTCATGCCCATGATCCTCATCACCATGCGAATGCGGCTCGAACGCCCCGCCTTCGCGCATGGGCAACAGTTCGATCCCCTCCGACTCGGCCAGTTCCACCGTCTGCGCCTTGGTCGACAGAGTCTCGAGCGCATCGGCGAGGAACAGTTCCATGCCGTGCCCGGTCCAGAACACGATATCGGCATTTTCCAGCGCCGAGGCATCCGAGGGCCGCAGCGAGTAGGTGTGTGGCGAAGCCGCACCCTTGACGATCAAGGTCGGTTCACCCACCCCAGCCATCACAGCCGAAACCAGCGAATGCACGGGTTTTGTCGAAGCAACGACGCTGGGCGCCGCCATCGCCGTGCCGGTCAGCAGCAGGCTTGCGAAGGTAGCGATTGGGATCAGCCGGTTCATGGAGGCACCTCTTGTCGACAGCACATCGCGAACGATATGTTATGTTATTACGCTTGCGGCAGTGTTATGCTATAACGTAAATGACAGCGTCAAGTGCACTTGTGGAAACATTCATGGACATGCGCATGAAGGGCGAAACGCTCATCACGCTCACCAATGCCAGCGTAAAGAGTGGTGGCCGCGTCCTCGTCGAGGGCGTCGACCTCTCCATCGCGCGCGGCGAGATTGTCACCCTGATCGGCCCCAATGGCTCGGGAAAATCGACCACCGCCAAGATGGCCACGGGCGTCCTGAAACCGTCGACGGGCACGGTGACACGCAAGCCCGGCCTTAAGATCGGCTACGTGCCGCAGAAACTCAGCATCGATTGGACGCTCCCGCTGACTGTCGAGCGCCTGATGACGCTGACCGGCCGTTTCTCCCGCCCCGAAATCGAAAGTGCCCTCGCCGCCGTCGGCGCCGGCCGCCTGCTCAACGCTGCCGTGCAGGAACTTTCCGGTGGCGAATTCCAGCGCGTGCTCTTTGCCCGCGCCATGATCCGCAAGCCCGATCTTCTCGTCCTCGACGAACCGGTACAGGGCGTTGATTTCTCCGGCGAAGTGGCGCTTTACGAACTGGTCCGCAGCATCCGCGACACGACCCAGGCCGGCATCCTGATGATCAGCCACGATCTCCACGTCGTCATGGCCGAGACCGACACCGTCATTTGCCTCAATGGCCATGTCTGCTGCCGCGGCACCCCTGCCGCCGTCAAGCGCAGCCCGGAATACCTCGCTCTTTTCGGCGCCCGCGCTGCCGATACGCTCGCCATCTACGAGCACCATCACGACCACGAACATCACGACGATGGTTGTCTCGTCGGCAAGCATGGCGAGCACGAGCATCCGCACGGCCATGTGCATCACGATCACTCGGAGCACGACCATGCTCGGTGATTTCTTCTCCCGCGCCCTCGTCGCCGGCGTCGGCCTTGCCGCCGTCACTGGCCCGCTCGGCTGTTTCGTCGTCTGGCGCCGCATGGCCTATTTTGGCGACACCATGGCCCATTCGGCCCTGCTCGGCGTCGCCATTTCGATCCTGCTGTCGATCAACATGACCCTCGGCGTCTTCGCCGTCGCCGCGCTCGTCGCCGGTGCCCTCCTGTTGCTGCAGCGCCAGAACACGCTCTCCACCGACGCCCTCCTCGGCATTCTGAGCCACTCATCCCTCGCCGTCGGCCTGGTGCTGGTGGGTTTCCTCACCCAGGTCCGCATTGACCTCATGGGCTTCCTCTTCGGCGACATTCTCGCCGTCTCGATGGACGACATCTTCATTATTTACGGCGGTGGCATCGCCATTCTCGCCATCCTCGCGCTCAATTGGCGCCCGCTCCTTGCCGCCACGGTCAGCCCCGAACTAGCCGAAGCCGAAGGGCTGAAGCCCGAAGTCAGCCGTATCCTCCTCATGTTGCTCATGGCCTCGGTCATCGCCATCGCCATGAAGCTCGTCGGCGTCCTCCTCATCACCTCGCTGCTCATCATCCCCGCCGCCACCGCCCGCCGCCTCAGCGCCACGCCCGAGATCATGGCGCTGGTCGCGGCAGTTCTCGGTGCAGCATCGGTCGTCGCCGGCTTGTACGGGTCGCTCACCTGGGATACCGCTTCAGGACCGTCCATTGTCGTCGCGGCGCTGCTGATTTTCCTCGTTTCGCTGACGGTACCGACCGCAAGATTGTTCGGCAGGAGAGAAAGCCATGGCGCATAGTCACGACATCCCGACGGACCTGACCCGCAATCAGGAACTGGTGCTGGGCACACTGACGGCCTCGATGGGCCCACTCAGCGCCTATGACATCCTGGACAAGCTACGCGGCGATGGCCTGCGCGCCCCATTGCAGGTCTATCGCGCTCTCGACAAGCTGGTCGATCGCGGCCTCGCGCATCGCCTTGAATCGCTCAATGCCTTCGTCGCCTGCGCCGACATGCATTGCCACCGCAAGGGCCTCATCGCCTTCGCTATCTGCGAGGGTTGCGGCAAGGTCGATGAATTCGCCGATGAAGTGATCGAAGAGCGCCTTGGCACCTGGGCCCGCAATGATGGCTTCAAGGTAGAACGTACCACCATGGAAATCCGTGGCCGCTGCGCCGATTGCCTCAAGAAGGCTGCCTAAGGGTCCCTGCTCGCCGTCCGCACGCCAGGAATAGCCGGTAGCCAGGGTTCGCGCCGGATGCACCAGCCTTCCACCTTGGGCTCTATGCCATTGGGCGCGTCGTCGAGCGTGCCGAGATAAATTTCTCCGCCGGTCTCGTCATAGGCAAAAAGCCTCGAACCACATTTCGGGCAGAACGAGCGCCCGTCATAGGTGGCGATATCGCCCGTAAAACTGAAGCGATCAGTCGGCCAGTCGGCATAGGCGAGAAATGAGCTGCCGGTCACCTTGCGGCAGTCGGCGCAGTGGCAAAGGCCAGATTTGATCGGCGCGCCACGCACCTCATAGCGCACCGCGCCGCATAGGCAACCACCTGTTCTGATCTCCTCAGCCATCATCTACCTCCATGTCTTGAAGGCAGAAGTGCCGGGGAGCCCAGAAGGTTCAGCCGGCCGACCCCGGAAAAGTCAGAAACCGCACCG
Organism: Devosia sp.; assembly: GCF_040509215.1. Taxonomy (GTDB): domain Bacteria; phylum Pseudomonadota; class Alphaproteobacteria; order Rhizobiales; family Devosiaceae; genus Devosia. Next base: position 30,334 of record NZ_JBEVLL010000268.1, read on the forward strand.
CGGCCGCCCCGTATTCGCGCTCGTCATCGAGCTCGAACCCATCCGGCACCGTTACCGGCACATCGACGCTCTCTTCCCAGACCAGCGTCGCGCTTGGTTTCAGCCAGCCATTTGCCGCCAGTTCCGCCAGCGCCTGTTCTCCCAGTCCCTGCCCATAGGGCGGGTCGAGAAAAACCAGATCAAACTGTCCAAACGTGCCCGGCGTCCCCAGCCCCGTCGCATCACGACGCAGAAGTTTGGTAATCCCGGCCACGCCAAAAGCCTGGATATGGTCGCGGATCAGCCCGCGCGATTCCGCCCCGATATCGACAAAGGTGACATGGGCCGCGCCGCGCGACAGCGCCTCGAGCCCGAGCGCACCAGTGCCGGCAAAAAGGTCGAGCACGCGCTTGCCGTCAAAGACGGGGCCGAGGCGCGAGCCGAGGATGTTGAACATGCTTTCGCGCACGCGATCGGCCGTCGGGCGAATGGAATCGTCCGACGGCGAGGAAAGCTGCTTGCCGCGAAATTTACCGGCGACGATCCGCATCCGTTAGCCGCGCGGCTTGCGCGGACCGGAAGGACGGCCACCGCCGCTTGGCTTGCCACCAAAAGGCTTGCCGCCGGTCGGACGACCGCCCGTGGGGCGTGCACCACCGGGACGCCCGCCTTCGGGACGACCGGCACCCGGACGCCCACCCTCGGGACGACCGCCGGGGCGGCCACCTTCAGGTCGGCCACCGGGACGGCCACCCTGCGGGCGGCCTTGGCCGGGACGATCGTCGCGGCGCGGAGGCCGGCTATCGTCAAATGCGCGCTGCGGACGGTCCGGACGCGGACCGCGAGCCGGCTTGTCGCCGTAGGGACGTGCCGGACGCTCGTCACCGCCACGAGCGGGACGGTCGCCAAAGCTGCGGCCCGGCTTGTCGCCGAACGGACGAGCCGGACGATCGCCACCGCTACGAGCGGGACGATCACCAAAGCTGCGGGCAGGCTTGTCGCCGAACGGACGAGCCGGACGATCGCCGCCGCCACGAGCGGGGCGGTCACCAAAGCTGCGAGCCGGCTTGTCACCAAACGGACGGGTCGGACGATCGCCGCCGCTACGAGCCGGACGGTCACTGAACGGACGATCACCACCGCGCGCCGGACGCTCGCCGAAGCTGCGGGCGGGCTTGTCACCAAAGCTGCGCTGCGGGCGCTCGCCGCCGCCACGACGTTCGTCATCGCGACGCGGCGGACGATCGTTGAAGCTACGGGCCGGACGCTCATCGCCATCCGGACGGCGGCTGCGCTGCGGACGATCCCCATAGGACTTGTCGCCATAGGGCTTCTTGTCGCCAAACGACGGGCGCGCACCATAAGGCTTCTTGTCGCCAAAAGAGGGACGATCACCATAGGGTTTCTTGTCCCCGTACGGCTTCTTGTCCCCATATGGCTTCTTGTCACCGTAAGGTTTCTTATCGCCGTAGGGCTTCTTGTCGCCAAACGATTTGCGATCACCCGCCGGGCTATCAGCGCGATCCGGCTTGGGCGCACGGATCGGGGGACGGCCATAATTGCTTGCGGGCTGGTCATCGGGATCGATACGCCCACGCGCCGGGCGGGCCGGTGCCTTGGGTTCGTATTCTTCGGGGGCCCGACCATCATCATCAAAATGCACGCGGCGCGGACGCACCGGACGCTCGTCGTCGCGGGACGAACGGCGATCGTCGCCACCGCGCGAGTCGAAGCGACCACCACCGGCACCACGGCTACGCGGGGATTCGCTGCTCGGCCGCGGCGGCGGGAACAGGCCCTCGGGCATTTCGCTGTCGAAATCGACATTGGCGGCCTCGGCCAGCTTCTTGCCGAGCTGGTCCTTGAGCATCTTGGCCTTCACCACCTCGATCTCGCCTTCCTTGAGGTCGCCGAGCTGGAACGGACCATAGGAGACGCGGATCAGGCGGTTGACCTCGAGCCCAAGCGCGCCGAGCACGTTCTTGACTTCGCGGTTCTTGCCTTCGCGCAAGCCCACGACAATCCACATATTGTGGCCCTGCTCGCGTTCGATCGTGGCTTCGATGGGGCCATAATTGATGCCTTCGACGGTGATGCCGTCCTTGAGCGCATCAAGCTGGGTCTGCGTCACATAGCCATAGGCACGGACGCGATAGCGGCGCAGCCAGCCGGTGGACGGCAGTTCGAGCACGCGCTTGAGCCCACCATCATTGGTCAGCAGCAGCAGGCCTTCGGTGTTGATATCGAGACGGCCAACCGTCACGACGCGCGGCAGGCCCTTTTCTTCAACAGCCTCGAAAATGGTCGGACGGCCTTCGGGGTCCTTCTCGGTCACCACGAGCCCGGCGGGCTTGTGATAGAGCCAGACGCGGGTGCCCTGGCGCTCGGCCAGTTGCTGGCCATCGACGGTGATCTTGTCGCGGCTCGTGACGTTGAAGGCGGGGGTGATGACCTTCTTGCCATTGACCATGACGCGGCCTGCGGCAATCCAGGCTTCAGCGTCGCGGCGGGAACAGAGCCCGGCGCGGGCCATGACCTTGGCGAGACGATCGGCAGTTTCGGGTTTTGGTGTGTCGCTCATGCGAACAAGACTTCCATGTCATGCGGGACCCATTTTGGGCGGCGCGGAGAAAGCGAAAGGCGGCCGGATCATCCGGCCGCCAGAAAAGCGTGATTCAGGCGAGGCGTGTCGTTAGAGTTTTACGTCCGAAGGCTTCAGCGTCACATCGGGGCCACCGCCCAGAACACCGCTGCTGGCAGGACCTTCGGTCCGCAATGCCTTGCGCACGGCCTCGGGGCAGCGCTGATCGTTCAGCGGCACCAGCTCGCCGGCCGGTGTACGGCAGACCAGGTTAGCGTCACCCACGCGGGTGAAATATTCATCCGGCGGCAGGTAGAGCGGACGGCTGGCCGTTCCGGCCACCTGCATGCCCGCGGCGCTCATGCGTGCCGTCAGGGCGCGCGCCTCTTCCGGGGTCAGCGGACGGCCCGAGAGCGAACGCAGGTCGACAACCTTGGCATTGCGCAGGCGCTGAATGTCGGCTTCGCTCAGGTTCGAGGTGTCGATCTGGACGGTGTTGCTATCGGCCGGCAGTTGCGCAGCGGCAACCTGAGTGCTCGGCGTCGGCAGGTTCTTGCCATCGCGCGGCAGCACCAGTGGCGCACGGGCCGCAGTGATATCTTCCTTCGGCGGATCGCCGGGGATAAGGCCGACGCCACGCGCCGTGGTATTCAGCACGTCGCGTTCGAAGGTGCCGAAATCGGTCAGCGCATTGGTACCTTCGACCGTGGTGCAGGCGCCTAGAGCCAGCGTAGCTGCCAGGGCCAACCCTGCCAACACTGCACGCGCCGCGGCCGAAATACGGCCATTATGGCCGGTCAATCCAATACGCATGAAACGTCCCTTACGATAATGGCGGCGCTTATAGCGCATTTGAGGCCCTAAGGCCAGATTTGGGCAGCACAATGGTGCGCGAGCCTTAATCTGCCGGCTTTGCCCTGCTCTTGCCCAAGCCAACGAGGTCCACCAGCAACAGGATCACGCCCAGCGTGATCGCCATGTCGGCGATATTGAAGATGTAGAATGACCAGCTTCCCCAGTGAAAATGGAAGAAGTCGGCCACCGCTCCAAAGATGAGCCGGTCAAGCGCATTGGAAAGCGCCCCGCCGATGGCAAAGGCCAGGCCCAGCCGCACCAGCGGCGCATCCGTCCGCCACCACCAGACCGACAGCCCGATGACCGCCACCATCATGATCGCGCCCAGCGTCCATACCGGCAGGCCATCGAGCAGCCCGTAGGAAATGCCGGTATTCCAGACCAGCACATAGTCGAAGAACGAGGTCACCGGCACGATCTCGCCACCACGCCACCCGGTCATCGAGAACGGCACGTAGTTGGTAAAAATCTCGACGCAGGCGGCCTGGCCGATCGCATAGCATTCGGCCGCGATATGATAGCCCTTTTGCGCGCGGTCGAGCCCAAAGGCGAGGACGGCCGCGACAAGCGAGGTGTAGACGGCGGGCGAAGCGGCCACCGGGTTAGAGCCCTGCCGCCGCACGTTCACGCAGCGCCTGAGCGTCGCGCAGCGTCACATCAGGATATTCAGCATCGGACCCAACTTCGGGCAACACCTTCCACGAGCGGGCACAGCGCGTGCCTTCGGCCAGAGCCGGCTCAACCGAAACCCCCGGCACTTCGTCGAGCTTGAAGGCTTCGGCCGGGCCTTCGCCCTCGGAAACCGCAATTGCCGACGTGATGGCGATCTCCGCTAGGTCCTGCCCCTCGAGCGCCTCGATATAGCGCGCGTCGGAAACAAACACCTTGGGCGCAGCTTCGAGCGAGGAACCGATGCGCTTTTCCCGACGCTCGATTTCGAGCGCCCCGGTCACGACGCGCCGCACGCCACGGATGAGCTGCCACTTGTTGGCAAGATCGTCATCGAGCCACTCTGCCGGAATGTCCGGGAAGAGGCGAAGGTGAACCGACTCGTTCTCGCCCGGATGCCGTTCCAGCCAGCACTCTTCCATGGTGAAGACCAGGATCGGCGCCAGCCAGGCGGTCAGTGCGTTGAACAGGTGATCGAGCACGGTCAGCGCCGAACGGCGCTTCACCGACGAGATCGGATCGCAATAGAGCGTGTCCTTGCGGATATCGAAATAGAACGCCGAAAGCTCGATGTTCATAAAGTTGGTCAGCAGCGAAACCACCTTGCGGTAGTCATATTCCTTGTAGGCCGAACGCACGCCCACATCGAGCTGCGCCAGACGGTGCAGCATCAGGCGTTCGAGTTCAGGCATATCGCGGAAGTCGACGACATCGTCAGCCTTGAAGTGCGCGAGATTGCCAAGCAGCCAACGCAGCGTGTTGCGCAGCTTGCGATAGCCGTCGACGGTCGTCTGGACGATTTCCTTGCCGAGGCGAAGGTCTTCCGAATAATCGGACGAGGCCACCCAGAGGCGCAGAATGTCGGCGCCGTACTGCTTGATGATGTCCTGCGGGGCAACGGTATTGCCCAGCGACTTGCTCATCTTCTTGCCTTCGCCATCCATGGTGAAGCCATGGGTGAGAACGCTGTCATAGGGGGCATAGCCATTGGTCGCGCAGCTTTCGAGCAGCGACGAATGGAACCAACCGCGATGCTGATCCGAGCCTTCGAGATACATCGAGGCCGGGAATTTCAAATGCGGCCACTTCTGCTTGTTGCGCAGCACAAAGGCGTGGGTCGAGCCACTATCGAACCAGACGTCGAGAACGTCTGTCACCATCTCGTAGTCGGCGGCCTTGTGGCCCTCCCCGAGATAACGCTCGGCAGCACCAGCCTTGTACCAGGCGTCGGCGCCCTCTTCCTCAAAGCTCTGGGCAATCCGGTGATTGACCAGCTCATCGCGAAGGATTTCGCCGCTTTCCTTGTGCACGAATACCGTGATCGGCACGCCCCAGGCGCGCTGACGGCTCAGCACCCAGTCGGGACGATCGGCGATCATGGCGCGCAGGCGGTTCTGCCCGGCAGCCGGATAGAACTTTGTCGCATCGATGGCGTTGAGCGCGCGGTGACGCAGCGTATCGCCCTCCACGCCCTCAATGGCCTTGTCCATATAGACGAACCACTGCGGCGTGTTGCGATAGATCACCGGCTTTTTCGAGCGCCAGGAATGCGGATACTGATGCTTCACGCGGCCACGGGCGATGATATTGCCGTGCTCGGCGAGCGCGGCGATGACGCGATTGTTCGCATCGCCCTTCTTGCCATTGTCGTCGATGACGCGCGCGCCATCAAAACCCGGCGCTTCGGACGTGTAGAAGCCGTCGTCGCCCACGACATAAGGGATGGCCGGATCGATGCCGCGATCCTGCAGGGCGCGCGTCGAATCCATCCAGATCCCAAAGTCATCGAGACCATGGCCCGGCGCGGTGTGCACGAAGCCGGTACCGGCGTCGTCCGTGACGTGCTCGCCATCGAGCAGCGGCACGTGGAATTCATAGCCGCCGGCAAGACCGCGCAGCGGATGATGCGAGGAGATCCCTGCCAAAACCGAACTCGGCACGTCCTGCAGCCGCACAAAAGCTTCGACCTTGGACTTGGCAAAAACTTCTCCTGCCAACTTGTCGGCAAGGATCAGCTTGTCGCCGGTTTTCGCCCAGTTCTCGGCTGGCGCAGCGGTGATCTCGTAAAGGCCATAGGAGATCTTGGAAGAGAACGAGATCGCCCGGTTCGCCGGGATGGTCCATGGCGTCGTGGTCCAGATGACGACGCTGGCGCCGGTCAGATGCTCGCGATGAGCGATCACTTCGTCGGTGTCCTTGCCGTCCACTGACTGGATGCGCGCCACCGGGAATTTCACCCAGATCGTGTCGCTCTCATAATCGGCATATTCGATTTCGGCCTCGGCCAGCGCCGTGCGCTCGACCACCGACCACATCACGGGCTTGGACCCGCGATAAAGCTGCCCACTCATGGACACTTTCATCAGCTCGCGCGCGATCTGCGCTTCGGCGTCAAAGCTCATGGTGAGATAGGGATTGTCCCATTCACCAAGGATGCCGAGACGCTTGAATTCCTCGCGCTGGATATCGACCCAGCTTTCGGCAAAGGCGCGGCATTCCTGGCGGAATTCCACCACCGGAACTTCATTCTTGTCCTTGCCCTTGGCGCGGTACTGCTCTTCGATCTTCCATTCGATGGGCAGGCCGTGACAATCCCAGCCGGGGATATAGGCAGCGTTGTGGCCAAGCATCTGCATGGACCGGGAGACCAGGTCCTTCAGCGTCTTGTTCAGCGCATGGCCGATATGGATATTGCCGTTGGCATAGGGCGGGCCGTCATGCAGCGTAAACAGCGGCCGATCCTTGGCCTGCTCGCGCTGACGCTCGTAAATATCCATGTCCTGCCAGCGCTTGAGCCAGATCGGCTCGCGATCGGGCAGGCCCGCGCGCATCGGAAACTCGGTTTCGGGCAGGAAGAGCGTGGCCGAATAGTCTTTTTCGGTCGCGCTTGCAGCGGTATCGGTCATGGAACGGCAATCGGTTTTGGAAGATTGGGCCGCCTTTTAGCAAGTGAGGGCAAAGGGGGCAAAGGTTGATTTTACCGTGACGCGCCCACGGGGCCCTCGCACCTTGCGAAAGCTTCGGCTCGCTAGTGCCGTTCCGTTCGAGAATGCCTAGTGGATGAGCGGCAGGATGCGGCCTCGCACGAGCGCGCCGACATCCCCGAAAAGGTCCGAACGCAGCCTCTCCACCGCCGCCGCATCGCCCCCGCCGATCTCATAGGCTTCCATGATCGCCGCGCTGATTTCGTCAGCGTTGTTCGCCCCGGAATTGACGACCCGCACAGGCGCCAGGTCGGCAGCACGCCGCGCATGAAAATGATGTTCGAGATGCTGGGGGAACGCAACCTGGCCAATCCCCATGCCCAGCCCCATGCAGAGCGTGCCATGCTGACCGGAATGGAGCAGCAGGCGCGACCGCCGGTTGATTTCTTCGAAGGACGAGGGCCGCGTCTCGACCGTCACACCGGCCTCGATAAAGAGCTCCTTCGTCTCGGCCGAGGCGCCGGGTATGAAGGCGCGCATGGGCAGGTCGAGCCCGATCAGTGCGTCCACCAGCGCGTGGTTTTCGGTTTCGCTCGCCGAGAAATAGAAAAACACCTCGTCGCCACTGCCATCGGGACGCGGCAGCCTCTCGTTGAGCGGCGGCAGCAGCGGCGCCCGGCGTGCACCTTTATATGGGTCTAGGCCGGAAATTGTGCGTGGCATGGCCGTGCTCTCTGAATAGATGTCGGAGAGCCTTGCGAGCGGCCGCGCGCCAAAATGGACCAGAGCCATATTGACCGCCCGCAACAGCTCGTCTTCGGCAAAGACCAGCTTGGTATATTCGGGCAGCAGAAAGGGAAAGCGGTCGAGCCCCGAAGGCGGCACCGAATAGCCGGTACCCACCGCCACCGAAGGTATCCCGGCAATCTGCGCCGCCAATTGGGCGCAGGGCGCGAAGTCGGCAACGACCAACTGGCTCTTGCGCGCCTTGATCGTGTCCAGCCACCACTTGATCTGGGCGATCAGAAATTGCGGGTTCCAGAAATTGAGGTCCCCGAGAAAATCCCCCCAGGTTGCCACATGCGGATTGCCGGCCGCCTCGCGCCGCGAGCGGTTGACGGAGAGCCGCGCCCCTTGAAAGACGCTGTCGCAATGGGGCTGCAACTCGCTCGCATGATCCAAGCGGCAAAGCGCGGCGTCACAGAAGACCTCATCGTGGAGTGCCTGGGCGATGACTTTGAGCGTGACCGCATGGCCGCGCCCGGCGCCGCCCTCCCAGGCCAGCAGAACACGCGGCCGCCCCACTTCAACAGGCATGGAAAGTGCCACCGGTAAGGCCGGTCAGCCGGACCCGACATCGGCTATTGGGCCGGGCAACGAAGCGAACGGGCATACGGAATTCCCCGACTAGGACCACTACCAGTGAAAAAGTGATCGAGATGACACCAACCCTCTGGATTGACCGGGATTTTCTAGTGGCTCATGTTGGGGGCCACATCGAACACCTGTTCGATGGGGGGTTCGCGCCCGGTGCGCGATTTGGGCAGGCGATGGGGCGCTTCGAGGATATCCTCGTTACGATCCAGCAGGCGGCAGAGGACGACGCGTCCTGGCCTGACATGCTCATGCGCATCGCGGACTATCTGGGCAGCGTCGAAGCCACCCTTGGTGGCGGCGCGCCCGGCTCGCTACCACAGATGCTGTCGCCCAGAACCAATCCCGCCGAGATCGAGCGCTACTTCACTACGTTCCACGACCGTAATATGCTGATGCGCGACATGATGGGGCAGCCTCCGGGCACCGTCATCGTCGACGAATCCATGCCCCAATTTGCAGAGTTTCAGCGGGACGTCTTCTACAATGAGTGGTGCGTACCACAGCGCTATAACCGCGCCTTCGGCGTCCGGCTCACCACCAGCACCGGCTGGCATGGCGCTCTGATGATCAACGCCCATCACGCCATCGAAGCCGACCAGATCGCCCGTTTCGAGGCTATCCTCCCCACGCTGACCCGTGCGCTCGAAATCAACAAGCTCATCGGCCAGTTCAGCGGCATGGCCCGGGCGAGCCTCGACGTGCTCGAACTCGCCGGACAAAGCGCGATGCTGCTCGACGCCCGCGGCATGCTCCTTGACTGCAACGACAGCGGCCACCGGCTCTTTGAGGAGGGCCGGCTACGCCATCGCCATGGCCGTATCTCCTGCGACGATCCGGCGACGAACCGACGCCTGTCGCGCCTCATTGCCGTCTGCCTGCAGGCACCAGACCACACGACCGGCGGCCGCATGCAGATCGCAACGCCCCAGGGCATGCTGGGCATACACTGCGCGCCCTATCCCGGAGGCCTGCTCTATCCCGCCGGACGCCGGCCGGCAGTCGTCATCATTATTTCCGACCCGCAGAGCCGCCTGCGTCGCAGGCTGGCCAACATGCAGCAACGGTGGGGGTTCACGGCGGCGGAGGTCGAACTAGCCTTGGCCCTGATCGAAACCGGCGGCCGCAAGGCCGCCGCCGAACGGCGCGGTGTATCGGACGCGACCGCCCGCGCCCAATTGACCAGCATTTTCGACAAGACCGGCGTCCGCAAGCAGACCGACCTGATGCGATTGCTGCTGGCCGAAGACTAGCCGAAAAAGCCCAGTGTTTCGTCCAGGGCGCCGATCGGGCGCGCCGCGGCGATCATGGCGCGAGCCTTGCGGCTATCGCGATCCATGGCGGCGATGAGATCGTCGAGACCCTTGAACACTTCCTGTCCGCGGATATGGCCGATCAGCGCCACGCAGATCGTCTGCCCATAGATATCGGCGTCAAAGTCGAACAGATGCGTCTCGAAGGGCGGGCGCTGGTTATCGAACATGGGCTTGCCATAGGCGGCGACGCCATCGAGCAGTTTCCCGGCGACCTTGGCCCGCACGGCATAAACGCCCTGCGCCAACTGGAAGCCTGTCTGGGTCATCGTATTGGCCGTAGGATAGCCCAGTTCCCGCCCGCGCTGGTCGCCCTTGACCACGCAGCCTTCGAAGAACCAGTGGTAGCCGAGAAGCCGATTAGCCGCCGTCACCGCGCCTTCGGACAGCGCCGCGCGGATGCGCGAGGAGGAAATGACCTCATCGCCCTCGTCCACGAGATCGAGCGTCTCCACGGCGAAGCCATGTTCGGCGCCTTGTTCGCGCAGGAAACTGGGCGTACCACGGCGCTGCCGGCCGAAGTGGAAATCGGAGCCGATGATGACCCCCTTCACCCCAAGCGCCCCGACAAGGAAATCAGCGACGAACCGCTCCGCCTCGATCTGCGAGAAGGCCGTGTCGAAGGGCAGGATGATGATGCCATCAAGACCCAGGGCCTCGGCCATTGCCGCCTTGGCGTCGCCCAGCGTCAGCCGGAAGATGAAGGGGGTCGGGGCAAATACGTCGCGCGGATGCGGCTCGAATGTCAGGATCAGCGCCGGCACGCCTGCCGCATGCGCGCGTTCACGCAACTCGGCAATGACGCGCTGGTGGCCGCGATGCATGCCATCGAAATTGCCAATGGCGACATAGGCGCCCTTGAGCGCAGCGGGCAGTTCCGAAAAACCGGAAAGACGAACGAAATCGCTCAATTCAGGACGCCCAGGCCAGACGCGGCAGGAAGCCGGCGACCTGCGCCCGGCTCGGCGCGATCAGCTCGGCGATCGCCTGCGGATCAGGCTTGCCGAAAGCATCAAGCTCAGCCGCATGGATCGAGCCGGTGATGAACAAGAGATCGATGCCGAACTGGGCCGCGCCCGTCGCATCGGTGCGCACGCTGTCGCCAATGGCCAGCACGCGGCTCTTGTCGAGCGCCTTGCCCGCAGCCAGTTCGCCGAGGCGGAACGCCTCTTCATAGATCGGCTGATAGGGCTTTCCCGCCATCAGCACCATGCCGCCCATGGCCGCATAGAGATCGCCCAGCGCGCCGCCGCAATAGATGATCTGGTCGCCGTGCTCCACCACCCGGTCGGGATTGGCGCAGATCATCGGCAGCTTTCGCGACAGCCAGAATTTGGCGCGCTCGCGGTACATTTCGGGGGTGTCGTCATCGGTATCGAGATCGGTCACCACCACAACCTCGGCCTCTTCCGGCCCGGTGCGCCTGAGGTCGAACCCTTCATAGAGCGCATCGTCGTCGGTTGCCGGGCCGACATGGTGGATGGCCCGCCCGCGATATTTGGAAATCATGGTCCGGGTCGCATCGCCTGAGGAAACGATGGCGTCGTAAGCCTCGCGCGGCACGTTGAGGCGATCGAGCATGGCAACGATGGGCGGAGAAGGCCGCGGGGCATTGGTGATCAGCACCACCTTGCCGCCGGCGCGGCGATACTGCACCAGCGCGTCCACCGCCTCGGGAAAGGCCGAGACGCCATTGTGAATGACGCCCCAGACATCGCTCAGCACCGCATCATAGCGCCCCGCGAGATCGGCTAGGCCGGAAATGATGGGCAGGGGCGCGGCTGCGGACATGGGTTCGGTTCCCGTCTAAAAATGTCTCAGGCTGCTATGTGGCAGTTCGGTCCGGGCGATCAAGCCCGAAACCGATGGAACTGCCGATTTCAGAGCT
>NZ_JBEVLL010000269.1:0-25547 GCF_040509215.1 Devosia sp.
CAGCCATCACCCCCTAGCTATGAGCCAACATGAATTGGGCCCCGTGAGGCAAAAATGAAAAAGATCGGCTTTCTGTCCTTCGGGCATTGGAATCCCTCGCCGCAATCGGGCACGCGCTCGGCCGGCGATGCGCTGCTGCAGTCGATTGATCTGGCAGTCGCCGCCGAGGAACTGGGCGCCGACGGCGCCTATTTCCGCGTGCACCACTTTGCCCGCCAGCTCGCGTCGCCCTTCCCGCTGCTTGCGGCCGCCGGCGCAAAAACCAAAAAAATCGAACTCGGCACGGCCGTGATCGATATGCGCTATGAAAACCCGCTCTATATGGCCGAGGATGCCGGCGCGGCCGACCTCATTGCCGGCGGACGCCTGCAGCTTGGCATTTCGCGTGGCTCGCCCGAACAGGTGATCGATGGCTGGCGCTATTTCGGTTTTGGTCCTGAAGAGGGCAAAACCGACCAGGACATGGCGCGCCAGCACGCCGAAGTGTTTCTCGAAGTGCTCAAGGGCAAGGGTTTTGCCCAGCCCAACCCGCAGCCCATGTTCCCCAACCCCCCGGGGATGCTGCGGCTTGAGCCGCATTCCGAGGGCCTCCGCGAACGCATCTGGTGGGGCGCTGCCAGCGACGCGACCGCCATCTGGGCCGCCAAGATGGGCATGCACCTGCAGTCCTCGACGCTGAAATTCGACGAATCGGGCAAGCCGTTCCACGTGCAGCAAGCCGAGCAGATCCGAGCCTATCGCGCCGCCTGGAAGGAAGCCGGCCACACCCATGAGCCGCGCGTCTCGGTCAGCCGGTCGATCTTTGCGCTGGTCAATGATCAGGACCGGGCCTTCTTCGGCACGGGTCGCTCCGAAGCCGATCAGTTCGGCTATATCGAGCCGGAAAAGCGCGCCGTGTTTGGGCGTGGCTATACGGCCGAGCCCGACAAGCTGATCGAAGAACTCAAGCGCGACGAAGCCATCGCCGAAGCCGATACGCTGCTGCTGACCGTGCCGAACCAATTAGGCGTCGAGTACAATGCCCATGTGATCGAGAGCATTCTCAAGCACGTCGCGCCGGGCCTCGGCTGGCGCTGATCTGCCGGCTACCAAATGCACAATGCCATCCCCGCGAAAGCGGGGGATCTTTGTTTTGGGCGGGTGAATGACTAGGGGAGGCTGAACCCCGACCCCTCGCAGCTATTGGCGTTCCAGTATCGCGCCACATCGGTGAAGCTGCCGGTTGCCGCATATTCGACGCGGGCAGCGAAGGCCATGGCGCGGCATTCGTTGGGGCCGGCAACGACGTGCACCATTTCGTGCAGAATTGTGAGGGTGCGCAGCGCGTCGGCGCCCTCGGTCATGAATTGCGGGCAAAGCACCAGCGACACGCTGCCTGCTTCCGGCGGCAGGCGAACGAAGGCGGCGAAGCGGTTGCATGACGCTTCTTTGCCACTGGCCTCAACGACCTGCAGGCTGACCGTGCCGCCCCAATAGCGCGAGGCGAATTTGCGGAAGGTGATCGCGCCGCGATAGGCGGCGATGTCGACCTCGAAAAGCTCGGCCGGAAGCTGCGGGAGGGCATCTTCCAATTGGGCGATGGCGCGATTGAAGGCGGTGTCGACGACATCGCCCCGGGCGGGCACAAGGCCGAAGACGAGCAGCAAAAGGGCGAGGCAGAAACGCATGGCGCTTTTTGCCCCGCCTTTGACCTGCCCGCAAGGGGCGGCCAGTTTGGACCTGCTAGCGGGCAAGGAAATCCTTGAGGTCGGCGATCAGCTTGTCCTTGTGGGTGGCAAAGAGCCCATGGGGAGCGCCATCGTATTCAAGCAGCGTCGCCCCGGGAATACCGGCCGCCGCGGCACGGGCGGACGCGTCGATGGGCACGGTCTTGTCGGCCGTGCCATGGATGATCAGCGTCGGAACCTTGAAGGAAGCGAGGTCGGGACGGAAGTCGGTGGTGGCAAAAGCCTTGGCGCAGGCAAGGGTCGGGCGCAGTCCCGCCTGCATGGCCACCGTCCAGGCATGGTGCACTTCGTCGCTCGAGGTCGGATGGTCGATCAGCGACACGCCGAAAAAGGTCTTGAAGAATTCGGCGAAGAATTTGGCGCGATCTTCCTGCATGCCCTTGGTCATGCCGTCGAACACGTCCTGGGGCGTGCCATTCGGATTGTCGGGGGTTTTGAGCATATAGGGAACGACCGAGGCGATGAGCCCGGCCCTGGAAATCCCCTTGCCGCCATGGCGCGACATGTAGCGCGCCACTTCCCCGCCACCCATGGAAAAGCCGATCAGCGTTGCATCTTCAGCCCCGGTTGCCGCGATCACGTCGGCCAGGTCGTCGCTGAGAGTATCGTAGTCGTAGCCGGACCAGGGTTGCTCGGAGCGCCCGAAGCCGCGGCGATCATAGGCGATGGCGCGATAGCCGGCTTCGGCAAGGGCCAGGGCGCCGTCATCCCAGCTATCGGCCGAGAGCGGCCAGCCATGGAGCAGGATGACCGGGCGGCCTTCGCCCCAATCCTTGACATAAAGGGAGGTGCCATCGCGCGTCTTGATCATGGGCATGAAACTAATCCTTGTTTGGCAATGCCTGAGCAAGGCGCGGCAGGGCCGCTGCGTTCCATGTTCCGATTTGGGTCAGCGCAAAGTGATCGCTGTGTCTGCGACGACACAGTCAGGCCTCGACGCTCGAAACTCACATAAACCGGCCACATTTTCCGGAGAGAAGCGTCTGATCCGAACGCGAGAAAAGATTGAGGGCAGCGCTGAGCCGCCCGACCAGACGCTGCGGATTTTAACCTCCTGCTTACCTTTTGTTTCCCTCATGGAGAGAACAGGATAGAAGCGGGATGAGACTCCCTAGGACAGGTTTGCTCGATGGACTTCCGCATTTCGGCCGATGATCGCGTTGGTGCCCAGCCCAATAGGGGCGCCAAGCCACAAGCGCGCGCCCCCAAGGGCCAGCGCGTCGAGCCGAGCCTTGGTCAGTCCGTCGGCGGCTTCGTCGATGATGAACGCTCCGGCGGCCCCATCGGTGGTGGTGGCGGCAATGGCGGCAAGCCGCCGCGTGGCAAGAAGCCGGCGCGTTCCGAAAAAGAACCGCGCCGCGGCAAGGCCGAAACCGCCAAGCCCAAGAAGCGCCGCTCGCGTAGCGGCGGTTTTCTCATGGGTATCCTGTGGTGGGGTTTTGTCGCCTGCCTCTGGGGCGGGCTCGCAGTCATTGGCGTCATCGTCTACTACGGCGCCCAACTCCCCTCGTCCAACAGCTGGGCCATTCCCGATCGCCCGCCCAATATCCGTATTCTGGCGGCCGATGGCAGCCTGATCTCCAATCGCGGCCAGACCGGCGGCGAGGCGGTCACCTTCCGCGAATTGCCGCAATATGTGCCGGCGGCCTTCATCGCCTCGGAAGACCGGCGCTTCATGAGCCACTTTGGCGTCGACCCCATTGGTCTTGTCGCCGTGGCCGTCGAATCCGTGCAGGCGCGCGAAGTCACCCGTGGTGCTTCGACGCTGACCCAGCAGGTTGCAAAGAACCTCTTCCTCACGCCCGACCAGACCCTCGGCCGTAAGGTGCAGGAAGCGATCCTCGCCATCTGGCTCGAGCAGAATTTCACCAAGGAAGAAATTCTCGAACTCTATATGAACCGCGTCTATTTCGGTTCCGGCGCGACCGGCATCGAAGCGGCGGCCCAGACCTATTTCGGCGTTTCCGCGCGCAATCTCTCGCTTGGCCAGGCCGCCATGCTGGTCGGCATCCTGCCCGCGCCGTCCGCCTATAATCCGAAAGCCAATCCGCAGCGCGCCATCGAGCGCCAGCGCCTCGTGCTCAATTCCATGGCGCAGGAAGGCTATATCACCCGCGAAGAAGCCGATGCGGCGCAGATTTCGTCCGACCAGGAGACCGTCCGCACCGTGGTTGCGGGTTCGGAATCCTATGTGGCCGACTGGGTCGAAAGCTTGATGACCGCCTATATCGGCGAGATCAAGGATGACGTGGTGGTCCAGACCACCATCGACTGGAAGATGCAGAAGGACGCCGAATTTGCCGTCCGCGAGGCCGTGGCCAATGAAGGCCCCAAGCGCGGCTTCTCGCAGGGCGCGCTGGTGGCCATGGACGTCAACGGCACGGTGCGTGCCATGGTTGGCGGCGTCGACTATCAGGCGAGCCAATATAATCGCGCCGTGACCGCCAAGCGTCAGCCCGGCTCGACCTTCAAGCCCTTCGTCTACATGGCCGCCATGGAAAAGGGCTATACGCCCGACACTTTGGCCGAGGACGCCCAGTTCGAATACAATGGCTGGAGCCCGCGTAACGCTTCGGGCAAATATGCCGGCACGGTGACGCTGCGCCAGGGTCTTGCCTATTCGCTCAATACCATTGCCGGCCGTCTTGCCATCGACGTCACGCCGGAAGCCGTCATTGATGTGGCGACGCGCATGGGCATTTCATCGGCCATGACCCCGGTGCCGTCCATCGCGCTCGGCACGCAGGAAGTGAACCTGCTTGAACTGACCTCGGCCTATGCCCCCTTTGCCAATGGCGGCATGGGCATCATCCCCAATGTGATCACCAAGATCACCTCCAAGGATGGCACGCAGCTTTATGAAGCTTCGGACGCCGGCCCCGGCCGTGTCGTCGATCCCAACGTGCTCTCCGAAATGAACGACATGCTCAAGACCGCTGTGGAAGTGGGCACGGGCAAGGGCGCAAATCTGGGCGGTTGGGATTTTGGCGGCAAGACCGGCACCAGCCAGAACGCCCGCGACGCGCTCTTTGTCGGCTATACCTCTGCCATGGTCACCGGCGTGTGGCTCGGCAATGACAATGACAGCAAGACCACGCTTTCGGGCGGCAACGTGCCGGCGGCGATCTGGTCCGAATTCATGACCAAGGCCCATGCGGGCCGCTCGCCGGTCGCCATTCCGGGTGGCTCCTATCAGGGCCAGCTCATCGCTCAGCAGTTGATCGACCCGGCAACGGGGCAGGCGTTGATCGACCCGACCACCGGCCAGCCACAGGTGCAATATGTCGACGGCGGCACCGGCCAGCCGGTGCAGACCATGACCGACCCGACAACGGGCCAGGTCGTCGCCATTGATCCCAATACCGGCCTGCCCAATACCAACCTTGCTCCAGTGGGCACGGGCACTGCCAATCCGCCGATCCAGACCGGGCAGATGACCGATCCCAATACCGGCCTGCCGATAAATGGGGGCTTTGACCAGACCCAGCCGCAGCAATACGACGCGCAGGGCCAGGCCATCGATCCGGTGACGGGCTTCCCGCTGCAGGTCGATCCCAATGCGGGGCTCAACAACGCCCCGATCGATCCGCAGACCGGCATGCCCATGGTGCTGGTGGTCGACCCGGCAACGGGCCAGCAGGTCTGGGTACCGGGCGCCCCGGCCGCCGGCCAGCAGCAGTTCCAGGGTCAGCAGATCCAGCCGACCAGCCCCTTCGCGCCCCCCGCGGCGGTTGGCCAGCAGCAGCAACAGCAGCCGGTCTACCAGAACGAGAATTCGCAGCGCACCCTGATGGATCTGCTGTTCGGCAACTGATTGCCCTCACATCGCCATTGCCCGGTTCGCCGGGCAATGGTCTTGCCATTGTCCTGCCGCCATTGCGGGTGCAGATGAGGTCTATCTATCTCATGTTACCCGGAATTTTCTCATGACCACTCTTGCAGATTTCACCCTGCCGCTTTTGAGCGGCAAGTCGCAAAGCCTCGCCGACTTTTCCGGCAAGGTGGTCCTGGTGGTCAATGTCGCCAGCCAGTGTGGGCTGACCCCGCAATATGAGGGGCTCGAGGCGCTCTATAAGCAGTATGGCGATCGCGGCCTCGTGGTGCTCGGTTTTCCCTGCAACCAGTTTGCCGGCCAAGAGCCGGGAACGAGCGAGGAGATCGCCAGCTTCTGCGAGGTCAATTACGGGGTGACCTTCCCGATCTTCGAGCGCATCGACGTCAACGGGGATGAGGCGCATCCACTCTACAAGTGGCTCAAGGAAAGCGCGCCGGGGCTCCTGGGCAGCGAAGCCATCAAGTGGAATTTCACGAAATTCCTGATCGGCCGCGATGGCACGGTTGTTGATCGCTTTGCGCCGACGACGGAGCCGGCCGACATTGCCGGCGATATCGAGAAGCTGCTTTAGGCGGCTTAAGGCTGCCGAACGTCATCCTCGGGGCTGACCCGAGGGTGGCATCGGTTGGGGGGCCGCGAGCCCGATTGCTTTGCGCCACAAAGCCTCTAGTTTAGTAGGCGGCGGATGAACGAGGGCGGGCCATGGCCGACATTCTCGACTATTGCAAGGATCTGAAGAAGCAGCGCTTCAAGTCGGGACAGGTGATCCTGCCCGAGGGCGAGCGGCTGGGAAAACTCTATGTGCTCATCGAGGGGCAGGTGGAGATCATCCGCGAGCGCACCCAGGTGACCCATGTCGACGAGCCCGGCTCGATTTTCGGCGAAATGGCGGTGCTGCTCGACATGCCGCATTCGGCAACGGTGAAAGCCTTGTCCGAAGTGGAGGCCTATGAAATCCCCGATGCCCTGACCTTCCTCGACGGGCATCCCGAATTTTCGCTGCATATTGCCGGCATGCTGGCGCGGCGGCTCTACTATACCACCTCCTATCTCGTCGACCTGCAGCAGCAGGCGGCTGGCAAGCGCCAGGACCTCGACCTTGTCGATGAAATTCTGGCAAGCCTCGTCGACCCCAGCGAGACGGGCAAGAAGAAGCGTAAATGAACGACGAGACGACGCCGGCCGTGACTGCGGAAAAGCCCGCCGTTTCCATCACCTATTGTACGCAGTGCAACTGGATGCTGCGTTCGGCCTGGATGGCGCAGGAACTGCTCTCGACCTTTTCGCTCGAACTGAAATCGGTGACACTGGTGCCCGGCACCGGCGGAATCTTTGAAATCCATTTCGACGAAGACCTCGTCTGGGAACGCAAGCGCGATGGCGGTTTTCCCGATAGCCGGGTGCTCAAGCAAATGGTGCGCGACCGGATCGACCCCGAGCGCAGTCTTGGTCATATCGACAGGGTCTAGGCCAAATAAGTCTTTTCAAATGTCGGCATTTGGCTAGTCTTTCCCTGTCGAACCCAAGGGAGGCCTGGCGTCATGGCTCACAAGTTCAAGATCACTGGAGCTGCAAACGAGCAGTTCAAGTTCGCCTTCGTCTACAATGCCGAAACGATCTTCTGGTCGGAAAACTACAAGCAGAAAGCGTCGGCCAAATCGGCGGTGGAATCGCTGAAGAAGAATGCGCCTGAGGCCGCCACGGTCGATCTGTCCAAGGGCGAAGAGGGCAAGGGCTACCGCTTCGAGATCGTCGAATCCAAGGATGGCCAGCACTTCGTGCGCTTCGTCGCCTCCAATGGCGAACCCATGGTGCGCACCGAGACCTACAAGCAGAAATCCAGCGCCACCAATGCCATCGCCTCGCTGAAAAAGAATGGCCCGGGCGCGGACGTCGTCGACGAGGCTTAACCTCGTATCGCGGCTAAATTAAAAAGAATTAGCCTGGGGGCGATGCGCCCCCTTTCCACCTTTTGCCAAAGCGCTCTACTGTTCCCGCATCAGAATTGGGGACGCAAAGATGCACAGGACTTCCGCCCTCCTCGCCGTGGCTGCCGCGGCCCTCGTCATTTCCATACCCGCCTCGGCGCAGGACCTGCCAGATCTCGCAGGTCGCACCATCCATGCGGTGACGGAAAACGCCTATTACCCGCTCAATTTTGCCGATCCCAAGACCGGGGAAGGTATCGGGCTCGAATATGACGTGATCAACGAGATCGCCAAGCGTCTTAATGCCAATGTCGAATGGGACCTCGTCGCCTGGGATGTGATGATCGAGTCAGTGCGCACCGGCCAGTTCGATGTCGGCGCTGATGGCATAACCATCACTGCCGAGCGCGACGAGCAGATCGACTTCACGAAACCCTTCATCACGGTGGAGCAGTATTTCCTCGTGCGCGCCGATGAAGAGCGTTTCGACAACAAGGAAACCTTTGCCGGCGATCCCAACCTGCTGTTCGGCGCCCAGGCGGGCACCTCGTCCTTCTACACCGCCATTTATGACGTGCTCGACGGCGACGAAGCCAATCCGCGCGTGAAGGTTTTTGATAGCTTTGGCGCGGCGGTTCAGGCCGTGAAGGCTGGCGACGTTGATGCTGTGATTGCCGATCAGGCGGCTTCCGCCGGCTATATCGGCGCCGATCCCGGTGCCTTCAAGCAGGTCGGCGAAGCGATCAAGGCCGATCCGCTGGGGCTAATCCTGACCCCGGGCTCGGACCTTGTGGAGCCCTTCAATGCCGCGCTCGACCAGCTCAAGGCCGACGGCTGGCTCGACGAGCGGATCAACTACTGGTTCTTTGAATATACGGGTGAGTAGCCGCGTGCTCGGTGCTTGCCGCACCCCCACCCTTGATCCCTTCCCACAGGGGGGAGGGAGACGCTGGAACCGAGACGCTGCAGCAAACGCCTCCCTCCCCTTGATGGGGAGGGACTGAGGGTGGGGTGGGGCCAAGCGCACCAAACCTGCCGAAAGTGACCATGACCACCCGCCCACGTCGTCCCTCCATTCTTGCTCGCATGCCGTGGTGGCTGCTCGCCGTCGGGCTGCTGTTCGTGCTCGGCTTCTGGGCCATCACGGCCGACGAGACCTATGCGGAGATCTTCCGCAAGCTCTCGGGCGGGGTGGTGACGACGCTTTGGGTGACACTGCTCGCCTTTGGGCTGGCGACGGTTATGGGCCTGCTCATTGCCCTGGCGCGGACGTCGAATGTTCGGGTGCTGCGCGAGATCGCGACTTTCTATGTCGAAATCATCCGCGGCATCCCGATCCTGGTTTTTCTGTTTTACATCGCCTTTGTCGGGGCGCCGGCGCTCGTGGCCGCCTTCAACTGGGTGCTTGCTCCGCTCATGGAACTGGGGTGGATGGCGCCAGCCACCATCCGCGGCTTCGACTTCGTCTGGCGAGCCATTCTGGCCCTGACCATCTGCTACTCCGCCTTCATCGCCGAAATCTTTCGGGCCGGCATCGAGGCGGTGGGGCGCGGCCAGGTCGAGGCGGCGCGCTCGCTTGGCCTCTCGCGGTTTCAATGCTTTCGTCTCGTCATCATGCCGCAAGCGCTGCGCACCATCCTACCCCCGCTCGGCAATGATTTCGTATCCATGGTGAAAGACTCGGCGCTGGTGTCAGCGCTGGGGGTGCAGGACATCACCCAGCTTGGGAAACTGCACGCCTCTTCAAGCTTCCAGTTTTTCGAGACCTATAATGTCGTGGCCTTCCTCTATCTCACCATGACGATTTCGCTCTCGCTCTTGGTGCGCTGGCTCGAAATGTTCATGGCACGAAAAGATCGCGGCTGATCGTCTTGCGGGACGCCTTCGCACGGACCATGTTCTGGAAATCGCTGGAGGACCCAATGCACAAATTTGCCCGCCTTGCCGTTTTCGGAGCCGCCGTTCTCGCCCTTGCCGCCTGCGGCAATCGCTCGGAAGTGGGCAATGTCGGGGTCGACTGGACCGGCAATGACATTTCCATCGAGGCCGTGGCCGATCCCGATGTGCAGGGTGTCGTGTGTCACCTGGCCTTCTTCAACCGCTCCTTCATCGACCGCATCAGCCAGGGCAACTGGTTCGAGGACCCATCCTATTCGGCGCTCGATTGCTCGGCCGTCGGCCCGATCACCGTGGGCGATATTCCACTGAAGGGCAGCGAGGAAATCTTCAAGGAGGCGCGCTCGCTGATCTGGAAGTCGCTGCGTGTCACCCGCATCTACGATCAGGCCAACAATTCGCTGATCTATCTCGCCCATGCGCGGGAAATCCAGCAGGGCTCGGGCAAGATGAGCCTTTCGGTCGTGCCGCTCAATGGGCTCGACGTGACCTGGAAGAACGGCGCGCCCGCGGCCGGAGCGGTCACCGGCTCGGTCATGGTGCAATAGTCCATTCCGGCTGTCGGCTCCGGCAGGCAAAGGCTTGCCGGTCTTGGCTAAAACAAGGCAAAAGCGTTCCGCCCCGAGCCGCTTCAAACGGCGGCATGGGGCACGATATTCTCTTTTCAGACATTAAGCGCCGCCCGCTGGCGGCAAGGGAAGACAAACATGGCGATCCTGATCGGCGATACCGCCCCTGATTTCACCCTCGAATCCACCGAGGGCACCATTCACTTCCACGACTATATCGAAGGGTCCTGGGCGGTTCTGTTCAGCCATCCCAAGAACTTTACCCCGGTCTGCACCACCGAACTTGGCTACACCGCCAAGCTTAAGCCCGAATTCGAAAAGCGCGGCGTCAAGGTTCTGGGCCTCTCCGTCGACAAGCTCGAAGATCATGGCGGCTGGGCCAAGGATATCGAAGAGACGCAGGGCGCTGCGCTCAACTTCCCGCTGCTGGCCGATACCGAAGGCAAGGTGGCGCGTCTCTATGACATGATCCACCCGAACGCCGACAATACCCTGACCGTCCGCTCCGTCTTCGTCGTCGGCCCGGACAAGAAGGTGAAGCTCAAGATCGAATATCCCGCTTCGACCGGCCGCAACTTCGATGAAGTGCTGCGCGTCATCGACAGCCTGCAGCTCACGGCCAAGCACCAGGTGGCGACGCCCGTGAACTGGAAGAGCGGCGAGGACGTCATCATCGTTCCGGCCGTGTCCAATGAAGCAGCCAAGGCCAAGTATCCCGAGGGCTGGAAGGAACTGAAGCCCTATCTGCGCATTGTACCGCAGCCCCGCGGCTGAGCCGCAGGCACCTGTCTTCTCCCTGACTGACTGGGCGGTGGTTCACTCCATCGCCCATTTTCTTTGCCGCAATTGCGGTTTTGGGCTGCCTTAATAGGCCGCAATCATTGTTCGCATTTTCTGAAAAGGCTGGCTTTCACGTTATTCACAGGCTTGGTCGGCCAAAATGCGCGTTTTCCGGCCAGTTCCTGGGAACCGTTGCCTCATGGCCACAGTGAACAAAGTGGTTTCCAGATTCTTAGCGATCTCGGTTAGCAGCCTGCTAATTCCGCAATTCTTGAGATTCAGTTTCTAAGAATCGGCCAGGGCTACCTGAATGGTTAATGAATTACTGCCGCCAAAACTGCGGCAATGAGGCAACACACCGCAATCGCGCGCCATTTCGCCCTTAATCACGCCGCGCGTCATCTTTAGGCAATGCTCATCGACAACTTCAGTGAGCACAGACCATTGATCAGAAGAGCCGTTCTCGTCGCCGCAGCGGCGGCCGCCCTCGCACTAACTTCGACGGCAGCCTACGCCCAATGTGGTGGCGCTTCCTGGTATGGCCCCGGCTTTAACGGCAAGCGGGCTGCGTCAGGTGAAATCTTCAACGAAAACGCCATGACGGCGGCGCATCGTTCTCTCCCCTTCGGCACCAAGGTTCAGGTCACCGACCAGAACTCGGGCAAGTCGATTGAAGTGGTCATCAATGATCGCGGGCCGTTCCACGGCAAGCGCATCATCGACCTTTCGAAAGCCGCGGCTACTGCCCTCGGCTTCCGCAATCGCGGTACGACCTCGGTCTGCCTCGATCAGATGTGATCCCTGCGATCCCATATGTCAGTAAAAAGGCCGCCCCGTAGGGCGGCCTTTTGTTATCTGAGGCCCAGGGCCTCGATGTCGGCGAGCTGATCCGGCTCCAGCGCTCCACGCCTTTCCGCCTCGAACGCCATGCGCAGTTCTTCCCGGTTCTTGACGCCCAGAACCAGCGTGTCGACGCCCGGGATGCCGAGCGCATAGCGATGGGCTACGAGGGCAGGGTCTTCACCCCAGCTGGCGCAGAGCTCTCGGAAGGATTGGGCGCGGGCAAAATCGTCCCGGTCTGGCCCATGCGTATCGAGCCGGTCAAAATTGCTGGTCAGTGCGCCCGCCTGCACGGCGCGCACGCCCATGACGCCGACGCCTGCTCTCTGTGCTGCCGCTATGACATCACGTGGGCGCGGGGAAAGGCCGGTGCCGTTCATGGCGCCGGGGCTGTCGAGCAGATTGGCGATGGCCTGCACCGCCGCCGGGACTGGCCCCGAAGAAAGCGCCTCCACGGTCGCGGCGGCGTGGTTGATGCCGGTTATGCCCCAGTCGCCGATAAGACCATCCTGCACGAGGCGTGCAAAGGCCGGCCGTACCGCATTGCGGTAGAGCGAGAGGCTGGTCGAGCGCTCATTTTTGGGCGGCTCGCCGGGTGGATAGTCATAATCGTCGGGGCGGATTTCGCTGTGGAGCAGCATCATGTCGACGCGTTCAAGCCGCATGGCGGCAAGGCTTCTTTCGAGCGAGGTTTTGAGGCGCGGATAGACATCGTCTTCGGGCACCGTCCCTAGGCCGTATTTCGTCGTCACCCGGACGCCATTGGGTAGCCTGCCCTCGAAGGCGCGGCCGATCATGGCTTCGCAAATGAGATAGCCCGGCGCGGCATCGAGAAGGGAAATGCCGCCATCGACAGCGGCACGCAGCGTGGCGACGGCTTCATCCTCCGAGGTCGGGCCCCAGACCTGTCCGATGCCGCCACCGCCCAGGGTAAGCCGGCTGACCGGACCAAAACGGCCGAGACGGTTGGTGGTCATGGTCGTCTCCGCAAAGGCTTGCACATCAAGCATGTTCGATTTCCTTGTTCAGAATGCCCGCGATTTCGGCCATGACGGCGGCGGGCAAGGGGCCCTTTTCCAGCGCGCCGAGATTGTCGCGCACCTGCGCCTCCGTCTTGAAGCCGGGGATGGGAATGGTGTGAGGCGAACGGGCAAGATTCCAGCCCAGCGCACCCTGCGCCACGGTGCGGCCGCCTGTGGTGAGGAGGTCGCGCAGCGCGTCGACCACGGCGAGGGTTTCCGGCTTTGGCCGACCATCGGCAAAGAACCGCACCCAGGAGTGGCCCGCCGCGCGTACATCGTCTTTGCCAAGGCGCGAGGAGGCGGAAAACTTGCCGCTCAGCATGCCCATGGCGAGGGGCGAACGATTGAGGCTCGCGAGCTCCGCCTCAGCGCAGAGGGCCAGCATGTCGGGCCCGTCGCAGAGCACGCTCAATTCCTGCTGCACGGCGACAAAATGCGGGTATTTCAGCATTCGCCGGGCGGCAGTGGCATTGTCGGTGCTCCAGCCCCAGGCGCGGATGCGGCCTTTTTCGACGAGACCTTCCAGCGCTTCGCCGGCCCGATCGGCGACGTCGTCGCTGAGATCGCCGACGTGGATCTGGTAGAGGTCGATATGGTCGGTGCCGAGGCGTTTCAGCGACTTGGCCGAGGCCCACTCGATATAGCTTGGCGAGACGTCAGTCGCGACCAGCGCCTTGCTGCCCTCGTCATAGGTGAAGCCAAATTTGGTGGCGATGAAAGCCTCGTCGCGCCGGCCCTTGAGGGCGCTGCCCAGAATGCTCTCGCTGTGGCCGGTGCCATAAGCATCGGCCGTGTCAAAGAGGCTGGCGCCGAGATCGAGGGCGAGCTCGATGGACCGCACCGATTGGGCGTCATCGACCTGGCCCCAGCCGTCATTGCGGCCATCGAGGGTAAAATGGCCGCCGATCGCCCAGCAACCCATGCCCACGGCCCCGACCTTTGGCCCGCTGGGCCCGAGTTTGCGCTTGTCCATCATGGTCAGCATCCTTCCTCGGGCTGGGCCGCGATGAAGTCGGCAATGCCGCTGCGCTTGGTGCCGATATCGGTCAGCAAACGGTCGTCGAGCAGGGAAAGCTTGCGGCGCGTGATATTGCGCAGGTGCCAGCGGCGCAGGCGGCTCTTGATGGGTTCGAACATGACGTTGTCTCCTCGGAGTTTTGCGCGAAAGCGTGCATGCGCCGGCCCGAAGGCCGGTGTTTCAAAACTGGTGCTTTGCGCAAAGGTCTGGACCGCTCCCGGCGATCCGATGAGGAGATAATTGCGCTTCTGAACGGCCTTACGCTACAGTCGAGACTGCAAGGCGCTTTTCAGGAATGAAAAATGGACTTCTCCTGGGACGATCTTCGGCTGTTTCTCGACGTGGCGCGGCTCGGCGGGTTGAGCGCGGCGACCGAGACGACGGGGCTATCGGCGGCAACGCTTGGACGGCGCGTGACGGCGCTCGAGCGACAGGTGGGCGAACCGCTCTTCGTGCGCAGCCAGACCGGTTATCGGCTGACCCCCTCGGGCGAGGAACTGCTGCTGCGCGCCGAAGAAGTGGAAGGGGCCATGCTGTCCCTCAAGCGCTGGAAGGACGGCGCCATCGGCGAACGCGTGGTGCGCGTTTCAGCCGGGCCGTGGACCTCGGCTTTCCTTGCGAAAAACATTGGAAAAATCTGGACGGCGGGGGATCGCTTTGCGCTCGAACTCGTCACCGCCAACCACAAAGTCGATATCGGGCGGCGCAATGCCGATATCGGCATCCGCAACCAGCGCCCGACCGAGCAATGGCTGGCGGGGCGGCTGGTCGGAAAGGTCGCCTATGGTCTCTACGCGCGGCCCGAGTTGATCAGCGGCGTTGCAGCGGGCTATTTCGTCGGTGTCGCCGGGGAGGGTGGCCAGACCCATTCGGCACGGTGGCTGCATGCCCGGCATGGCGACCGGATCGCGACGCGCGGCAATGATGCGATGAGCGTTATGGAACTGGTGGCGGCCGGCGCCGGCATTTCGGTTTTTCCGTGTTTTGTCGGCGACAGCGATCCGCGCATCGATCGTATGGCCGGAACCATTCCCGAGCTTGAAACCGATCAATGGCTCGTCTGCCATCATGAAGAGCGCCACACCCCTGCCGTGCGCGCTGTCACCGAGCGCATTGCCGCGCTCATGCGGGAGAACGGGCCGCTGTTTCGCGGGGAAAAGCCGATCTACGAATAAGCCCGGAGAATTTCGTTAGGTCCCTATTAGGGCCTTGGGCCTAGCATTCGCTTCCGGGAATGCAGCAGGGACAGCGGTGCTATGAAAGCATACGCCTATGTCGTCGGGCCTCAGGACAAGGCCTGGCAGACGCTTTTCGGCATGGCCGGCGATCTCGGCTTTGCCGGGGTGTCGGACTATCGCGGGATCAGCCAGGTGGAGCAGCAGGCGGGCGAAACCCCGGTCTGCTATTTTCTGTTTTCGGCGACGGCCGACCTGCGCGCATTTCGGCCCGTGGCCGATGCCATCCGCTTCTCGGCCTCGCGCGCCATTCGTTTTTCGCCAATGGTCTATTGCGCCGAGGATTCCGCCGTCGAAACCATCATGGCCTGCATCAATATGGGCTTTGACGACGTCGTGGCGCTGCCCCAGTCGACCGTGAAACTGCGCGAGCGCCTCGGCCGGCAGATCGGTCACAACATGGTCTTTTACGAGACCGCCGGCTATTTTGGTCCCGACCGGCGCAACCGCGTCGCGGCGCTGAAGCCAAACCCGGTCGCCAACCGCATCGGCGGGCCGTTCCGGCGGCTCGAAATCGTGCGCAACCTGCTCGACGGCGTATCCGTATTGCGCGACGAATTTTCCAATCCGTCTGCCGATGTGGCAGCAATGCAAACGTTGCAATAAACTCTATTGGGGCGTGTGCGCGACCATTTCACTGCGCCGTGAAATGTCTTAACGTCGCGCCGGTCTGATCTTTAGAGCATTTTCCTATCATGCGATTCGGCATTGAGCTGCCGCCCCAGATCAAGGTCTTTGGGGCTTTTTTCATTTATTCCTTTGCCATGGGCAGCATTTTTCCCCGTCTGCCCGATATCCAGACGGCCATGGGCGTGGGTGAAGGCGCCTTGGGCCTATCCCTGATCGGCTCGGCCGTCGGTACGCTGATTTCTCTGACCTTTGCCGGTCGCATCGTCGAAGCCGTGGGCTATCGCCGCGTGCTGCTCACCGCTATTCCGCTGCTGTCCGCACTTTATGCGCTGGCAAGCTGGGCCCAGACCCCACTGACGTTCTTCCTGCTGCTGCTGCCCGTCGGCCTGACCATCGGCGCCATTGAAGTGATCATCAATGTCGAAGCCGACCGCGTCGAGCACGCCATCGGCCGCCGTATCATGAGCCGCGCGCATGCCTTCTGGAGCCTTGGCTTCTTCGCTGCCGGCATGGTCGGCTCCTTCATCGCCCAGACGGGGCTCGAAGTGCACTATCACCTCCTGATCATGATCCCGGTGATCATCGTCGCAACGTTCCTTATCCTTGGTCGCTTCGAGCCGGCGGCGCACCGCGCCGGCACCAGCACCGATGAAGCGCCGCGCTTTGCGCGCCCGACAATGCCGATCATGGCGCTGGTCGCCGTGTGTCTTTCGGCCATGCTGATGGAAGGCGCCGGGATCGACTGGTCGGCCATCTATATGCGCGATCTCTTCAATGCCGAGCCCTTCTGGGCCGGTCTTGCCGTCGCGACCGTTGCCGGTTCGCAGGGCGTGGCGCGCTTCTTTGCCGATGGCTTTGTCGAGCGTTTCAGCCCGGTGCTCGTGGCCCGCGTGTTGCTCACTATCCTGGGCATCGGCGTGCTGCTGGCTTTCTTCGCCCCCGCCGCCTGGGTGGCCTATCTTGGCTTTGCGCTCATCGGCGTCGGCTCTTCGGCGCTCTTCCCGCTCGCCATGTCGGCGGCGGCGCAACAGACCGATCGACCCGCCGCCGTCAATGTGGCGGCGCTGGCGCAGTTCTCGTTTACCGCTTTCCTCCTGGGACCGCCGCTTCTCGGCTTTATCGGCGAGCATTTTGGTATCCAGTGGGTTTTTGGTGTCGGCATTCCGCTCGTGCTGCTCGGCTTCACCACGGCCCATGTCCTGGCGCCGAAGCCCGTTCTGCGTGAGGCCACGTCATGATCGCGCCGCAGCACCGTATCTATGCCAGCTTCTTCCTTTTTGCCGTGACCACGGGCGCGCTGATGGCGCGCCTGCCTGATATCCAGACCCATCTAGGCATCTCCGAGGGACAACTGGGCCTGACCATGATCGGCATGGCCATCGGCTCGCTGATTTCGCTGACCTTCGGGCCGCCGGTCGTCGAAAAACTCGGCTTCCGCAAGACCGCGATTGTGACCGTGCTCGGTCCGGCACTGCTCTTTGCCACCATTCCCTGGTTGCCGGTGGCGCCGGCCATGTTCGTCGTGCTGTTCTTCGCCGGGCTTCTCGCCGGCGCGCTTGAGATCAATCTCAATGTCGAAATCGACCGGCTCGAAGTGCAGACCGGCCAGCGATTCATGAACCGCGCCCATGGTTTCTGGAGCGTCGGCTTCTTCGTCACCGCCTTGTTTGGCGCCATGATCCGCCAGTCGGGCCTCTCCGCTGGCTTCCATCTCGGCATCGTCGCGGTGATCGTCGTTGCCGTCGCTGGCTACCTGTTGTTCTCGGCCACCGAAGCGCCGAAACCGGCAAAGGTTGAGGGCCAGAGCCATGGTTTTGCCTTCCCCAATCTCGGGCTCCTGCCGCTCTGCCTCATCGGCTTTGCCGCCTTCCTTGTCGAGGGTGCCGGCATCGATTGGTCTGCCATCTACATGCGCAACGTCTTTGCCGTGGAGCCGTTCATCGGCGGCATGGGCCTGACGCTCTTTGCCTTCTTCATGGCGGCGATGCGTCTTTCTGCCGATCCGATCGTTGCCCGTTTTGGCCCGCGCAATGTCGCCATGGTCATGCTGACGGCGGCGAGTTTTGGCGCTCTCCTCGTTGGCACCGCGCCGACGGCGACACTGGCGCTGGTGGGCTTTGCGCTGATGGGCGCCGGCTGCTCGGCGGTCTACCCACTGGCCGTCTCGGCTGCGGCGCAGCGCACTGATCGCCCCGCGGCCGTCAATGTGGCGGCCATCGGCCAGGTCAGCTTCGTGGTCTTCTTCCTGGCTCCTCCACTGCTTGGCTTTGTCGCCGAGTTCCTGGGCATCCGCTGGTCCTATCTCATCTGCCTGCCGCTGCTGCTGGCCGGCCTTTGGGCGTCCAGTTTTGCGCTCGGCACCAAGAAGGTGGATGCGCCGCACGGCTTGCCGCCTGAGCCGACGCCGCTCGGCTGACCGGCCACTAAAGACGATTGCTGACGGGTTCTGACGCCGCCGCGCGCCAGAACCCTCGCAAGGAGAATTTCATGCGCCCGCACCATCGGATCTTCGGGGTCTTCTTCATATTCGCGCTCTCGATGGGCGCGATGTTGTCGCGCCTGCCCGATCTGCAGCGGCAGTTTGAGCTGACCGAGGGGCAGTTGGGACTGATGCTCATCGCCATGTCCTGTGGCGCGCTGGTGGGCCTGACCTTTTCCGGTCCTTTCATCGCGCGCTATCCCGCGCGGACCAGCGTCTTCGTCACCATCTTCCTCGCCTCGGCGCTCTATGCGCTGGTGCCATTCATGCCGTCGGCCCTGTTCGTGGTGCCGCTGCTGTTTTTCGCCGGCATTTGCGCGGGGGCGGTGGAGATCATCGTCAATCTCGAAGCTGACCGGCTCGAAGCCCAGCTCGGCTACGGCATCATGAGCCGCACCCATGGCATGTGGAGCCTTGGTTTCTTCGTGACGGCTTTGGTCAGTTCCGGCCTGCGCCAGGCGGGTGTGCCCGTCACGGTTCATCTGGTGGCGGCGCTGATCGTCGTGGTGATTGCCGGGCTCTTCGTCTTCCGCGGCATCGAGAATGCGCCGCTGCGGCCCGATTCCCATGCCGGCGAAGCCCCGCGCATCGCTTTCCCGACGATCGGCCTTGCCGCGCTCTGCCTCATCGGCGCGGCGCCGCTCTTGGCCGAAGGCGCGGGGATCGACTGGTCGGCGATCTACATGCGCGACGTGTTCCACGTCGAACCCTTTATCGGCGGGCTCAGCGTCACCGTATTTTCGCTCGCCATGGCCGTGGCGCGCCTCTCCATGGATGGCGTAGTCGACCGGTTCTCGCCGCGCGCCGTCGCCGCGACGCTGTTGCTGATAGCCATTGTCGGTCTGGTTCTCGTCGCGACCGCTCCGCATGAATATGTGGCGCTGCTGGGCTTCGTGCTGACCGGCATCGGCTGTTCGGCGGTTTATCCGCTGGCCGTCTCGGCGGCGGCGCAGCGCACCGACCGCCCGGCTTCGGTCAATGTCGCTTCACTGGGGCAGATGACTTTTGTGGTCTTCTTCCTCGCCCCGCCGCTGCTCGGTTTCGTTGCCGAAGAGTTCGGCATCCGCATGTCCTACTGGGTCGTGGTGCCGCTGCTGGTCGCGGCGCTCCTCGCCATTCGCGCCTTGCCGGCGCGGAAGCCTGCCGTAATTGCCCATGGCTGAGGAGTTGCCCTCCATTGTCGATCTCCGGCAATCGGCCACGGCGCTGCGCGTGCAGCGCGGGGTGATGCGCATGTTGCGCGAGCGGCACGACATGGCCTGCTATGCCGAAGTGCCGCTGAGCAATGGGCGGCGCGCCGACGTCCTGGCAGTTGGACCCAAGGGCGAGATCTGGATCATCGAGATCAAGTCGAGCCCGATCGATTTTCAGGTCGATCGGAAATGGCCCGAATACCGCGAATTTTCAGACAAGTTCTTCTTTGCCAAACCGCCCGAACTCGACGGGGAGATTTTCCCGGAAAGCGAGGGCCTCATTGTTGCCGACGGGCATGATGGCGCCATTCTGCGCGATAGTCCCGATACTCCCCTTGCCCCCGCCCGCCGCAAGGCACTGATGCTCAAACTCGCCCGCCTGGGCGCCGACCGCATCCATGTGCTGATGGACCCCGGTCCGCGCTAAAATACTGACTGGACTGATGACCTCTGCCCGCTGGCGCGTGATCGCGCTCTTCTTCACCCACGCCCTGGCCGCCGGTGCGATCCATACGCGCATTCCCGACCTGCAACTCGCCATGGGATTGTCCGAGGGACAGCTCGGGCTCGTGCTGATGGGCCAGCCGCTCGGCGCGCTCTCGATGTTCCTGTTTTCGAGCGCCATCATCGAGCGTTTCGGGCCGCGCCGCGCCATTCTGGCGGTGCTGCCCTTGGTCATCATCACGGCCGCTCTCGCGACCATTTTGCTCCACCCCATCGCGCTCTTCGTGCTTCTCGCCTTCAACGGGCTTGGTTTTTCGCTGAGCAATATCGCCATGAATGTCGAAGCCGACCGGGTCGAGGCGGCGACGGGCGCGCGGGTGATGAATACCTGCCACGGTATCTGGAGCGTTGGCTTTCTCCTCACCTCGCTGCTCGGCGCGACTTTGCGCGGTTTGCATGTCGACCCAGCCATCCACCTCTGGGCACTGGCGCCGATTCTTATTGTGCTGCTGCTCGTGGTGGTCGTGCCCATGCCGGTGATGCCGCCGCGCCCGTACAGCGGCGAAAAGGTCAAGAAGCTGGCGCTGCCGACATTGGCGACGCTGGGGCTCGTCGCCTTCGGTCTCGGTGCCGGTCTCACCGAAGGCGCCTCGCGCGCCTGGTCGATCATTTATCTGCGCGACAACTTTGACGTGTCGCCCTTCGTTGAATCGCTGGCTTTGCCGGCGCTCCTTGCTGCAATGGCCACCGGCCGGCTCCTGGCCGATCGCGTGATCGACCGCTTTGGGCCGGTGCCGGTCGCGCGCCTGCTTTCGGCGATCGCCGTGGCTGGCATGGTGCTGATCGTCCTGTCCCCCAATGCCTATGTGGCACTCGCCGGCTTTGTGATCGTGGGTATCGGCATCTGCGTGCTCTATCCGCTGATGCTCTCGGCCGCCGCGCGCATTGGAGATCGTCCGGCAAGCCAGAACGTCGCCGCGACAACGCTGATCTTCCAGCTCGTCAATCTCGGCGCGCCTGCCCTGATTGGTGCCGTGGCGCAGGGGCTCGGGGTGCGCATGGCGTTCTCCATGCTCATCCCCTTGCTGGTGCTGACCTTTGTCATGGCCGGGCGCCTGAAGCCGCGCCCGGCGTCGTAGGAAACTACTCGTCGAAAGACTGTGTCTCGACTGGGGTGACCGGTGTCGGCACCGGCGGCGGGCTGGGCTCGGCGCCCAGTTCCGACAGTTTGCCTTGCAGCGATTGCATCAGGGCCAGCTTCTGGCTGTCCGGCAGGTCATGCAGGCGTTGGCTGAGGCGGATGGTGAAATCGGAAAAGGCATTGTGCCAGTCGGCCGGCAGCTGCCTGAGATCGACGCGGCGGGCGTCGGGCGCCTTGGCGGCGGTTATGCCGGCAGCGGTCAATTCAAAATAGTCGTCGAGCTGGGGCAGGACGATCTGGTCTCCACCAATTCCGCTCGCCATCAGCGCGGCACGGAGAGCCGTTCGTTCCTCGTCCTCGCCATGGGTGAGGAAGATGGCGCCGTGCGCCGGCAGGCGTTCCCTGATCCATTCCATCAGTTCGGAATGGTCGGCATGGGCCGAGTAATTGCCCATGGAGCGCACGGTGGCGCGCACCGGCACCAGCGTGCCATGGATGCGCACTTCCTTGGCGCCCGAGAGAATGATCTGCCCCAGCGTGCCCGGCGCCTGATAGCCGACAAAAAGCACGGTGGCATTGGCGCGGATCAGGTTGTTGCGCAGGTGATGCTTGATGCGTCCGGCATCGGCCATGCCCGAGGCCGACATGATGATCGCGCCGCCCTTGATGGTGTTGAGCGCCTTTGAATCTTCGACGGCTTCGATGATGCGGAAGCGTGGATCGTTGAAGAGCTCGTCGGCGGTGAGCTCAGTGTCCTCGAACATCTTTGAATATTTGCGATAGACGCCGGTCACTTTGCTGGCGAGCGGAGAGTCGAGCACGACGAGGCGCGGATCGATCTCGCCGTCGCGGATCAGGACGCCGATATCGTGCAGAAGTTCCTGGCTGCGCTCGACGGCAAAGGCGGGGATGATGAGATTGCCACCCTTGCTCATGGCCAGGTTAATCTCGGTCTTCAGCGCTTCGCGGCGTTGCACGAGGGTATAGTCCTCGCGCTCGCGGCCGCCATAGGTGGATTCCGAGAGGATATAGTCGAAGTCCGAAGGGCCTTCGGGCTCGTTGTAAAACACCTTCTCGTCCGGGCCGATATCGCCCGAAAACATCAGGCGCACCGGCTTGCCTTCGCCGTTGGTGACTTCGACTTCGATAGAAGCCGAGCCGATGATGTGGCCGGCATTCCAATAGCGGGCGCGCACGCCCGGACCCGGATTGATCCACTCGCCATAGTTGCAGGTTTTCCGGTGCTGCAGCGCTTCGGTCGCGTCTTCCATCGTGTAGAGCGGCTTTGCCGGCTCATCGCCGCGATGATTGCGCTTCTTGGTCTCGCGCTCGGCTTCGCTTTCCTGGATGCCGGCGCTGTCGGGAAGGAGATATTCGAGGAGGCCGGCGGTGGGTTCGGTCATCCACATTGGCCCGCGCCAGCCTTCGGCATAGAGCTTTGGAAGTAAGCCCGCATGGTCGATATGGGCATGGGTCAGGAGCAGAAAGTCGATTTCGCGGGGATTGAAGGGTGTGGGTTTCAGGTTCAGGTCGCGCACCGACTTGTTGCCCTGAAAGAGCCCGCAATCGACGAGGAACTGCCCTTGGGGATGCTCAACCCGGTAGCATGATCCCGTGACCGTGCCGGCCGCACCGTGGAAATGGAGGGTCACCGTCATCGCAAGACTCCCGATTTTTCGCTTTGGGTGTCGAACTTAGACCCAGCCATTCGTCAAAGTCGAGGCAGCGGAGCAACCGCAAGGATGCCGCCGCTGTTTTGCTTGGAAGAAATGAGGAGAGACGAAATGACCTATATCGATGGATTTGTCGCTGCCGTGCCTAAGGCAAACAAGGAACAATACATCACCCATGCGCGCGGCGTCGCCGAACTCGCCAAGCAGTGGGGCGCCACCCGCACCGTCGAGAACTGGGGCGATGATGTCCCGCCGGGAAAGGTCACCGATTTTCAGCGCGCCGTGCAGGCCAAGGAAGACGAAGTGATCGTCTTTTCCTGGATCGAATATCCCGACAAGGCGACGCGCGACGCGGTGATGAAGAAGATGATGGAGGACCCGGCGATGAAGAACGTCCCCAACATGCCGTTCGACGGCCAGCGGATGATCTTTGGCGGGTTCTCGACGCTGTTCGAGGTCTAGGGCGCGATTGCCTAGTCATCGTCACCACCGGGACAAGCCCGGTGGTCCATGCCATCCGCAGGATGGCATGCCTCCCAAGATGGATTGCCGGGACAAGCCCGGCAATGACGGCCATTTGGAGGGCCGGTTACCTCGGCGCGCGTTTGGCCAGAATGCGCTGCAGCGTGCGCCGGTGCATGTTGAGCCGGCGTGCCGTCTCGGAAACATTGCGGTCGCACAGTTCATAGACGCGCTGAATGTGTTCCCAGCGCACCCGGTCGGCCGACATCGGATTTTCCGGCGGCTCGGGCTTGTCTTCGCCGGTGGCGAGGAGCGCATTGATGACATCATCGGCATCGGCGGGCTTGGAGAGATAATCCATCGCCCCGAGTTTCACCGCGGTCACGGCAGTGGCGATATTGCCATAGCCGGTGAGCACCACGGCGCGCGCATCGGGTCGCGCCTGGTGCAGGGCTGAAACCACTTCAAGCCCATTGCCATCTTCGAGGCGCAGGTCGACAACGGCAAAGGCCGGCGGCTGTTCAGCGACGGCGGCAACGCCGGCGGCTACCGATCCGGCCGTGCGTACGGCAAAGCCGCGCCGCGCCATGGCGCGTTCGAGCCGGGAGAGGAAGGCCGCATCGTCATCGACCAGCAGAAGGCTGGGATCGGCCGCAAGGAGTTCTTCGAGCGTGTTCATGGCGCTTTCTTTAGGCGTTTGCCGCTCTTTCGTCAAAATCGACTGGGTGCGACACGATCACAGTGCCGCGCGCGGCCAGGTGATGGTGACGCGAGCGTGGCCCGTGGACTTTTCGTTTTCAAAACTGAGACGAGCGCCTGTGCGCTCGAGGAGGGTCTTGGCAATGAAGATGCCGAGGCCCAATCCGCCCGGCTGATGCGCATCGGCGCCATGCGGATCGCGGTGGCGCGTGGTGAGATAGGGCTCGCCGAGCCGGGCGATGAGCTCGGGGGCAAAGCCGGGACCATCGTCGGTCACCGTGACGGTAATATTGCCCTGGTCCCATTCGGTATCGATGCGCACGGTCTCCCGGGCATAGCTCGTCGCGTTTTCGATGAGATTGCCGAGGCCATAGAGAAGGCCAACCGAGCGCGGAAACACTGGCGGCGTGCCGGTGGCGCGTTCGGAATAGAAGAGGATCACCTTGCCGCGTCCTTCATGCGGGCGGGCGACTTCGGCCAGAATATCGGTCAGCGGCGCCTTGGCGAACATGTCGGCCGGGTCGCTGCCGAGATTGCGCAGTTTTGAAAGGATCGCCCGGCAGCGCGCCGCCTGCGAGATGATGAGTTCCACATCTTCGGCCAGCGGGCTGCCTTCCTCGACTTCGGCGCGCATTTCCTTGGCGGCCAGTGCGATGGTCGAGAGCGGCGTGCCGAGTTCATGGGCGGCGGCGGCGGCGAGCCCATCGAGCGCGGAAAGCTGTTCGCGATGCGACAGGGCGAGTTCGGTGGCGGCCAGGGCATCGGCGATGAGGCGCGATTCATGGGCGACGCGGATCGTATAGGCGGCGATGAAGGCAATGCCGCAGATGATCGAGACCCAGATGCCGATCACATAGATCCGGTTGAACGCCAGCTCTTCGCCGGGCGTCCAGGGCAGGGGAAGGTGAATGACCGAAATCAGCGAGGCGAGGACGGCGGCAAGCGCCGAGATCAGCAGCGTTTCACGCGGTGGCAGCGTCGTTGCCGAAACCGAGACCGGGGCCAGAAGCAGCAGGGCGAAGGGATTGAGAAGCCCGCCGGTCAGCGCCAACAATCCGCCCAATTGGCAGAGGTCAAAGGCCAGTTGAATGGCAGCGAAGCGGGGGGACAGTTGCCCCTTGGCCCCATAACGGAGAAATAGCCCGACATTGAGCCCGGCCGAAAG
This sequence comes from Devosia sp., assembly GCF_040509215.1. Lineage (GTDB taxonomy): Bacteria > Pseudomonadota > Alphaproteobacteria > Rhizobiales > Devosiaceae > Devosia. Next base: position 24,737 of record NZ_JBEVLL010000269.1, read on the forward strand.
CGCGATCAGCGCCAGGCATTCCCAGAGCGGCAGCGGGAAGCCGAGGCCCATATGAACGAAGAGCACGCCGATGCTCTGTCCCACCACGGCCAGCCAGCGCAAAAGCACCAGGGTCTGCAGGCGCAACGGCCGCCAATGGGAGGCATCGTCGCTGATCGACAGGCTCTCTTCGCTCATGATTTGGGGGAACGGCTATGCGCCGCATAGGAAGGAAAAAGCGTCATTTCAAGCCTAGAAATCCCATAGGCACATTCTTGATCCTGCCAGGGGGAGGGCCACGTTATGCACATCGCAACGTGACTGGGAAACACAACGACATGAACACAGCAATCATCAAACCGCAATGGTCGCCACTGACCATCGCTCTCATGGTTATCGGCTTTATCACCTTTCCGCCGCTCGGCTTCATCGTCCTCGCCTACATCATATGGGGTGAGAAATTTGGCGGCTCCGCCGAGAAAGCACAGGCTTACTGGAACAAGGGATGCGGCTACATGCGCAACAACAAGAAGCACTTCGGCGGTTTCAACCGCGATCAGTCGAGCTCGGGCAATGCCGCTTTCGACGACTACCGTTCTGACCAGCTCAAGCGCCTCGACGAAGAGCGTGCTCGTCTCGATGCCGAAATCGACGCCTTCCACGAATATATGGCTAACCTCCGCAAGGCCAAGGATCGCGAAGAATTCGACCGCTTCATGAACGAGCATCGCGGCAATCGCCAGGGTTTTGGCGACAACAACCAGAACAACAACAATTGGGGCAATAACGGCTAAGGCCGGCCCCCATTCCCTAACCTCCCAAGTGAACTGGC